>JANSXW010000403.1 GCA_024742755.1 bacterium | reverse complement strand
GAGTGACTTATCAGTTGTACTCGAGACTCATCAGTTGTACTCGAGACTCATCAGTTGTACTCGAAAGATTAGCACCCTCCATCTGGAGTTTAAGTGTGTACACCCCATTCGTGGAGAATCCTCGGGTGTACCCATTGTGTGACCCTGGGCCGGCTCTGTCGGAAAATTTGACCTCAGCGTGCTTATCATAGACCAGCGGAATTTCACATTTAACCAGGATCGAGGTTTCACTAAAGGGAAGACAGCCACCTCTTCATAGCTACGTTTCACCCTTCGTTCTTTTTTCTCGCCTTCGTCTTCCGCGTGCCCGTCTTCTGGTTCTTCGCCCGCCTATAGGGGTGGCTTCTCCTTCCTCCCGTTCTCTTCCTGCTGCCTTTCGTGACCCGCGCGTTCGCCCTCCTCCTGTTCGCCCGCTTAGGGATGGCCTGGGTGTCCTCGCGTTGTTCACCATTTTCCTCGTCGTCGTCTTCGTGTCTGTCTTCCTGTTCCTACTCCTCTTCTTCCTCACGTAGTTTGGCTTGACGTCTTCTTCCCCTTCCGTTGCTATTTCGTGTTCGTCCTCTTGGCCCCTGTGTGGGATTCGTCGTCTTCCTCCTCGAGCTTTGGTCTTCATCCTCTTTTCCTGTCTGGGCGGGATGCGTCGCCCTAAAAACGCATACTACTCCCCTTTCCCTCTTCCTTTTCCTTTTCTCCTTTCTCCTCTCCTCGGGCGGGCTGCGGCGCCCTAAATACACATCTCGCTCCCTTTGTCTTCCTTTTTTCTCTCCTTCTTCTTCTTCTCTCCCCCTTGCGTTTCTTTCTCCTTTCCCCGGGCGGGCTGCGGCGCCCTAAATACGCATCTCGGCCCTTCTCCTCCTTTCTCTCTTTCTCGCTCTCTCCTTCTTTTCGTCTCCCCTTTCCCTACTCCTTCCGGTTGTTCCTCTTCGCCCGTTTAGGGATGGCGTGTTCGTGGTGTCGTTCTTCAACTTCGCGGTGCTCTTTGTCTACAAGGTTTAGGAGGGTTTCTGGACTGTTTGGGGTTCTTTGCCCTCGGCGGTGACCCTAAACTCGGGTTCCCGTTTTTCGTGTTTCTTGGTTGGGGTTTTGCCCGCGGAGACCCAACGTGGGGCCTTTCTGTTCCTTTTGGGTTCTTGCTCCGTTTGTTTTCTGTTGGGGTCTTCGTCCGTCTTT
>JANSXW010000423.1 GCA_024742755.1 bacterium | reverse complement strand
TGCATGCTACAAACCCTCTGACCCGACCTCTCTCTGACGCATGAAAGCTTGCCCGGTCCCTCATGCGCCTGCAAGTGAGGTTGTGCATCAACCTCACCCCTCCTGCCCCCCCCCTTTCCCAAACTGTCGGCCCCGCGCCTGTCCTTTTCCTGCCGACCCCTTTTGGTTTGGGTGGATCTGAAAAAGGGGGGTGAAACAGGCTAGTCCAGCGACTCCGTGGATGCTGAGATCGAGGAGGACACCTCGCTGTCCTCGGTGGCCCCCGACTCGTCGCCCGCCTCGACACCCCGAGGGAAGCACTCCTTGCACACCCGGTGGTACATGCCCTCCGGGGGTAGGTCCTCCCCCAAGTCCTCAAACCGCTTGTAGTGCACCCCCGGGACACGATGACACTCTCCCCCACGGTGGAGTGTCCTCCTCTGCGATCTCCCCACCAGACTCACGAAGTATCGGCTCTTGTAACCCTCCGGCGTCCGATCTGGCTCGCTGGCGGTCTCTTCGTTCTTGCTCGCCTCGTCGCCGTCCTCCACCTCGACGATCTCCAGCGGATCCTTCTCCGAGGCCTGCCAGCTGTCCTTCCCGAGGATGCTCGCGAAGATGCCCCCCTGGAAGCTTGTCAGCCTCAGCTTCTGGTCCTCCACATCGTTAGCGTCCACTTCTTGCCCCGCCAGCTTCTCCACGACCTTATCCATGATGGACTCCTCGTCCAGCTTGTCGGGGCCCCCCAAGTTGTTCCGAATCTCTTCGGCCATCATCTTCTGCGCCTTCTCCACGTTGCCCCTGATGGACCTGACGTAGGCCTCATCAGTGGAGGGCTGCCATCTGCCCAGCTGCTTGGCCACGTAGTCGTCGACTCCCAGCGAGGCCGCCCAAGACCTCAAGGTTGCTCTTTCGGAATGCTCCGACCAAACAGTACCTGCGCCCTGGCAGAGCAGAATCCCTCCAGGCCGTCCGACTCCCTCTAACTCGTCCTGCTTCCGCTGGCTCATCACAAGCTCGCCCAGCAAGGCCTGACTCATCTGCGACGCGTGG
>JANSXW010000363.1 GCA_024742755.1 bacterium | reverse complement strand
TGCAAAATCAATGGGGTGAACTGGCAGCGCTGTGGGGGCGGGTTCCTTCAGAGTAGCATCATTGGAGAGTGGCACCCGGTTTATAAGATTTTTCAGATTTCTGGGATGAGACGAAGCTGTGAGGGCTTTGATGATTCGGTTTATATCGCTGCGTATGTAGACAGCGTTGGCAGATATGATCTGCACGATGCAAACTATAACGATAATAACCATCCCTGCCAGAATCCAGCTGATCCGTCTCGTTTGCTTGAAGGCGCGGATAACTGGGTAGAAATCCTCAATCTGGACACCGAAGAATATATCGTCTCTGGCACCTTCCAGTGCACCGTAGTCGATGATAACTGTGGCGACACGATTTACATCACCGATGGCCGATTCGACTTCGACTGGGCCAATTAATTTAAATTTATTTGTGTTTTATTTTTATTTCTTGACACATTTTTTGGTATATTCGTAGCGCTAAACCTCTGTACTATGCCCTCAAAACCCAAAATACACCAGCCGGACGACCGCTTTTTCCGACATGCTATGAGCAAGCCGGAGGTGGCAAAACGCTACATTGAGCACTTCTATCCGGACATTGCCCGCATCACCGATCTCGAAAGTCTAAAGCTGGAGAGCAGCCTCAGCATTCAGCCCAACCTAAGAGAATTCCAAGCCGATATTATCTACCGATGCCGCCTCCTGCAAGAGGAAGAGCAGCAGCATCTGTACTTTTGCCTGCTGCTTGAGCACAAATCACAGCCCGATAAATACGTGTCCGTTCAGGTCGGGCTATACATCATGGAGCTCATGCTGCGCTCCGTAAAAGAAGCGGGGCGAGAACTGGAGCTGGTGCTTCCCATCATTTTTTACAATGGAAAAGAAAAATGGCAGCCCCTTACGCTCGCAGAGCTTTTTGCCGGACACCCGCAGCTCAGCCTGCTGCAACCCTATATCCCGAATTTCAGTTTTGTATTTCAGGATGTCTCGCAGCTCAGCACTGAGGAGCTGCTGCAGCTTGACCTGAGCTTTTTCAGGAGCGCCATTATAGCCTTATCCTTACGGCATCAACCCTACTTGATTGTTAAGTATCTTAGGCTTATTTTTGAAGGGGCAGACAGCAAGGCCAGCGTCAGCGCACTGACCCACTATATCCTTGGGGTTGCAGAGCGCTCCGAACAAGAATTCAAAGAAATCATTGAAAATACAGATCTCAATATAATACCAGATGTCATGAGCACACTAGAGCAAATCCTGACCCGCGGCCGCAAAGAAGGCATGGAAAAGGGCATGGAAAAAGGCAAACAAAAGGAGCGCATCTTCCACCTTTTGAAGACAGCGCTCAAATTTCCGGAAATGGCGGCTGTTGACCTCGCCGACTTCACCGGGCTGCCTCAGGAAACCGTGCAGGGTTTTATCGATATCACTTCAAAAGGCGACAAAGACAAGCTCCTCAAATATGTGCAGGAAGAACTGCTTGCCGATATCCCGCTCAATGCAGAAGAAATGGAGAAGCTGCAGGAGCTGGTGGAAAAGCTGCTGGCAGGCACAGA
>JANSXW010000271.1 GCA_024742755.1 bacterium | reverse complement strand
GGAGCAGGGCAGACCACTAGCCTAAAGGGTTGGTTGATATGCGGCACGCTGTGTATTAGGCGTCAAGCGTACGGCACAAAGGCTTTCTAAGACCTAGTCTTAGGCAGCCATGGCATACTGTGTATTGCCATGTAAAAGTGTCAATAGCCATTTGTTAACGGAGTGAACTATCGTGCTCCGGCATGCTTACTTACCAGTTTACTTCCCTGTCGATTCCAGTACGTCCCCTACTAACCACCGTAGCCCGAAGGGCGAAGGAGGTCTATGGTCGCCGTAGCCCATGGGGCGAAGGAGACCTTTAGTAGCCGAACTTGCTAAGCTCCGGCTGATTTTTGCTGAAGTACCATCGGCACTATCAGCAGCTTTGACCTGTTGTCAAGGGAAAACTGAATCTTTCAGCTTTCAAAGAACTATACCCATAACACCCAAGAGCGTGCCATTAGTTCAATCGACGGCAAAAAAAGTAAAAAATGCTCCGCTGACGCCAAACAATTTAAGCTTGCTAAATAGCGAATAAAATCTATTTTTGCATCGCAAAAAGACTTTAATAATCAGAGCCTCAGCCGATAACACCCTGACACATGCAAGCGAAAATCACGGCCATCGGTGCTTACGCACCAGAGCAAATTATTGATAACCACTACTTTGAAGGCTTCATTGAGACCTCCGATGAATGGATTCAGTCCCGTACCGGCATAAAAACCCGCCATTTTGCCCGCCAAAACGAGTACACCGGGGACCTCAGCGAAAAAGCCGCCCTCAACCTGGCCAAAACCTACGGCAAAGACCTGAGCGATGTGGATTTCATCCTGCTCGCTACCGTATCCCATGACCACGTCATGCCCAGCGTGGCAGCAGTCTTACAGCACCGGCTGGGCATCCGGCAGGCGGGAGCGCTTGATATTGCAGCGGCTTGTGCAGGGTTCGGCTATGGCATTGCTTTAGCGAAAAGCATGATCGAGTCCGGCATGCAGCGCAAAGTACTCGTTATTGGAGCGGAAGTGCTGTCCAAAGTCATCGACTTTTCTGACCGCACTTCCTGCATACTCTTTGGTGACGGCGCAGGGGCGGTATTGGTGGAGGCATCGGAACAAGGCAACATAGGAGCCTGCATTGTGGGCGCTGAAGGCAGTGGCGGGCAGGACCTTTACCTGTCCAGTCAATCTACAATGATCAATGGCGAGCTCATCAAAGCCAGCGGCAAAATTTACCAGAATGGCCGCAAAGTCTTCAAATGGGCCGTCAACCGCATGACTGAACAGGCCAAAGTATTGCTGGAAAAGAACAACCTGACGATTGATGATATCGACTGGTTCGTACCCCACAGTGCCAATATGCGCATCATTGAGGCGATCTGCAAAGGCATTGGCCTGCCGGTGGAAAAAGCCCTCGAAAGCTTATCCATTTATGGCAACACCTCCTCCGCTTCCATCCCACTGGCCCTGAACGAAGGCGTCAAAGCCGGCAAGGTCAAAAAAGGCGATAAAGTGATGCTGCTCGGCTTCGGTGGCGGGCTTTCCTATGCGGGGGCTGTTGTGGAGTGGGGGGGGTAGGTGTCTTTACCTTGTCTATCTGCCTTTAGGTTGTAATCAACTGGATTTTGATGGCTGTAGGCTGTTGGGTGCTTACCGGGTACCATTCCTTGGGCATTCACCCGGTGTGCTTTTAGTATGCTCATAGCTGTACGCCGGGCGAAGGGGCCTCACCGGGTGTACTAAGCCAAGCCATTGCCGGGGCATTCACCCGGTGCGCTTTTCGTTGGCTCTTGGTCAGCACGCCGGGCGAAAGTGCCGACTTCCCATAATTTGTCCGTATGGACGGGCCAGTCCCTATGGATGTATACTGGCGTTTCCAAACTACGTCGGGCGAAGAGAGCGCCCGGCGAAGCCGCCTCACCGGGGGGGCACCCCAACCCGATACCTTGCCAGTAATTTCCAAAAGCCTGATTGACAGCCGACAGCCTGTTCCCTTCCATAGATTCTATTCTTGCCGCCCCAAAGTTCGGATTTACCGCACACGTTCAGGATTTCATTTCCGGACGATTGCCCTTGTAATGCCCTGCATCTTTGTGCTGTTGTTAGTTTCAAATGATTTGGAAATCACCCGTTTTTAAGAAATCACCCACTTTTTACACCCGACAAAATTGAAGTCACCTATGAAAAACCTGCTTTTCTTTTTTCCGATCCTCTTGTCCATTGTCATTCTGTTTACCTCCTGTGAAGACGATGACACGGTGGCACCTGCGCCCACCCCTTCTTACACCAATGCGCTGGACTATGCCCATGCCTCCGGGTTTCAGGGCAGCATGCTGTTGCGCAGGGGCGATGAAGACCTCATCCGGCGCGGCTTTGGAGAGGCAAGGGCAGGGGAAGGCATTATGAATGCCACCGACACCCAATTCCGTATTGGCTCTATGTCTAAGGCGTTCACCGTGCTGGGCATTTTGCAGCTGCAAAGAACAGGGCTGATCGAAAGCCTCGACCAAACCATCAGTGCGTTCGCACCTGAATTTCCCTATGGCAGTCAGATCACCCTGCGGCATCTGATGGCGCACACCTCCGGATTGCCGGACCACGTCGCTGCCTTTGAGGAATTGTATGAGCAACAAAATGCCTTCCTCACAGCAGAAGACATCGTGGATGCCTATACAGAAGCCTTACAGGAGGAAGAATTGCTCTTTGAGCCCGGCAGCAATTTCCACTATTGCAATGCCAATTATTTGCTTCTGGCTACCCTTGTTGAAGCCCTTTCGGGACAGCCTTACCACGAGTACCTGCAATCCACCGCACTGGAGTACCTGAATATGGCGGACACCTATCCGAGCGCCAACGACTTCGGCACAATAGGCGAAGCGGTGGGCTATCTGGACGGCGTACCGGTGGAGCCTTATCCTATGTCGGTTGCCTTTGGTGCGGGCGACTGGGCCAGTACCCTGGGGGATATGGAAAAGTGGGGCGATGCCTGGATGGGCGATTTGCTCACTGGCCTGGAGCGGGCATCGGTCTTTCCAGCCCCTGCACAAGATGATGCCACCTCCGTTGGGCTGGGCTGGTTTGCCATTCGCATACAGGGAGAACTGGTTTATTTCCACGGCGGAGATGTGGACGGCTTTACTTCGCTCATTGCCTTGTTCCCCGAGTCCGATGGGCTGTTCATTGCCCTAAGCAATCAGGAAGGGCAGCGCAGTACCCTGGATCAGATGATGGAAACCTTCGTGATACATGAATTTTAAGCATTAGCATTTTGGGATATGCATGGCCCGCGCCTCGATGAGGTGCGGGCTTTTGCTTATGTCCCGGGCAATAAGGTCAACGATAAACAACAAAAGCCCCTCCCGCCCACATCCATTCCGGCGTTTTTTCGTTACATTACCACTTGTAACCAAAACACCTTCCAATGGCTAGTTTTACACTCCAAATTAACGGCAAACCTCAAACGGTAGAGGTGGCACCTGAAACACCCCTGCTTTGGGTATTGCGTGACCATCTGCAAATGACCGGTACGAAGTACGGTTGCGGCATCGGTCAGTGTGGCGCTTGCACGGTTCACCTCAATGGCACTGCTATGCGGTCCTGCTCCCTGCCGGTCTCGGCGGTGGGCGACAAGGCCATCACCACCATCGAAGGCCTTTCCGAAAAAGGCGATCACCCGGTACAGCAGGCGTGGCTTGAGCACGATGTGCCGCAATGTGGTTATTGCCAGGCGGGCCAGATTATGACGGCCTCTGCTTTCCTCGCCAATACGCCCAGGCCCACCGATGCGCAAATCGAAGCGGCTATGAACGGCAACCTCTGTCGTTGCGGTACCTACACCCGCGTGAAAGCAGCCGTCAAAACGGCTTCCGCCAAAATGGGTTAATAACCTGCACCTTCAACCTTATTCCTAAATCGAACTTCTCATTATGTCTACTATAAAAACTGCGGTCGACCGCAGATCCTTCCTGAAAGTCTCCGCTGCTGCCGGCGGTGGCATGCTCCTGGGCTTTGGCTGGCTGTCTTCCTGCGCCCGCGAGCCCGAAACCGGACTGGAAATCCCGGAATCCTGGACCGATATCAACGCTTTTCTGAAAATCGGGGATAATGGCGTGGTGACCATCATGTCGCCCAAT
>JANSXW010000416.1 GCA_024742755.1 bacterium | reverse complement strand
CCGGAGAAATTATTAAGTAATGAGCTACACTCCAAGACTGAAGAAAAAGTATCGGGAAGAAGTAGTACCTGCACTCATGGAGCAGTTTCAGTACAGCTCTATCATGGAGGTACCTCGCATCGTCAAGGTTAGCTTGAACCAAGGTGTTGGGGATGCTACTCAGGATAAAAAGCTGGTGGACAACGCAGTGGAAGAGATGAGCATCATCGCTGGTCAGCGCGCTGTGCCAACCAAAGCCCGTAAATCCGTTTCTAACTTTAAGCTGCGGGACGGAATGCCAATCGGCGCCCGTGTTACCCTCCGTAACGTTAAGATGTACGAATTCATGGACCGCCTTATCACAGTCGCACTGCCTCGTGTACGTGACTTCCGTGGTGTCAATGACAAGAGCTTTGACGGACGTGGCAACTATTCCATGGGTATTACGGAGCAAATCATCTTTCCTGAAATTTTGATGGACAAGGTGAACAAGATCACAGGTATGGACATCACCATCGTGACAACAGCCAAAACAGACGCTGAAGCGCTGGCACTGCTGAAACTGATGGGAATGCCATTCCGGAACCAACGCAACAACTAAGTAATTCAATCATAGCAATTTATTCATAATGGCTAAGAAATCAATCATCGCTCGCGAACGGAAAAGAGAGAAAATGGTAGCAAAGTACGCTGCCCTGCGTAAGCAGCTCAAGGAGGAAGGCCGTTGGGAAGAGCTCGACAAGCTCCCCCGCAATTCCAACCCGATCCGCCTGCACAACCGCTGTAAGCTGACCGGCCGTCCCAAGGGCTACATGCGTCAGTTTGGCCTGTGCCGTGTGAAATTCCGTGAGATGGCGCTGGAGGGCAAAATCCCCGGCGTAACAAAAGCGAGCTGGTAACTTTATCGAAGTCAATCATAGTCGTCTGCAAACCTGGAAAGCATTTAGGGTTTTGACGGCTTCTATAATCAGGATAAAATGGCAGTATCAGATCCAATAGCAGATTATCTTACGCGTATCCGCAATGCTCAGCAGGCGGGTCACCGTATCGTTGATATCCCTGCGTCCAAGCTGAAAAAGAGCAT
>JANSXW010000212.1 GCA_024742755.1 bacterium | reverse complement strand
GCTGCGCAAGCAGCAAGGGTTGGATGTTTACTAATGCGTCCATGATTTAGATTTATTGAATTACGTTAAAGAACTGTTAAAAGACACTGCACTAACAGCGTCGTGAAAAAATGGTTTAAAAATTTGTCAAATTTTCAAACCACCGAACCAAATGACTCAAAACTCTTTATCCATGGAATTAAATGCCGAAACAGCATTGCTCTCCTGATACAACTGATCGATCAAAATCATGTGCGGGAGTGTAACCACGGAGATAAACACAAACACGATCCCGATGTTGAGCGGAATATCCATTTTCACCTGTGCAAAAGCGAACAAACCCAGGCTTCCAATCGCAGCCAGGCTCAGGGGCAATGCATTTTTAATGTACTGAGCCACATTGTAAGACTGCGCCTGCCGCCGGAAAAACCGGATTTGATCCATCATTGAGCTCAGTGAATGCCAGCAAACAAAATAGATGGCAAAACCCAGCAGCAATGGCAAATTGATAAGCAAAAGTGCCAATGCAAACAGATTGACGACTTCATCCATGAATTCTTTTCTGGTAACCCTGTTCTGAACAAAGTAATACACACAGAGCCATAGGTTGAGTACCAGCAGGATGATGCTGACCGCTTCCCTCCAGGCTCCGCTGATTGTAGGGGCAGGAGCCCCGGTTATGCTGCCGATAATTGGCGCTGCGGTTTCGTAATGCCAGAGTATGGGCACAAACAGCACAAAGCTACCCCACAATAAATGCGTCCCCGCAGCTTCCAGTTTGGAACGAAAAGCCACATAATTCCAATTGGACTGCCCAAAATGGTAGACCGAAATACCGAGGAATACAAGCAGCGCTGCTTCCGGCAATATCCACCATAATACGGCAAAGGCAGCCATCAGCAGGATGTAATTGATGTAAAAACGGGTCATTTCGCGGCTGCCCCAAAGTGGCCGGGAGAGCTGCTGAAAAATAAGGTAATCCGTTGCGCCGTGAGGGATCCCTATCAGTAAGATCATAACCAACGCGACGATCAGCTGCACATTCGACAGCCAACCCGGCATCAGCACGCTCAGCAGCACCGCTAGCAGCGCAATCCCCTGAATAGACCGATAAAGCACAGGATACCTTGATGTCATGGCGTCTGTAATTTATCCTCAACTGGAATAGCCCAGGCAACCGGTGGCTGCTCTTTTGCCTCGGCTGCCTTTTGCTCTGTCGCTTCTTTCACTGGGCCAAATACGCGCCAGACTGCTTTAAGGAACGTTGGGACGGGCAACCGCAGGAATATCCTGGCTTCCTGCTGCAGCTTTGTCCCTTCGGCAAGAAAACGGAATATCGTCTCGATGGGCGTGTAGCGGAACAGGCTTGAAAAAATGCCTTTCCCTAAATCGCCTCTGGTCTGCAAAATATTGAGGAGCAACCGGTCGTAGAACCGAAAACGCCCGGGGCTCTTTACCGTGCTGTCCGGATACTGCCCCGATTCAAGCTGAGCGCAAACCTGCGCCGCCTGCCGCCGGATTCTGGAGAAAGCGTAGCCAGTCGTGGGTTTGACCGCTCCCCCTGCTGTTCCGATGTTGATCACATTAGGGTACATCTGCTTTGGCATTATTTGGTCCGTCATGGGAATAGCTCCCGATTCGTATTCCGTGATGGTGTAATGCAAAATCCCTAAAAGTTGTTCAACATAAGTTTTCAATTCGGACTGATACTCGGCTGCATGAAGGCGGGAAGGAGAAAAAACAGTATACTCTACCAATGCCCGGCGCTCATCGATCGGCAGGAGATAGAAAAAGCGGGTACTTCCCTTCTGTGGGGTACGAAAGTCCATCAAATAGCCCTTCTGAGGGTCAAAGGAAGGCATTTCGGTCTCTATCCACCAGCCTGCAAAATGTTGAAGGAGAAAATGCGACCCGGGGTCGGGCTTTGGCAGCATACAACTGTTGAAGATGTACCTCCCGGTATAGGTTGCCCGGTCAGTAACGACCCCGGCCCCGTTTGCAGTGGGATGATAATGGAGCACCCGCTCCTGCCGGAAGGATACATTCGGGCAATTGCGCAGCTTGGCCCAGGCATGCGCGTAGAAATCTTCACCCCTGATCATTTTGTAAGTCAGGCGGCCAAGGTCCCCGCCGTGTTGGTGGGCCTCGTTCAGGAAAGACAGATGAGACCAGGACTTATACACCAGGTGCTCAAGGTCATCCGCTTCATCAGACCAGTAACACCAGGTACGGTCATTACTTTGCTTCAGGTTCTGATCTATCAGCAGGATCCGGGCACCGGAAAGCGCCCCGTCTACCATATTACAGGCCAGGCTCAGCCCGGCAGCACCTGCCCCGGCGATGATGTAATCGTAGTGCTCCGACATGTTTACTAATGCATCTTTTGCAGTGCCGACACAGGCACCACTAAATTATAAAAGTGAGACAAAGCACCTTGGAAAAGGTTTAGAAAACAGAATTCTTTTTGGAAAAAATACAGCTTGATAATATCAAATTCCGAAACCGGCACCCCTAATAAGTTTTGACAAAACACCACCAGAAAACGCCATAAAACCAGAAAGCGCTGTAATTTGCGGTCAGATTTGATTTTTCAACAACTATGTACACTAAACCCTGTATTTTTTCATGGATTTCCCAGTTGGGCGTCACACCCGGACTCAACCGGATGGAAGTCGCGAGGATCGTCATTTTGAACCGCCTCAATCTTGCGGGCGCCAGTGCAGCCGTACTCGTAGGTGTAAAAGATATTATACTCAAGGGCCTTGAGCTTACCGTGCTGATCCCTATCCTGATGTTTTTCATAGGGGAATTAGTGCTGTCCTACCTAAAACTGCACAACCTGGCCCGCTATGCTGCCAATATCGTCCTGCCTGTGCTTCTGACAGCGGTCCTTCTGCTCTATGGCCCTTCAATCGGAGGGGGGTACACCCTGTTCGTTTTTATTACCACCGCCATTATTTTTCACCAAAAGTGGGCGGTCCGCATTGCACTGATTGTATTCATTATTCTGCTTTTTACCGGTTCCAGTATTGCACTGCTTTCGATCAGCCCTCCATTAGCGGATAGGGTCGACCCGCTGGATAGCATCATTACCTTTATCGGCACCTCCCTTGCCGTCAGCCTTATGATCACCTACTTTTTTCATGAGAACCAAAAGTACGAAGAGGAACAAGCGCTGCTGATGAAATCGCTGAAGTCCTCCAACGCTGCGCTTCAAAAAGCAAATATTGAGTTGGAACGGTTCGCTTATATTGCCTCTCATGACCTAAAGACGCCCATCCGGAATATCTCCAGTTTTCTGGGACTGGCGGAGCGCGACCTCGAGAAAGGCAAGTACGATGACCTGAATACCTACTTCAGGTTTGCGAGAGCGGGCGCCCGGCAGATGAATACCCTGGTTGAGGACATTCTGGACTTTTCCCGGCTGAATAACTCCGATGCCCAATCGACAGAAGCAACGGACCTGAACAGATTGCTTACGGATTGTACCGAACAGCTGCGCGGGACCTATGGCGATAAATTTGAGGTAAAACTACAGCATTTGCCGACCCTAAAGACTTCGCCCAACCTGCTGTCCATACTCTGCATGAACCTGCTGGACAATGCCATAAAATACAATGCAACCGGCCATCCGGTCATTGAAGTATCGGCCAACGCCCTTCCTGCAAAGTGGGTGATCGCATTCAAAGACAATGGAATTGGCATCCCTGCCGAATTTCAGGAAAAGGTATTTGACATGTTCCAGCGGCTCCACACACCTGATCAGTACAGCGGGACCGGCATAGGGCTTGCGATGTGCAGGAAAGTAGCGGAGCGCCTGGGGGGAACGATCACCCTACAGTCCCAGCCCGGCGAAGGCAGCACCTTTCTGGTCACGCTGCCCAGGACCCCATCCGCCGGGGTACCCCTACCGGCTTACGATTGACCTCAGCTTGCCCGGCACGCTGAAGCGCTGCCCGTACTTCTTTTTGAAGGCGCCACAGCGCTTGATGAAGGCTTCCACGCCATAGTCATTGACATACTGAATGACGCCCCCCTTGAAAGCCGGAAAGCCCCAGCCAAAAATACTGCCCAGATTGGCAGCAGGCACCGAGTGGATGACCTTTTCCTGCATACACCAAACGGCTTCCAGGACCTGCGCAAACAAAAAGCGCTCCATTAACTCCTCGTGCTTTGCACGTTTCCTGCTGCTTGAAAATGCCTCCTCAAGCCCATTCCAAAGCCCGGTGGGCTGCTCTCCGCGATAATCGTAGAACCCTGCCCGCTTCTGCTGCCCCGGACGCTGCAACTCCTCCAACATAACCCGGAGCACCTCTACAGCGGGATGCTGAATGTACTTTGAACCATAGTGCTCTGCTGCCTGATTCTCATAACGCAGCACCATATTCAACCCCAGATGGTCAGCCAGGGCAAGCGCCCCTTTGGGCATACCAGCCTGCACACCGAGATTCTCAATCAATGCCGGCGCATACCCCTCAGACAGCATGGTGATGCCTTCCAAAATGAAGGTATTCTGTACCCGCGCTGCAAAGAACCCCCAATCGTCCTTCACCACGATTGGCGTCTTCCGGATCGCCCTCACAAAGTCAAAGGCACGGGCTACTGACTCGTCTGAGGTCTCCGCCCCCCTCACGATCTCCACCAACGGCACTTCTTCAGCCGGCGGGAAAAAGTGCAGCCCAATGTAATTGGAGGGCCGGATAGACCCCTCTGCCAGCCGGGTAATGGGAATGGAAATGGTATTGGTCCCAAACAAGCTGTAATCATCAATGTATTCTTCGGCCTCCCGCATGACCTTTTGTTTGACCATGCGGTTTTCGAAGACCGCCTCAATGACCAGGTCGCAGTCCTCAAAATCAGCAGAAGACTCTGTGGTCTGAATCCGCTCAAGCATGGCTTCACACTCTTCGGGTTTCTTGCGGCCACTGGCTTTCATTTGCTCCAGCCGTTTGCTGACATAATCGCGCCCGCGCTCGGCAATGGGCTTGGATACGTCCTTGAGCACCACTTCCATACCGTAGTCCAGGCATACGTACGCAATCCCGGACCCCATCCGCCCGGCACCAATGATCCCTACCTTGCGCGGGCGGAATTTCCCAAAGCCCTTCGGCCGGTTGCCGCCATTTTTGATGAAGTTCTGGTCCGACCAGAAAGCTTTGATCATATTTTTGGTCTCCTTGCTGCGCAGCAAGCTCGTAAAATGCCGGCTTTCCAGACGGCAGGCGGTATCAAAATCCACCTTTGACCCCTCGTAGAGAATGCTGAGCAGGGCACGCTGAGCAGGCAGGCGGTGGGCGCCGGTAGCAAACAGCCGGGCCGATTCATTGCGCAGGAAGATGGCTACTGCCGGGTCCTGAGCTGTGCCGCCCGGGATGGAGGCCCCTTTCTGGTCCCACGGACGGCGGGCTTCCCGGGTATTCATGATCCAGGCTTTGGCTTTTTCCTTCATCTCCCGGTCGTTGACGGCCAGTTCATCGATTAGCTCCAGTTGCAGGGCCTCCTGCGGATTGTACCGCTGCCCACCGGTAAGGATGGGATAGGCTTTCTGAACGCCCAGCAGCCAGGTGAGCCGGGTGATGCCCCCACCTCCGGGTATCAGCCCCAGCTGAGCTTCCGGAAACCCAAAGCGGGTGGTATTCTTGTCAATGGCAATGCGGTGATGACAGGCCAGCGCCAATTCAAACCCCGCGCCCAGTGCCGAGCCGTTGATCGCCGCCACGACCGGAACTCCGGGGTTTTCCAACGCCCGGAAAGTGGCCTTAAGCTGTTCTGCCAGCTCGAAGATGGCTTCCGGGTCATCCGTTTTGGAAAGGTACTCCAGGTCCCCGCCCATGCAGAAGGTCTTTTTGGCGGAGGTGATAATGACGCCCCTCAAAGTGCCTTTCTGTTTTTCTGCCCGCAGGTGCTCAATGACCGGCAGAAAGGCGCGGCTCACTTCGTGGTTGATGATGTTGGTTTCCCGCCCTGTCCTATCCAGGGTAAGGGTGACGATATGGTCCGTATCTTTTTTGTAATAGATCATTAGCTTTTTGATTTGGCGCTGAGCATTAATTCATAGAAAACGGGTACAGTTAAACCCGCTCAATAATGGTGGCAATCCCCATGCCTCCGCCCGCGCAAAGGGTTACGCAGCCGGTTTGCTTGTCCTGCCGCTCCAGTTCATCGAGCAGGGCACCCAGCAGCATGGCACCGGTGGCCCCCAGCGGGTGCCCCATGGCAATGGCACCACCGTTGACGTTCAGCTTGCCATCGGGGATTTTGAGCTCGCGCTGAAACTTAAGGACTACCGAAGCAAAGGCCTCGTTGCACTCCCAAAGGTCTATGTCCTTTACGGTCATCCCAGCCAGCTGAAGGGTTTTCTCAGCAGCAGGTGCCGGGCCGGTCAGCATCAAAGTGGGATCTACGCTAACGGTCGCAGCAGCCCGGATCTTCGCCCGGGCGGTCAGCTGAGCTTCTTTTCCCGCTGCTTCACTCCCCACGAGCACCAGGGCTGCCCCATCCACAATCCCGGAGGAGTTGCCCGCAGTGTGGGCATGGCGGACGGACTCCAGGACCGGGTAACGCTCCAGGGCCATATCGTCAAAACCCATCCGCCCCAGGTGCTCGAATGCAGGCTTCAGCTGACTGAGCTTTTCCATCGTCACTTCCGGGCGGACCGCCTCGTCCCGGTCCAGGATCAACAAACCATTGCGATCATAAATAGGGACCAGTGACTTTGAAAAGTAGCCGGCTTCCACCGCGTGCCGGGCCCGCTGCTGAGACTGATAGGCATATTCATCGAGCATTTCCCGGGAGAACCCCTCCAGGGTGGCAATAAGGTCGGCCGCAACGCCCTGTGGCAGATAGTGCGCGCCGGCCATCACTTCAGGATCGAAGAGCAAGGCACCGCCGTCCGTCCCCATGGGGATACGGCTCATGCTTTCCACACCGCCCGCCAGCAGCAGGTTTCCCCAGCCCGAACGGATTTTCATCGCCGCCAGGTTGACTGCCTCCAGGCCAGAGGCACAGTACCGGTTGATCTGAAGACTACCGCCTGAAGTTCCCCAGCCGTTGTGCAGCAGCGCAGCCTGAGCAATATTATAGCCCTGATCATCGATGGGCGTAACACAGCCGATTATCGTATCGTCCAGTTGGGCCGGATCAACAGGGTGGCGGCTTTGCAGGGCCTGCAGGGTGGCCGACAGCAACTCAACGGGCTTGACTTCGTAGAGCGCACCGCTGCTGCTCCCCTTCCCCCGGGGCGTGCGCAGGGCATCGTAAATGAAAGCTTCTGGCATAGCAGTAGTTTTTAATGAGCGGGCATGCCCCCGCCCTGCACAAAAATATCATTTTAATGCCCCCATCCTAAATAAGAACGATCAATTTAGGGCCTGACCAGAGGGCGTATATCGCATTTCTACCGGATTAAGTAGAAATATCTGGCAACTCGTTAGCTCAGGATGTACATTTGTACTGTAACCAATATAGAATACCACCGATGCCAAGAAGAAAAGTTACTCCATTCGCCCGGTTTATGCTCGCTATAATCATCATTGTGCCGTTGGCTTTTGCCGGCGCCTCCTACATCAACGGAGAGGACCCGATTGCCAATTTCAAATCGCTGACTGGTATGGAAACCACAGAACAGCCCAGGGAAGCGCCCGCCCAAAACAGCAAGCCCAAAGAGAAGCCTGCCGATAAGCCTGCCCAGGAAAGCATTGAAACCCTGAAAAAGGAAAATGCCCGCCTTAAGCGCGAAATCAAGGAACGCGATCAGGCGATCAAAGACCTACAGGAACAACTGAAAAACAGCCAGTAATGGAATTGCTTTTACTCGATGCTCACGGGCCTGCCTACTGGGCGCTGAAGTTCATCCTCAACGCGCTGGCACTCATGGCTGGCGCCCATT
>JANSXW010000108.1 GCA_024742755.1 bacterium | reverse complement strand
TTTAGGGCAGGCAACTACAGTAGAAATCTACAGCGACTTGTTGGGGTATTGTTACCCTGAAGACATAAAACAACTGCCAGATGCCTCATTCCTGCTGCTCGGGCAATACACACCTTTCTCTGGCCCAAGCGCTACATCAACTACATGGCTGGTCAGAACCAACCCGATTGGAGAGGTAGTGAGTGCTTCAGCATGGCCCAAGCCACAAAACTCCTATCGGGTCTATCCCAATCCTGTACGTGGGCCCTTGTCTTTTGAATGCGAGGCGCCTTCAGGATCGGCCCGCCTGGACATTTATAATGAAAGCGGTGCATTGGTGCATCAGGCAGAAATAAACGGGCAGTATGTTTGGGACACGGGCCTGCTCCCTTCAGGCTTTTACTTGTATAAAATAAGCCAGTCCGGGGCCGCGTTGCAAGTAGGGAAAGTAATTGTGGATTGATAGCAAGCCTTGCTAAAATTTTTCAAACAACCCTTCAAACTCAGTACCAATATCCTGACTGCTTTGCTTCACCACCTCCATCAGTGCCCGCTCCCGAACCAGCTCCGCTCCTTTGTCCAGGTCGGTAGCGAATACCCGGTCCTTGTCTGCAAACGCAATCTCCTCCCGTACCCGTGCGTGCAGGCTTTCCATCAGTGGGCTCGACTTTAGCGGCCGGCGGAAGTCGAAAGCCTGAGCTGCGCATACGAGTTCGATCCCCAGTATCCGCTCCAGATTGCCCACGACCTGCAGGGCTTTGCGGCCGGAAATGGAGCCCATGCTCACATGGTCTTCCTGCCCCAAGGAGGTCGAAATGCTGTCAGCACTGGCCGGGAAGCACAGGCTCTTGTTCTCGCTCGCCAGGGCAGCAGCGGTATATTGCAGGATCATAAACCCGGAATTCGTCCCGGTCTCTTGCATCAGCAATTTGGGAACGGCACCATCTATGCCCGTAAGCGATAGGTAGCAGCGCCGGTCGGAAACATTGCCCACTTCCGAGGCAGCGAGGCAGGCGTAGTCCAGCGGCAGGGCCATCGGCTGGCCATGGAAGTTGCCCCCGCTGATCGAGAGTTCCTCATTCACGATGATCGGATTGTCTGTGACGGAGTTGAGCTCAATTTCCAGCGTCTCCCGCAGGTGCAGCCATGCATTGCGGGAAGCCCCGTGCACCTGTGGTATGCAGCGCAGAGAATAGGGGTCCTGCACCCGGTCGCAGTGGCTGTGGGAGTTGAGGATTTCGGAGCCTTGCAGTAGCGCCCGGATGCGTGCAGCTACATGTTGGTTGCCTTTGTAAGGGCGCATGTTGTGCAGTTCCGGGTGGAAAGGCGCAACGGAGCCCAACAGCCCTTCAATCATCATCCCACCGATAAGGTCGGCCTGGCTCAGGCAGGCTTGCAGGCGGTCGGTTACCTCCACTCCAAAAGCGGTGATGAACTGTGTGCCGTTGATCAGGGCGAGGCCTTCTTTGGGCTGCAGTTGCAGGGGCGCGAGCCCTTCTTTTTGCAGCATCTCCGGCGTAGGCACCACCTGTCCTTTGTAATGGACCTGCCCCAGCCCGATGAGCGGCAAAAACAGGTGGGAAAGCGGAGCCAGGTCGCCCGAAGCCCCCACAGAGCCCTGCCTGGGCACCACCGGGATAATATCCTGATTGATATGCCAGAGGATGCGGTTAAGGGTAGGCAGGGAGATGCCCGAAAACCCCTGCGCCAGCGCATGCACTTTGAGGATGAGCATCAGCCTGGCGGTCTGTTGGGGAATGGGGGCGCCTACGCCCACGCTATGGCTCATGAGCAGGTTGTGCTGCAGCTGAGCCGTGTCATCCGGTGAGATTTTGGTGCTGCACAGGGGGCCAAAGCCGGTGTTGATGCCGTAGACCGCATCGCTGCCTTTGGCAAAATTGCGGACGATCTGCGCCGAAGCCGCTACCTTTTCCCGCTGAGCCCGGTCTAATTCCCCGGCTTTGTGCTGCCGGCTGATACTGAGCGCCAGCCCGGCAGTGAGATGATGTTTTCCGTATAAGAATGGTGACATGGTTTGGGCTTGAAATTTTGGTTTTAGTATTGGTACTCAAAACAGCCTATATCCGGGGCAACGGGGTCCCGCTCATTGCCCGTAAGATCGGTGGTAATACCGGGCAGGGGGCGGGCCATGCCTTCGGCTATAGACAGGCTATCCAGCAGGTAAACATCGCCATTAGGGTCGGCAAAGAGGGTGTCCGTCCGCTCCCCGTTGATGCAGTTGAGGCAGGCATCAGATTCCAGAAAATTGGCGTAGAGCCCCTCCTGCTGCTCGAGCAGTTGGTCGACTTTGATAATACAGTGCTCAAACTGTACCTGAAAGAGCTGCGGCACAGTGCCCCCGCTCACATCAGAAAACTGCAGCTCATCCCGGCTGGTACCGAAGAAAATACAGTTGCGGAAGTTGGCCCGGATACGGTAGTCGTTACGCACCTGACAGGTGAAGGGGCTGTCGTAGCAGAAAAAGTTGGACAGGGACATCGCGGAGGCGTCCACGCCATAGCTGGCTACCGTGCAGTAGTCGAAGTTGTAGTCGCCCCCGTTGACCAGTTGCACGGAATTGGCGAAGTTGTTGTACACTAGGCAGTTTTCCAGGTCAATACGGCTGTGGAAGCCAATGATGCCGCTGCTGTTGGTGTTGTAAAAACGGGAATTACGGGCGGTCAGCTGCCCCACCGAGTCCACGTATACGCCAAAAATAGAATTCTTGACCGTGGTGTAGCTCATCGTATTGCCTTTGGAGCCCCGCCCGATGATGATGCCCTGCCATTGCCCGGGCTCCTCTGCGAAGGCTTCCTCCAGGCGGTCGCCCTGCACGACGATGGAGTCCTCCGCCGTGCCATTAAAGTGAATCTGCCCATTGGCCAGGGTGTAGATGATGCCATCATTAAAGGTGCCAAAGAGGTCGTTTTGAGCAATGCCGCCGTGCACATAAATCCGTGTGCCGGCAGCGACTTCCAGCGCACAGCTATCAATCAGGATTTGTCCGTAAATGACGTAAGGCTTAGGGTCATCCCAGACGATGGTTTGATTGTCGCAGGTGAGCAAGGTTGGCACGCCCCGGTTGAAGCGGCTGGGGAAGTAGTTGGCATTTTGCCCCCAGGCTTCCAGAAGGACGCTGCTGCGTTTTTCACCGGTTTCAAACACCACCTGGTCCTCGATAACAAAAGGGCTGATGGAGAGTGGGGCGTCGGGGTCGATGGTCACCTCCACAAAAACATAAATACTGTCATTGGCCCAGATTTCAACCTGCTCCACCCGGTCACCTGCGGTGCCGTTGACGTTCATACGGAATTTGCCGTCTTCGTTGCCGGCTAAAGCCACCGCGTCAATTAGCACGGGGTTGCTGCTGCGGTTGTAGACCTTAAAGGAACGCGTTGCCGAGCCCAGTTCCGTGAAAACGGTGTCAAAGCGCAGGGTATCTAAAGAGAATTCCAGCTCGAAGTCGCCACCAGTCAGGAAATCCGCTTCGTTGTCGCAGGAGAAAAAAGCCAGGCTCAGGCATAGCCCGAGCACGATGTAGGGCACGTTCTTCATGGGTCGAAATTATTCATTAAAGATTGCCCTCCTATAACGGGACAATCCGTGATTTCTGTACAGTGGCCCAAAAATAGAGAAATGTTGGTGCTTTTTTGCGCTTGTGCAGGTATTCCGAAATCCAAGGCTGTGTCAACCCATTAAATGTTACAGGGAGGACAGTTAAGTTGATGATATTTGCTGTACCTTTGCCGCAAATCAGGGTTAATATTGAGCAAACCGGTAATCGACGTTATCATTCCTGCTTTCAATGAGGAAGATTCAATAGGAAAAGTGTTGCAAGACATCCCTGCCGACTGGGTGCGGGAGGTGATTGTCTGCAATAATGGCAGTACAGACGATACAGCGGCTGTTGCTGCCGCCGGCGGCGCTACGGTCTTGCTGCAGCCTAAGAAAGGCTACGGCAATGCCTGCCTGAAAGGGATGCAACATATTGCCAGCCGCCCTCAACAAGAGCGGCCCGATATTGTTGTGTTCCTCGATGCGGATTACTCTGATCACCCTGAAGAACTACCACAAGTAGTTCAGCCTATAATCGAATCAAACTACGACCTGGTGATTGGCTCCAGGGCTTTGGGCAACCTCGAACCCGGATCCATGCAGCCTCAGCAGATATTCGGTAACTGGCTGGCTACCACACTCATCCGGTTGTTTTATAACTATCGCTTTACCGATTTAGGCCCTTTCCGAGCCATCAAATATGCCAGGTTGCTGGAACTGGATATGCAGGACCCTGATTTTGGGTGGACGGTGGAAATGCAGGTCAAAGCTGCAAAACTACAGTTCAAATCCACAGAGGTCCCCGTCCAATACCGGCGCCGCATCGGTGTGTCAAAGGTTTCCGGTACCGTCAAGGGGAGTATCCTGGCGGGCCATAAAATCCTTTGGACCATTTTCAAATTGATTTAACCAACTGTGAACTTAAAGTTTCGGGCATGATATCCATACTCGCCTATTCGGTTTTAGCCATTTACACGATTGCGCTGTTCTACATCACGGTCTATTGTGTGATGCAATTCAACCTCCTTTATCACTACAAGAAGTACCAAAAAGGGGGTGGGGCCGCACCTCAAACAGCCGCACAGGAGCCGCTTACCGTTAATCAGCATGGCGAATTAAAACGCGCCAGGGCCAGTCAGTACGGGGAAGACAAGGGGGAAACCCTGGTGCTGGCCGATACGGCTGCCGAAGATTGGCCATTCGTGACCATACAGCTGCCTATTTATAACGAGCTGTACGTCATTGAGCGCCTCATTGACAGTGTGGCGGCGTTCGATTACCCTAAAGATCGTTTTGAAATCCATATTCTGGACGACTCCACCGATGAGACCATCGAGGTGGTGCGCAGGAAAGTGGAAGCTGTGCGGGCGAAAGGCTTCAATATCGAGCAAATCCGCCGGGAAAAACGGCAGGGCTTTAAGGCAGGGGCCCTGCGGGATGGCATGGAGTATGCCCAGGGCGAATTCATTGCCATCTTTGATGCCGACTTTTTGCCACGCCCGGATTTCCTGCAACAAACCATTCCTCATTTCCAGGACCCGGAAGTAGGCGTGGTGCAGACCCGTTGGGAACACATCAATCAGGATTATTCGCTGATTACGCGCCTGCAGGCTCTACAGCTGAATGTCCACTTTACCGTAGAGCAGGTGGGGCGGATGTCAGGAGACTACCTGCTGCAGTTTAACGGCACAGCGGGTGTCTGGCGCCGGGAGACGATTGAGGATGCCGGTGGCTGGGAAGCTGATACCCTGACTGAAGACCTTGACCTAAGCATCCGGGCCCAAATGAACGGCTGGCGCATCCACTTCCTGGAGCACATCGGCTCGCCCGCAGAGCTGCCGGTGGAAATGAACAGCCTGAAGTCCCAGCAGTTCCGTTGGATGAAAGGCGGGGCGGAGACGGCTAAGAAAATGCTGCCCACCGTCTGGCGTTCTTCCAACCTCACCCTGAACCAGAAAATCCACGCGACGAGCCACCTGCTGGCCAGCTCCATCTTCCTGTTTGTGTTCATTACCGGGGTCTCAAGCGTGCCGCTGCTGTTTCTCCTGGGCGATCTGATCGAGCTGGGCTTCAGCAAGGATTTTTTTGCTTACTTTCTGGTTGGCCTGCTTTCGGTGATTGGCATTTACTATGTGGCGAATGTGCAGGCTCCCGTCCACAAAGACTCATTTGGGAAAGCTTTGTTTAAATTCATTTTCCTGTTCCCGTTATTCCTGGCTTTGTCGATGGGGCTTTCGCTGCACAATACCGTGGCGGTCCTTCAGGGGTTCCGGGGCAAGAAGTCGCCCTTCGTGCGCACGCCCAAGTTCAACATCAAAACCATGCGCGACAGCTTCCGCAAGCATAAGTACCTCAGCAAGAAAATCACCTGGACTACAGTGCTGGAAGGTTTGCTGGCCCTGTACTTTGCCGGGGCAGTAGTCGGCGGGCTTTACATTCAGAATACTACATTCCTGGTTTTCCACTTTATGCTGGCGCTGGGTTACGGTGCTATTTTTTACTATACCCTGCGCCACCTGAGCATAAAGTAGGCTTATGTCTGATCGGGTGCGGTTTGGGCTGGGTAGCGGGCTGTTGCTGCTATCGGTTGCCGGGTTGGCATACGGTCCCGGGCAATCTGATTTTGCTGAAATCCTGCTTTTCTACCTGCCTGCTTTTCTGGGCTACCTTTGGCTGTGCTACCGTTCTGAGGAAATACCACTTGCCTGGTACCTCGGCCTGGCGGTGGCTGCCCGGCTGATCATCCTGCCCGCTATGCCGCAGCTGTCCGATGATGTCTATCGCTTTATTTGGGATGGCCGGCTGCTGCTCAGCGGAATCAACCCCTTCGAGCATTTGCCCGCGTACTATCAGGCATTGCCCAATCCGCCTGCCGGCCTGACGGAGGACCTGTTCAGGCAGCTCAATTCCCCGGAATATTTTACCATCTATCCGCCGGTGGCACAAGCCGTATTTGGCATATCCTGCTGGCTGGCTCCGGATAGCATCTACGGCAGTACGCTGCTGATGAAAGCCTTCTTGTTGCTGTCGGATATTGGTACCATCGTGTTCCTGCCACAGCTGCTCAGGGTGATGGGGCTTTTGCCCAAACGGGCGCTTTGGTATTTGCTCAATCCTTTAATACTGATCGAAACCATAGGGAATTTGCACTTCGAAGGCGTTATGATCTGCTTCCTGGTGCTGAGTTTCTGGTGGCTGCACCAGCAAAAGTGGTGGGCAAGCGCGGTGGCGATGGCACTGGCCATTGCTGCCAAGTTGCTGCCGCTGTTGTTCCTGATGTTCCTTATTCCTTTGTTGGGGTGGAAACGGAGCCTGCAATATTTTACTCTTCTGGGGGGCGTTTTGCTGTTGCTATTTGCGCCCCTGCTCGGCGAGGCCTTCCTGAATGGGTTTGGCAGCAGCCTCGACCTGTATTTCCGGCGTTTCGAGTTCAATGCCAGTGTGTACTATCTGCTGCGCTGGGTGGGCTTTCAGTGGACGGGGTACAATCAGATCGCCATCATCGGACCGGCACTGGCATTGGGTACATTCACCGGAGTGGCACTGATGGCGGTGCGTGCGGGCTACCGCTCCCTCAGGGATGAAGCATTAGGCCTGCCCGGGCTGATACGGTATTGCCTGGCAGCAATTTTGCTATATCTGGCTTTCACCCCCACCGTGCACCCCTGGTACGTTGCCCTGCCGCTGATGCTCTGCACCTTTACGCCCTATCGGTTCCCCGTCCTCTGGTCAGGCCTGATGATGCTGACCTATGCTAATTATGCAGGCGCGGCCTATCAGGAGCACCTTTGGCTGGTAGCTTTGGAGTACGGTGCGGTTGCGGGTTATGCGCTATGGGAATGGCGGCAACAAAAAAAGCGGATCAAGGCTATGCCTCTCTCCGCTCTTTGATTCATGCAAGTGTTGTGCCTTCTAAGCCAGCATCTGACGTACCTGCCCAACGCTGCCGGCATTGTAAGCCTCGATGCCTTTCTCATTCAGAATCTGGGCAGCCATGCCGCTGCGGTTGCCGGAACGGCAATACGCCACTACGGGCTTGCCCGTTTGCTTCAGTTTGCCAATATGGTGCTGCAGCTCCTGCAGTGGGATGTTCTTAGCGCCCGGTGCGGCACCGCTGTTGAATTCCGCCGGGGTGCGCACGTCAATAAGCAGGGCACCCTGATCGATTAAAGCTTTTACATCTACGGCATCGGCGCCGCCTCCGAATATTTGATTGAATACTCCAAACATGGTCTTGTTGTTTTTTTTACAAAGATGCGGGCAGGTGGGCGGCTAATCAGTGATTCGGGTCACAACAAGCGTTTAAAAAAACAGAAAGCTCCCGGAGGAGCTATCTGAATTTGTGTTGTCAGAGAATGTTTGATCAGGAGGTTGTTCAAAGCAAGGGTTGAATCGTTATCCCCTAAAAAAATTACCGGACTTGAATAAGTCACGCCCGGAATGCGATAAGCAGCCTTAGGTGTTGTGGTTTGTTCAGAAGGGAGAGATTAGAAGGGGATGCACCTTTCTAATGCCTTTTGTTTGCTAATCACAAAGTTCAAGGGAATTATTTGTTAAATCCAGTGTGTTGCATCCTGGAGTTTATTTTTGTTGTTTAACTTTTTTGTTTACAGTAGGTTGCGTTATTTTTTATTTTACAGATCTATTTTTTTTTTGTGTTTTTAATTGTCACAAATGTGTTGGATTTAGTTTTTTTTAGCGCATAGGGTGGCCAATTGATTGCGGATTAAAGGCTTATTGGCCTGCAGCATCGGGTTTGAGGTTGGTTTACTTCTATTTTGCTTTAAGAGCAGGCGGCTTTCGGGCGTTTATCCGGAGGGAGTTTTTATCTTAGTGACTCCAAAAGAAAATGGTATTAGTTATTCCTGCCTGCCCACCCATAAGGCCACGGCAGGTCTGTCAAACTGCTTAGTCAGCACAGTAAAGGCATCAAAATGAAAAACAACGAAGTGTTATTTCCGCTAAGGGGAGTCGTGCAGCACTATGCCTGGGGCGGCTATGAGTATATCCCTGAACTGATTCGGCAGAAAAACCCTGATCGGGAGCCCTTTGCCGAGTTATGGATGGGCGTGCACGACCGTGGCCCGGCAGTGCTGACCGATGGTGGCGAAGAAGTTTTGCTAAGTGACTGGCTGGCTGCCCACCCTTCGGCACTGGGTGCTTCCCGGCCGCAGTTTGGCGATCAGCTCCCATTCCTGTTCAAAGTCCTGGATGTACGTGAAATGCTGTCGATTCAGTCGCACCCTACCAAAGCGCAGGCGGTGCAGGGCTTCGCAGCGGAAAATAAAGCCGGGGTGCCGCTGTCCGCGCCTCACCGCAACTTCAAGGACGACAACCACAAGCCCGAGGTTATGGTGGCACTTACTGACTTCTGGCTGCTGCATGGGTTCAAACCGGAGGCTGAGATATCGGCTACCCTGGAATCAGAGCCTGCTTTTGCTGCACTACAGCCTGTCCTGAAAGATTCTGGGATTTATGGTTTGTACAAAACGATAATGGAGTGGCCACAGGAGCAGGTAGATGAAGTGTTGCAGCCCCTTCAGTCCCGGCTGTCGAAGGTCCGGTTGACAGATAAGGCGCACCCTGACTTCTGGGCTAAACGTGCATTTGAGCAGTATGGGGGTGAAGGCGGCGATTATGATCGGGGCATTTTTTCCATTTACTTGTTCAACCTCGTGCACATACCCCCGGGCAAAGGCATTTTTCAGGGCGCTGGCATCCCGCATGCCTATCTGGAAGGCGTCAATGTGGAGCTCATGGCCAATTCAGACAACGTCTTCCGGGGCGGGCTAACAGTCAAGCACGTGGATGTGCCTATGCTGCTGAGCCACCTGAAATTTGATGCGGTCACGCCAGAAGTTTTGGAGGGAGAAGCACTTGATGGCTTTGAAGTAGCCTATAAGACACCTGCAGCAGACTTTCAGCTTAACCGGGTGTATTTCCCGGAAAATGGGATTTACAAACCTCTGCCCCCTAAGACAGCAGAGATTATACTCGTTGCCGAAGGGGCCGTTGTCTCCCGCAATGATGGCCAGGTTTTCTGGCAGGGAGAGGCTTTCTTTGTGGCAGCAGGGACAAGTTATGAACTGGATGTAGAATTCCACACTACGCTATTTAAAGCTTCAGTACCCGTAAAAAGTTAGAGTTACCTGCTGCCCGCTTCCGAAAGGCTTTGCAG
Source organism: bacterium (assembly GCA_024742755.1). Taxonomy (GTDB): domain Bacteria; phylum Bacteroidota; class Bacteroidia; order Chitinophagales; family Saprospiraceae; genus Phaeodactylibacter. The sequence continues at coordinate 12,448 of JANSXW010000108.1, read as the reverse complement.
TACGACGTTGTCCCGCCGGAATTTCTGCCCCTGCCGGTAAAACTCAAGGCTGATTCTATCGCCAGGGCGGAAAAGGGCAATCTGTTCCTGCAGCTCGGGCACGGAGTTGGTCTTGACGTTGTTGATGGTTATGATCACATCCCCTTCCCGTATGCCTGCCTCGGCCGCGCTGCTCCCCTGGCTTACACTGTTGATGTAAACACCAGCCACACCGGGCAGTGCCTGTTGTTGAGCGATTTCCCCGGTTACTTCTGCAATGCCCACTCCCAGGATCGCCCGCTGCACTTCGCCAAACTCCCGGATGTCGCGAACCACTTTCCGGACCAGGTTAGCGGGAATGGCAAAGGAATAACCCTCGTAACCGCCCGACTCGCTGATGATGGCCGTATTGATGCCGATGAGCTCGCCTTTCTCATTCACCAGGGCGCCTCCGCTGTTGCCAGGGTTGACGACGGCATCGGTTTGGATAAAGGACTCGATGCTGTAGGACCCCCGCAGGATATTAATGTTGCGTGCTTTGGCGCTCACAATACCCGCCGTGACCGTGGACGAAAGGTTGAAGGGGTTGCCTACTGCGAGGACCCACTGTCCGACTTCCACTTTGTCAGAATCCCCGTAAAGTACAGGCTTGAGCCCCCGTATGTCCACCTTTAGCAGCGCCAGGTCGGTGGTGGGGTCGGACCCGATCAGTTCTGCTTCGAGCTTGCGCTTGTCGTACATGGTGATTTCGTAAGTCGCCCCGTCTTCTATCACATGGTGGTTGGTGATGATGTAGCCATCCGTAGCTATGATCACCCCGGAGCCGGAAGAAACCCGGTACCCGCTCGCGCTCAGCGTATTGATGTTGACAACTGCGGATGTGACCAGCTTGGAGGTATTGACGAAATCCTCTATAGGCCCTTCCGCCCATGCCCGGGGGCGCTGATTGATGGGCGCTTCTTTGGCGGCCATTGGCCCGGAAGGCTCCTGTCCGGTTAGCACCGGCTGCGCTGTGGCGGCAGGCTGAGCCGCCGGCTGTGGCAAAGGGTAGAACTGCTGCATGAATAGGAATGTGCAGGCAGCGCTGACCACTGCGATAAGAATATTTTGAATGACTGTTTTCATACGGCACTGCTTTTTTGCTCCTGGTTAGGGAGGAGCAAGATAAGGGTTTTCATGATTTATCCCTGGGCTGCACAATAGCCGCTCCAATGAGTGCATCGGGAATGGCGAAAGCCTCTACATACACATTGGCCCAGGTGCGGGCTTCTGCGCACAGCCGGTCCACTTCCCTGCGGATGGCTTTGGTCTTGACGCCGAGCATGTAATCGCTTTCCAGGTACCAGCCTTTGTGGGACGCTATAGTATGCAACGCAAAAAGCTGGTATAAAGTACGAAGCGCATTTTGTGCGGTCTCCGGCATAGGCTGCTTAAGGGCTTGCTGGAATGCCCTGAGCGTGACCCGGTCCACATAAGCTTCAGCCAGGGCAATCATATGTGGCTGGCACTTCAGCGCTGCCTCGTAGGAGGATGCACCGGATTTGATGTGCCCCCGCAACCGCTGCCCTAATGAAGCCGTGAGCCGGTTCTCTCTGAAATCGAAGGCACTGCTGTGGAATTCCTCGCTGAGCAGGTGCCCGCGGCTGGTGTTGCGCACGGCGAAAGGGTTCTGTTCAGTGACCGCCGTGGTCACCCGGTTGGAGACATAACGGAGCAGGGCCAGGTTGCCTTCCTCATTAAAGGCTTTTTTAAACTTGGACAGCAGTCCCTTAGCTACAAGCTGAGCCAGTACGGTATTATCCCCTTCGAAGGTGGTGAAGATGTCGGTGTCGGCCTTTAAATCTGCGATGCGGTTTTCCCAAAGGTAGCCTTTGCCCCCGCAGGCCTCCCGGCATTCCTGAAGGGTCTCGGTGGTAAACCAGGTCGCAGCAGATTTGAGGCCGGCGGCCAGGCTTTCTATTTCCCGCATGTCTTCTTGTTCGTGGGCGACAAACCGCTTGCTCAGTTCCATCAGTGCGAAATGCAGGGCGTAGGCTTTGGCCAGCTTTGGCATCAGGCGGCGCTGATGGCTGGGGTAGTCGAGCAGCAAGGTTTCCGGCTCGTTCTGACGAGGCGCAAACTGCCGGCGTTTGAGTGCATACTTTATGGCTATCGTCAGCCCTGACTTGGCCGCGCTCAGGCCGGCCCGGGGGACACATACCCGACCGCCCACAAGGGTGCCGAGCATGGTGAAAAACCGGCGGGACGGGCTTTCGATAGGGCTGCTGTACTGGCCGTCTTTGGAAACATCGCCGAACCGGTTGAGCAGATTGGCCCGGGGGACGCGCACTGCATCAAACCAAATGCGCCCATTGTCTACGCCGTTTAGCCCCAGCTTGGTACCGCAATCTTCCACCCTTATGCCCGGAAGGGTTGCGCCGGATTTGTCCCGAAGCGGGACCAAAACAGCGTGGATGCCGTGGCTTTCCCCCTTTACAATCAGTTGCCCGAAGACGGTGGCCAACTCGCCGTGAAGGGCATTGCCGATGTACTCTTTGCCAGATTGTTCTTTTGGGGAATGGACGACAAATTCTTCCTTTTCTGCGTCATAGGTGATGGTGGTTTCCAGGCCGCGCACGTTCGAGCCATGCCCGGTTTCAGTCATGGCAAAGCACCCAAGCAATTCCCCTTTGCCGATGGCTTCGAGGTATTTTTCGTGATGGCGGGCGGTGCCTAACTGCTGCACGCTTCCGCCAAACAACCCGAATTGCACGCCAAATTTGATGGCCAGGCTGAGGTCGTGGTAGCCCAGCATTTCAAAAACGGCGGCATAAGTGCCCATATCCTGCTGCCCACCCTGCGCAAAAGGGTAGGCGAGGGCGCCAAACCCTTGCTCAGACAAGAGGTTGAGCCACTCCAGGACTTGTTCCCGGTGCGCGTTTTTATCACTGTATTCTTTGTATTGGAAAACAGGGTCGGAAAGAAAGGTGCGCATCCGGTCCCTGATGTCGCCGAAGTCTCCATCCAGCACCGCTTTCAGGTCATGATGGGATGGAGCGCCCGGTGCCTGCCCTTCCGGCTCGGGCTCTGGCAGATTGAATATAAAACGGTGCGTATCCAGGCTTACCTGCCCCAGCGCGGTTTCAAATTCAGTTAGGTATCGTAAAATCTCAGGCGCATCCCATTGCTCAGGTTGCTCACTTGCCTGCTGAGCCATATAGAGGCCCAGCGCTGCCAGGGTTTGGGGCTTGTTGGCAGGCAGCTGTTCGGCCGCCCGTTGCAGCTCCACTTCCCAGTAGCGAAAAAGATGAGGGGAAGGAGGTCGGGTAGGCTGTCCCCACTGCAGCAGTGTCGTTTTGTCTTCCGTGGTCAGGAAAGGCGCTTCTTCAGCCAGCCGGCGCAAAGTTTTTATCTCGGTGGGCGTCAGAATGTGGTCGGCCCAGGCCGTGTACAAAATGGGGACAAGCGACTGAACGCCGGGCGCATAGTTGAGATTGAAGCTGGAATAAGTGGACATGAGCAACGGGATTTGTCAGTAATAACACTACCCGGGAAAACATGTTTTTGTTTGGGCGCGCATTTAAGAAGCCGGTAACACGCTTTTGTACGCTGGTGCAAAAAAGACCGCCCCGCACATGGGGCGGCCTGCTTCAATCATGAGAAAACCACTTAAGGAGAGATTCTTAGGCTAATCCAATTCGTCCAGTTGGTACTGGCGAATGGCAGCCATCAATTTTTTTGCATAGTTTTTGTCGCTGACCAGCTCCGATTGTTGCAGGGCAGCTGCCCAGTCTGCTGCCGGTGCGTGCTGTCCGGCTAGTTCCGGGAAATACCGGACCAGCATCAGGCTGTGGGCGCGCCAGTTCTCCCAGGCGCTGTCAAAAATGCGGTTAGCCAGTGGCGCACCAAAGTGGTTGTGCCGGGACTTGGCTGCTTCGCTGAGCCCTGCATGGCTTTCCAATATGGCTTGTGCCATTTTCAGGCTGGCCGGTATACCATATTTATCCTGCTCTGCCTGTGCAACTTTGCCGAAGCGCTCCACATAGGCTTCCACCTGATTTTTGGACAGGGCGGGCAAGTGGGCAGCGCTCGTTCTAAGGGAGACGGGCTGAGCCAAAGACATCTGCTCGGCTTGCCCATCGGCTTCCCGGTCATCAGAAAAGCCAGACATGGGCGACTTCATGTTGATCGAAAACTGAATGTTTTTCTGCGTCAGGATAAAGAAGGCAATCGCTGCCAGCGCAATTTTGAACCACGGCAGGCGCACATCGCTCAGCGTACCGCCGGTTGCCTGATGAAAACGGAACCGCAGTGCGGTAAATAGCTTTTGAAGCCCAACGCCAAGCTTGTGCAAAAACTCCTGCAGGGTCGGCAAATGAAGGGCAGGGCGGGAAGAACGGCTGAGCACCTTTTCCTGACGGGACTGGCGGGCGGCAGTCTGCTCCTTCTCCCGCACGGCATACTTATGTTGTTGGTAGGTAGGCATATGAATTAGGTTTTTTGCGAAACGTTTTGTATCTTTCGCAACAAATTGAGTTATTGTTTCATCTCTTGCTACAAATATAAAACAATAAGTTTTTAAAAAGCAAGTTTGTTTTAAAACATTTTTGTTTAAAATGGCAGATTTTTCCGACCATATTGTGAATCAGCGGTTTAAGGATGTTTATCATGAACTGGAGCGCCTGAATTTGATTAAAGGCAAATCTGATATTGCCAAACATTTAGGGACTTACAACCATGTCATCAATAGCATTCTGAAAGGGCAGCGGAATATTACCGTTGATCAGCTGCACCGCTTGTTTGAAACCTACGGTGTCGATGCGAACTACCTGTTTGGCATCGCGGATGATATTTTCGCTGATGGCGTAACCCTGCCGGGAGAAATTCCGGTGCGCTCCATCAATGAACGGCAAATGGGCAGCCGCAGCAATATCACCCTGGTCCCTGAACAGGCAATGGCGGGCTACGCGCTTGAGCATCAGGATACCTCCTACCTGAAAAACCTCACCAAGTTTTCCATCCCAAACCTCGACGGGGAGCTGATCGCCTTTGAGATTCAGGGGGACAGCATGATGCCGACTATTACCAATGGTGACCTTGTCGTGTGCGACCCTATCGAAAGAGGGGAGCCTTTGCGGGATAACCATGTTTATGTTGTGGTTACGGATGCTGTTGTGGCCAAGCGGATTCAGCAGGTCCGCGAAGGAGACCGGGTCACAAGCCTGCGGTTGATTTCTGATAACGACCATGTGTACAAGCCTTACACGGTGGAACTGGAGGAAATCCGCCAAATCCTCAAGGTCAAATGCCGGCTGACTTCCTACGCAATCGCCTAAGGAAATGGCAGGAGGCTGGTTTAGAAGTGATCGGCCCTGGCACATGATTAAAACTTATCGGTCGGAACGGGCGTTACTTTGGCGACAATTTGAGATTTTGGAACCCACTACACATGACGCTCTATGAATGAAAAACTCTTTGATGCTATCCGGGCCAATGACCCGCAAGGCGTAGCTGCGGCAATCGAGTCTAACCCGGAATCCATCAATTCACCTGATCAGCGTGGTTTTCCTCCTCTGGTGCTTTCCACCTATACCGGAAATCAGGCTATTGCAGAACTGCTCCTGGACAAAGGCGCTAACATCAACGCGCAGGACGCTTCGGGGAATACTGCCCTGATGGGAGTGGTCTACAAAGGCCATGCTGCTATCGTAAAAATGCTGCTTGCCAAAGGCGCCAACGTGAATATTCAGAACCACAACGGAGCCACTGCGTTAACATTTGCTGCTACATTTGGGCAGACCGATATCGCCCGCCTGTTGCTGGCCCATGGTGCGAATACCGTAGTGAAAGACCATAAAGGGCATTCACCCATCGATCATGCCCGCATGCAGGGCAATGAAAACCTTATCCAAATCCTGTCGGCCTGATTAAGAATTTACGGAATGGGGTTTCCGTGAACTACAATTGCTGCCTTCCCGTTCTTCCATAAAGCACCGCTTTATATGAATCGACTCCGGCACGAAACGAGCCCTTATCTTCTGCAACATGCTAACAATCCGGTCCACTGGTGCGCCTGGAAGCCCGAAGCTTTTGAAAAGGCCCGGGCGGAAAACAAGCCGATACTGGTTAGCATCGGTTACAGCACCTGCCATTGGTGCCACGTGATGGAGCGGGAGCGTTTCGGGGATGAGGAGGTGGCTGCCTTTATGAACGAGCATTTTGTCAACATCAAAGTGGATCGTGAGGAGCTGCCCGATGGTATTTCCTCCTTTCACACCTACAAAGAAGGACAGGCACAACATGATGCTTTTCTCGACGACTACGCCCTTCTCATCGAAGCCCTCATTGAAGTCTGTCAAATCAATCATGATACGGCACTTTTGCGTCAAGCTAAAGACTTATGTGCGTATCTGATGGGCCACTTTCTTGATTCCGGGCATAATTTGTTTTATTTTACTGGTCAGTCGCAGGAAGATATCCCGCTTCGGCGCAGGGAACTTTACGATAGTGCAACGCCTTCCGGCAACTCTACAATGGCACACAACCTTCACAAACTGGGGCTGCTCTTAGGCAAACCGGTTTTCAGTCAGTTGGCCGTTGATATGTTGAGTGGCGTAAAAACTTCTGTTGAGCAATACCCTAATTCTTTCGCGCGCTGGGCGAACGCGTTATTATACCAAAGCTATCCCTGTTACGAAATCGCTTTAGTAGGGCAACAGGCTGCTGCTAAAGCCATTCATCTGCAACAATCTTTTATCCCGAATGCTGTTGTCATGGCATCCGCAACAGCAATTGAAGACTGGCCTTTGCTGGCCGGCAGGGGTACTGGTGGAGACACCAATATATATGTGTGCCAGGAATATGCCTGTAAACGCCCCGTTGATACTGTAGCGGCAGCACTTGAGTTGCTCAACAGCAACGGATAATCATCAAAACTTCAAACCCGGCAAGCATGAAGCAATTATTGACAATACTTCTGGTTACGCTGATTACCGGCATGGGCTGGTCTCAGCAGGCTGCTCAGTACAGCATGTTCATGATGAACAAATTCAACTGGAACCCCGCCTATGCGGGTATGGAAAACTCTCTGGTCGCCACAGGTATCTACCGGTCGCAGTGGCAGGGCCTGCCCGGCAACCCGGTCACCCAAAATATCGGCGTGCACCTGCCGGTCAGCGTGATTAGAAGCGGCTTTGGGTTGAACCTGGAGAATGACGAACTGGGGGCCCGGCAGCGCACCACCGGATCCCTCTCCTATAACTATCAGATGGAGCTGGGCCGCTGGGGCATCCTTGCGGCAGGCGGTAGCGTGGGGTATGCTCAGCGTACCCTCAATGGTGCCGCGCTCCGCACCCCGGATGGCGACTATTCCCCCTCAGATGGAATACTGATCCACAACGATGATCTTCTGCCGGTTACTGCCGTTTCGGGCAGTGCGCTCACCTACGGGGCAGGCCTTTACCTGTTGACGGAGCGGTTTGAAGCCGGTATAGCCGTCCGAAACCTTACCGAGCCGGTTACGCCGGTTGGGGATGCACTGAGTATCCGCCTTTCCCGGGCTTTCTTCTTTAATGCGGAAGCCCACTTCGACCTCAGCTCTATGATTAGCTTCCATCCGGCGTTGTTGGTGCGTTCAGACCTGGTGCAGACCCAAACGGATATTGCGGCCCTTTTTCATTACAACGACAATATAATAGCAGGGGCTTCGTTTAGAGGGTACGACAGCAATTCGATTGATGCCGTAGCGGCAATCGTTGGTTTTAAGCTGAGTGACAATATTACTGTCGGTTATGCTTACGATTTCACGCTGTCTACCTTGAATCAGGTGAGCAACGGCTCGCACGAAGTCATGATCAGTTACAACCTGAACAAATCACTGGGCACTGGCCGGCCTCCAAAAATCATTTACAACCCGCGCTCCTTATAATATTAAGGTAGTGTTTGGTTCCTAATGGTACCTTCGGCTTCCCCGGAATCAGGTTGTTTTCCGGAGCACAGCAGAAAAGGTAAGATTTATTTTGCCCGTTAACAGTTGCCCCTGTTCAGGCCCGCTGTGCGGTATCAGCCCGCTGTACAACCTGATTTCAAAATGTAAGCTGCCCGGCTTTTCGTGGGCAGAAACAGAAAAGAAAAAAATTAATTTTTGATAAGATAGGCAAACAGCCTATATTTACGACTGCGTTTATTAGACCGTATTATATATTCTGAAGGAAAACAAGGGTGTTAACATGAAACAATTAATCAAGCTTTCACTAGTCTTGCTAGTGTTTGTTGCCGCGTCTTGTGGCAGCAGTGAAAACGGCCAGCTGGTAGGTGTATTAGACCGTCCGGACTGGAAAGGAATTAATCCATATGGAATGGTTTACGTACCCTCCGGTACGTTACACATCGGACCATCTGACCAAGACGTTAGTAATACGTTTGTGCAGCGTCAGAAGGCGATCTCTATTCAGGGATTCTATATGGATGATACCGAAATCACCAATAACGAATACCGCCAGTTTGTAAACTGGGTCCGGGATTCATTAGCTCACTCTTACCTCGACCACTACGTCGAAACCGAAGACGGAGAAGAGCGGATCGACTGGGAATACGAAATCGACTGGGAAGACGAGACCCTGGAAGATTTGTATTATCAGGGCGATGACCGTTTTGCCGGTAAGAAAGAACTTGATGCCAGCAAGCTGGTATTTGAGTACGAGTGGTTCGACTGGCAAAAAGCTGCACACGACCAGGGGCGTTCCCCTCGTAATGCCTTCATTCAGCGGCGCAAGGTAAATGTCTATCCGGATACACTGGCATGGGTTCGCGATTTCGCCTACTCTTATAACGAGCCAATGACGCGGAACTACTTCTGGCACCCTGCCTTTGATGACTACCCGGTAGTGGGTGTCGACTGGCACATGGCGAATGCTTTTGCTTACTGGCGTACCAAGTTGTGGAACACTTACGCGCTGACACGGGGCGACGGTATCAACTCTGAAGACTTCCGTCTGCCAACCGAGCACGAGTGGGAGTACGCAGCCCGCGGTGGTCACGACGTTGCGATGTACCCATGGGGTTTGTACTACACGCGTAATGCCAAAGGCTGTCTGCTTGCCAACTTCAAGCCGGGCCGTGGCAACTACCCTGAGGACGGTGGCTATTACACGGTGCGTGCGGATGCTTACTTTCCTAACGACTTCGGCCTGTACAACATGAGCGGTAACGTTGCGGAATGGACCGTAACCGCATACTACGACAACGCTTATTCCTTCCTGCATGACCTCAACCCGGATATCCGCTACGATGCTAAGGATGATGACCCTGAAGCATACAAGCGTAAAGTAATTCGCGGTGGTTCCTGGAAAGACGTTGCACACTTCCTTCAGACTGGCACACGCCACTGGGAATACCAGGATACAACGAAGTCCTACATTGGATTCCGTTGTGCACTGACCTTCCTGGGCCGTTCGCTGAACGATTTCTAATGGTAACACCATAATATATTGGATGCATGCTCTGAATAACAGGTCATGCATCCAATTTCTTTTCTGGTTATCTCCTCTATCTATAACTCACCTCACTATCCCATTCGAAGCTTTTTTCACGATTCAGCCTGGCCTGTCGGTGACCCGCTTTGTGGTACATTCTTTTAATGTCCGGTTGATTTTCGGAAAAAGCGAAAAAAAATTATTGAAGCCTGTAACCAATCAGGAGCGGGGCATTATGTGGTAGAGTTTGGAGAAACCGATCTCCCAAATTGCTAAGAATTTAGATCACCAAAACTATTAAAAGAGAACTAAGATGAGTTTCTTGAAGTCAAAAGGGTTTAAGTACATTAAAAACCTGATCATCGGTCTCGGTGCATCAGTGGTATTGATGGGTGCACTTTTTAAGCTGGAAAGCTGGGAAGGTGCTTCCGAAATGCTGATCATCGGTCTTTCCGTTGAAGCATTTATTTTCCTTTTCCTCGGTCTTATTGGCCCTGAGCCTGACTACTACTGGGACAAATTGTACCCGGGCCTGAGCGATTACAGCTCAAATATTGCACCGCTGACTGCCGGCGGCACTCCTAATACTCCTGCGGCGGCTCCTCTGAACGGAGAAGTTGTAGAGCAGCAGCTTGGAGGTATGCTATCTGAACTGCAAACCATGTCCAAAAGCTTATCTTCCTTAAAAGCTTTACAGGAAGTGGACTTTTCCGGTACGAGCGATCAGATCAAAGCCATGAGCAACTTCTACTCTAAACTGAATGAAGCAATGGCTGACCTGTCTGACTCACTGGAAGACACCAAGCAGTACAAGGAGCAGCTCAACGCACTCAATCAGAATATCGGACAGCTGAATGGCACTTACGCACAGCTGAACAACGTATATGGCAACGTAATCTCTGCCATGTCCAACGTTGGCAAATAATCTGAGTTGACGCATCCCTATTTTTGAATTTTCTAAAAGCTATATAGCATGTCAATACCTAAGGAACCGCGGCAGCTCATGATCAACCTCATGTATCTGGTGCTGACCGCGCTACTTGCCCTTAACGTATCGGCCGAGGTAATGAATGCTTTCTTTACGCTGGACGACGGTAACAAAGAAAGCATCGCCACTGTGGAATCTCAGTTGGAGCAAACAGTGAGCGGGTTGAAAAGCCTGCTTAGCGACGAGTCCAAAGCCAAGTACCGCCCCATCGAACCTGCCGTAGATCAGGTTCGCCAAACCATTTCAAGCTTCAACAGCTACGTCAATGATCTTCGGGATAATCTGATTGACTCTGCCGGTAACCAAAACGGTGAAGTGGATGATGATGACTATACCGAAAGCTATGGTAAGGTGGTCCCAAAGGGTAAGAAGAACAAAGATATCACTACCCGTATGCTCGTAGATGAAGGCCGTGGTGAAGAACTCAAGGCTGAAATCATTAAAACGAAAGAGCAACTGGTCAAGATCTATACCGATCTGCTCCGCAACCATGGCAAAGCTTTTGGTTTGAAAGACGCAGAAATCAACAACCGGATCGAGAACATCGGCAACAACCTGCCATTTGGCATCGATGACGAAACCTGGAAGGCAAGCAAAGACAAGAATAGCTGGGCGGACTTCAAATTCCGTCAGATGCCACTTGCTGCCGTACTTCCACTCATGAGCCAAATGCAGTCAGATGCGAAGAGCTCCGAAGCTGCACTGATCAACAGTATGGCTGAGCTGGCCGGCGGCCGTGTGGTTGAGTTTGACTCTTTCTTCCCGGTTGTACAGGCGGAGAAAGCCTATGTGATCAAGGGTGACCCATTCAAGGCTGAGATTTCTGTAGGTACCTACAGTTCTCAGATCAACCCGGATGACATCAACATCTACGTGAACGGCAGTGCAGTGTCTGTAGGCGAAGGCGGAAAAGCGGAGTACACCACCCGCACCACCTCTACCGGCAATAAGCAGCTGAAACTGAAAGTAGAAGTCCGCAACCCGCTGACCGGAGAAGTGTCTGAAGGGGAAAGCATCTACGAATACGAAGTAGGTACCCGTTCTGCTACCGTTTCTGCGGATAAGATGAACGTATTCTACATCGGTGTGGACAACCCGGTATCTGTTTCTGCCTCCGGTGTGTCTTCCAATGATCTTGACGTTCGGGCTTCCGGCTGTTCTATCCGGGCTACAAACAAAGCAAGTGGTAAGTACGTTGTCACCGCAGACAAGCCAGGGGATGCAAAAATCATCCTTTCCGGTGGTGGACTGCCTAGTACTACTTTTGACTTCCGCGTGAAGAAGATTCCTGACCCTGTTGCCCGCCTTTCTCAGTCTAGCGGCGGAACCATGGGTAACGGTACCTTCAAAGCACAAGGCGGTGTAGGTGCATTCCTGGATAACTTCGACTTTGATGCCACTTGTCAGATTCAGGGCTTCACCCTGGTTTATGTGGCTTCCCGTCAGGACCCTGTTGAAGTGATCAACGCAGGTGCACGCTACAACGATCAGTCCCGTCGTTTGGTCAATCAGGCTAAGCCGGGCGATATCTACTACTATGATGATGTGAAGGCGCGCTGCCCTGGCGATAAAGTGGGCCGCCCGATCAACTCAATGGTATTTAAAATCAAGTAAGGTTTTTGCCTTATTGAATTCAGCTGCTTCAGCCAGCTCTTCAAACGGGAGAGCTGGCTGTAGTCAGCTCAGCCTGAAAGGGCTAATGTATTGAAAATCCGAGCGGTAAGAATTTCTGTTATTTTGCACAGGCTGTAAAATAGCAGCCGTAAAATTGCCGTTAGTTCTAATACAGAAAAGCTTTGATGGTTTGCCATGAAAGCTGGTGCGTAGCAGAAAACTATACATCCAATCTAGCCGGAATAATTCCCAAGAACGCACCACTGTAAAAGATTAGTTTATTTTTGCGGTCATCTGGTGGCGCGAAAAGGAAAAACGTGGTGTTAATCCGCTGCTATACTTTCTTCCTTCATAGGAAAAGCAGTATTTTTCGCATCCTAAGGCTTTTGGCCGTGGTCAAATTCTCGTTCAAACA
>JANSXW010000245.1 GCA_024742755.1 bacterium | reverse complement strand
TATAGGGTATGGATGAGTATTTTTTGCCAGATCAAAGAACGCCCGGAACCTCGTAGCCTAAGCTACGAAGGTGAGGACGAGATGCAGAGCTGGTGAAAAAGACCATTCAGAGACATACAAAATTTACGTTAATAAACTCTAATAAACAATTGTTTATGAAACCCTTCAACCTACCTTTGTTAATAGCATTCCTGCTACCTACGCTTGCCTTTGCCCAGTCTACAGATCGGGAAATAGACAAAATTGCAGGCCAGCTAGTGAGTGCCCTAAACAACAATCGAAAAGTAAAAGCAGTAGGCGTTGCCAACTTTGCCTATCGCGGAAATGCCCAAACTGCGATCGGACGCTATTTGGCTAACGAGTTGACTCTTGGTATGTCTATGCGTGGCCCACAATTTGATATTATTCCACGTGAAGTAGTTGCCGAAAGGCTCTATGGCAGTCGGGACGCTGCAAAGCCTGATCTGGGGGCTATTGGAGGGAGCGCAAAAGAAGCAATATTAAAAGAAGACCACGAAACCGAAACTGATCAGCAAGGAGACATCATAGATGCTGGAAAAGTTGTACTTCAGGAGCTTGTCAAGCTTAAAAGCAATGGTTGGAAAAACAGCGATGCTCTAGTATCCGGAGTAATTGAGGATAAAGGAGATGAAATTCGCCTCATAATAACAGTGAATCTAAGAGAATCCATAATTGGGGGCGCGCGCGGTAATTTTGTAAAGACCCCGGATATAAGGGATAAGATGGAGGAGCAAATCATCGTATCGGTAGCAAACAATGGGCCAGGTGGTATCGTAGTTTCCGATCCCATTAACCCACCGCTTTCAAATTCAGGAGTTGAGCCTTACAGGCTTGAGAATATGACTTTTGAAGTAACAGGTTGCCATCAGAGTGCACGTACAATAGAATGCAGCCTGAATATTGTTTCGGATAAGGACACAGAACTTTACACCTATTGTAGTAGATCGAGAGTAATTGATGCCAGTAATTCACACGAGTTCCATGCTGTAGAGGTTAAATTAGCGGATGTATCCAGTACAAACAATGCCAGAAAATCAGTCGTGTCCAACATTCCTATACAAGGCCTGGTTCGTTTTGGCAATGTTGATCAAAAAGTAGTTACCATTGCTAAAATGGAGATATATTTTTACACCGATCAGACAGGTTATCAAATCGCTACTCTCTACAATGTCCCGGTAAAATAAGAGACATATGATTTTGAGTAAGCTGCCGGTTTAATTTTATGAGTTAAACCGGCAGCTATCGTTTAGAAAATCTCTGGGATAAAGGATTTCCCTACTTCACCACCACCTTCTCCACATAAACCCGCTCGCCCTGCCGGACCTCCAAAAGCACCGTACCTTTAGGCAGGCTGCCCAAGTCCAGGGTCTCATCCGCATGCCCGTCAAAACCCGGGAGCTGACGGTTTAGGAGCTCCTGCCCGCTCAGGCTGAGGATACGCAGTGTAGTAGGGGCTGCCTCTCCTTTGAAACGTACTCTAAGCTCTCCGCTCGTTGGGTTGGGAGAGACCCGGAATCGCTGTAGCTGCAAGGGCTTAGGCGTATTGGATTTCAGCTGACTATCTGTGCCTTTTTTAGTGAAAATCTCCACCACGCCATTGGCACCATCCTGACCGTACTTTTCGATAGCGGCCTCTCCTTTGAGGACATTGATTCGGTCAATGTTTTCGGGCTTGATGTCAAACTTGCTTTCAATGTCTTTGACGCCAGGATAGGCTTTGCCGTCCAGTACAATCAGTGCCGCCGGGCCATCGGGGCCGCTCAGGCGCACAGATTTGTCCTTTCCTGAATACCCAATCACCTTTAGCGCATCTTTAGGAATTTCTTCTTCCTCCTCGTTTTCCAGATCGGGTAGGCGGAAAGCTACGGGCAGGTTGAATTCAACAGCTACCTTTTTGCCGCCCTGCTCACCGGGGATCCAGGTGATTTCCTCCTGCATCAGCCCGGCAATACGACGTACTTCCTCGTCCAGTACCGGAGCAACGGAGCGTACTATGCTGTATTCCCTGACCTCGCCGGTGGGGGCGATGGTCAGCCTGACGACGACAACGCCTTCCGTGCCGGCTTTCCGGGCTTCAGCCGGGTATTTGATGTTTTGATAGACGAATTCCAGCAAGCGCTGCTGCGCACACTTTTCCCTTGCCTGAGGTGTTTCCAATTCTTCACAACCCGGAAACCGGGGCATTTGCTCCGCTACCTTGAAGGGTTCTCCGTCAGCCGGAGCAATTTCCTTTACCTCTGCGGCTTTGTCATCCAGTTTGAAGCGGATGGGGAGCTGCAGGGCCACGTTCACCTTGCGCCCACGCTGCACGCCCGGCACCCAGGTGATTTCCTGCTGCATCTGCTGAGCAACGCGCAGGACTTCGGCATCAAGCGCTTCATTGACCGGGCGGCTAATGCTGTAATCCTTAATAGCACCTTCCTTGCCGATGACCAGTTTTAATACCGGCATACCTTCCGTCCCGGCTTCTTTTGCAGCTTCGGGGTAGACCAGGTTTTCATAAATGTAAAGCATGAGTTCCTGATTAGCGCAGGCCTGCCGCTCTGCTGCATTGGCAATGTCCTCACAACCCGGGAACCGGGGCATCTCCTCCACAACCTGGAAAATCTCGTCCCCACCATCGGCTGCGGGCAGCTTAAATTTGAAAGGCAGGGTCATCTTCGCTGCCACGGGCTGTCCGCTTTCGTCCGTTGCCGGTACCCAATCGGGCAGTTGGCGCACAACGGCTACTGCGGCCTGATCGAGGGCCTCTCCGGCACTTTTAAGGACTTTGATGTCCTCAACAGCTCCGGTTTTGCTCACTGTAAATTCGACGACCGCCATGCCTTCCTGCCCGGCTGCTTTAGCCGCTTCGGGGTATTGTAGTTTTTGTTGCAGGAACGCCATCAGCTTTTCAGTGGTGCATTGCTGTTGGGCCGCTTCCGGTTCGAGGGTCTCGCAACCTTTGAAGACCGGTTGGGGCCCCTCCCCGTCATAGATCGCTGATTTGGCCGGGCCTGCCGGGGTGGCGGGCACGGTAAAGGCAAATGCCAGGGCGGCCAGCAACGGCAGCGTCAGCGCATACCGCAGTAGTTGATGTCGGTGTGATTTCTTCTTCGTCATCATTAGAATCCGTTTTTTTAATTGTACGTGTGAAAAATGGTTAGCCAGGGCAATCGCTTGTCCGGATTGCGATTGCCGGATCAACAAATGGCCGTATGTTGTTTTCTTGGAGTGGTGCAGCACGGCTTCGTCAGCCAGGTATTCGTGCACCGTACGCAGAGAGCGGGTGTAGAGGTAAATAAGCGGGTTGAACCAGAACAGCACGCCCAGAACTTCGGCAATGAGAATATCCAGGCTGTGCCAGCCGTCCATATGGGCTTGTTCATGCCGGATGATTTTTGCAGCATCTGCCTTGGGGTAGGGGAGTGCCCGGCTCCAGAAGAGCAACCGGAAGAAGGAGAATGGGGTGTGGAGGGTCGGAGTGCTGACCAGGGTGTGCGCCTGTCGTTTGTGCTTTTCGCTTTTTCGGTACAGCGCATAAATCTGCCACATGCCGTAGAGCAGCCGAATGCCTGCCACCGCGACGCCAATCCAATAAATCAGGAGCAAAACAGACCGCCAGGTGAGCACCGGGGAGCTGCTTTCCGGGGAGGAGATTTCCGGTGCGGCGGTCACGACGATTTCCAGCTGCTGTACCCCAATGGTGATGGGCTGCATATAGTAGGCTGCTTGCAGGGCTAAGGCAGAGGGGGCTTCGGGCACCGGCCATTCCAGCGCCGGTAAGGCCAGGCTGATGATGAGGGTAAATAGGAGGTACGCCCGGTTCCAGCTGAAGAAGGTCGTCCGGCTAAGCACCAGTGCATAGAGCAGGAAAAAAATGCCCCAGCAAACGCTGACTTGTAGGATATAGGATAGCATGATCGTTCGGTTTACTCTTCTTCAAGTTTGCCCATCAGGTCGTTGAGTTCCCGCAGGCTGAGGTCTTCCTCCTGCACCAGGAAGGAGACCAGGCGGTTCATAGAGCCCCCGAAGTAATCCTGTACGAGGGTGCGCACGGACTGCCGGCTGTATTCGTCCTTGGTGACTTTGGGCTCGTACACGAAGGTCCGGCCGTAGGCGGTGTGTTTCAGAAAGTCCTTCTTGTCGTCCAGTATGCGGACCATCGTAGACACGGTGCTGTGGGGCGGCTTTTCCAGCCCCATTTCTTCCACCATATAGTTGCGGATGTCGCTCACGGTGCAAGGTGCAATCTCCCAGATGATCTGCATGATCTCTTCCTCCGCTTTCGTTAATTTCTTCATTGTGCGTTACTTTTGAAAATGTATGATTTCTTTCAATTGCCCGATGCGCTGTTCGGTATAGGCCAGGAATTCTTTGTGGCCGGTGCCGCGGTAATCCTGATAGTGGCGCAGGGCAATACTTTTGTCCTTAAAGTACTGATCGGAAGCCCGGGCCAGGAAAAAATGGGTTTCCACAGGAGCACCGTAGGAAATAGCCGAGCGGTAGTGGTCAATGGCGGTACGTAAGTCCCCTTGTTGTTCTGCAAGGTTGCCCAGGTCATTGAAATAGGTCCCTGTTTTGGGTGAAATCCCTTTGTCAATGGCTTGCTCGAAATGAGCCCGACTCTGTTCGGGGTTGCCCATTTTCCGGTGGACCAGCCCCAGGTAGTGGTGGGTGTGCTCGGTATCTTCCTCCCGGTCCACGATAGCCTGCAAATGCCCAAGCGAAAGCTCCAGACTATCCAGGTGCAGGTAAGCCACGCCTAGCATCATCTGGTAGTATTCACTGGTGTCGCCTTGTTCCATGATCTCTTCAATGGTGGAGGCCACCAGGTCATGGTCCTTGCGCTTATGGTGCAGGCGGGCCTTTGCCTGCAGGAGGGGGATATTCCGGGCATCCAGTTGGATACCCTTCTCCACCATCGCTTCTGCATAGCCAAGCTCATCCATAGCCAGATAAATAGTGGACAGCCGGGTGATGACTTCCAGATCCTTAGGATTGCAGGTATGAGCCTGAATGAACTGTTGCAGGGCGTGCAGGGCATCCCCCTGATGCAGGGCAATATTCGCTGATTTTTTATAGTAGTAGCTGTTCGTACTGTCAATTTGCGTAAGCCGGGTAAAGTACGATTGGGCTTTCCTGTAGTTCCGCTCCCGCTCGTAAATACTGCCCAACGCACTAAGCGCAGTGGTATGCAGGCTGTCCAGCTTCAATGCCTCCCCGTAAAACAGTTTGGCATCCGGATAGCGGCCAAGCTGTGTGTGGCAATGCCCGATCCGTAGCAGGTAAGGGAGGTGCCCGGGCCGCTTGATGTAACAAGTGCTCAGTTGCTGGAGTGCTCCGTCAAAGTCGTAAGCGGCAATCCGGCGTTCGGCTTCCGCAAAATAGGGCTCCAGCTGAAGGCTGTCGCCCATCTGCGCAGACCCAAAGAATGGGAATAGGAGGAAAACTAAAAATGCCAATAGCTTCATGGTATACTTGCGCTTCATGGTGTTCAAATTTATAACGTATTTTTTAGTTATGCAAGCTTTTAACTAATTTTTACGTTATGAAACTAAATTCACCGTTGTGGATGCGCTGCAAATAGATTTTGGTGTGCGCCATATAAACTTTCCCGAAAAAAGAATTAATTTTAAGGAAGCAAACACTTGATAGACCTAACACTTAGACTATGTTTGGAGCGGGTTCGTCATGAAAATCAAGGAATTGTGGTTCTGGCTAAATCTTTTTTAGCGCGTTTGGCGGGCCAAATAAGCTAAAAAAGATAACGCCAGAGCCTGCCCCGCATTTCAGCGGGGTTCATAAGT
>JANSXW010000356.1 GCA_024742755.1 bacterium | reverse complement strand
CTCGGTCAGGCGTTGAGGGTATAATATTGGTACTTCTTTGAAAAAGGGGTAATAACCTGCCTTTAGGTAGTCCTTAAAGTAAGCCAGGGGCCGGATCTTTTGAACGATCTCACTGGCAATCGTTTCGTGCCCGCTCAAAAGGTCCGGAAGGGTTAATCTGGGGAAGGGCTGGCCCTGTGAGAAGTGCAGGTATTCCCGGAAGGACAGCCCCTGCATTTCATAGACTACCGCCCGTCTGCTTAGATCAGCTCTTGCGTTTAGAATTTCGAGGAGGGAGGAGCCGGTGAAGATGACGTACAATTCAGGATAATCATCATAGATGTTTTTTATTTGCCGGGACCAGTCCGGGTATTTATGCACTTCGTCTATAAAAAGGTAACGGCCGCCCTCTTTAGCAAACTGATCGGCAAGTGCGGTTAGGCGGTGGTCTGCAAACCATAGGTCGTCCATACTCACATAAAGGGCCTTGTGGTTGCGGTCAAGCAGGGTTTTTATCCGTTGTAGCAGCAGGGTAGTTTTCCCGGCTCCGCGTGCTCCTTTTATTCCAATAAGGCGAGCTTCCCAGGTGATGTCCTGCATCAGGCTTCGCTGGAAATCCATAGGCAGGTGCAGGAGCTTTTTCCGGAATTTCTCGGTTAAGTATTGCATAATTGATGGTTAAACCATGCAATATAAGTTTTTTTTTGCTGGTTCCAACCAGTAAAATTGATTTTAGATTACGTTTTAAAGAAAGGAATGCACCGCCTTTCCGTGGGGAACGAGGATAAGGTTGGCCTTGGCGGGGATGAGGATGCCGACTCTGCACAAGGCTGCGTCGGGCGGAGAGGGGCTGGTCTGTGGCTTGGAGCGAGCGTTGCCGGTGGGTGGTTTTGTGGTGTTTTGGTTTTATGGGGGTTGGCTTCGTTGGGTCTGGGGAGTTTAGGGGGTAGGGTTTAGGGGTTTAGGGTTTAGAGTTTAGGGGTTTAGGGTTTAGAGTTTAGGGGTTAGAGTTTAGGGTTTAGGGGGGCGGGCGGTGCTGTGGGTGTGGTCTTGGGTTTTGTGGTGTTTTGGTGTTTTCCTGGGTTTGGCGGGGGATTCGGTATTATGGTGTTTTCCTGCCGTCGCCTGTGGCTTTGGCGGGCGGTGGGTTTTGTGGTGTGGCAGGCTCGCCCGGCGCACTCGCTGTCCGACGTAGTTTTATACGCCAATATATATCCGTACGGACAGGTACACACGGACAAGTCCATACGGACAGGCCCATACGGACAAGTCCATACGGACAAGTTATGGGAAGTCGGTTCTTTCGCCGGGCGTGCTTGTTGGGTTGTCTTGGGTTTCGAGCGTTGCCGGTCGGTGTGGCTGGGCATGCCTGTCAGGTCGCAACTCCAAAGTTGCCACCTGACTTGAAGCTTTGAGGTGCTAAGGTACTCAGGCGGCGATTTAGGAATCGCGGCCTGAGGCTGGGGTTGCTTGTCAGGTCGCAACTCCAAAGTTGCCACCTGACTTGGAGCTTTGATGTGCTAAGGTACTCAGGCGGCGGTTTAGGAATCGCGGCCTGAGGCTGGGGTTGCCTGTCAGGTCGCAACTCCAAAGTTGCCACCT
>JANSXW010000243.1 GCA_024742755.1 bacterium | reverse complement strand
CAGGTACTCATGCTCGGCATACTTTAGCTCCTGCCCGGCATATTTGCCATAGAGCACCCGGTCGCCTACATTTACCGTAGGTTTGATGCCTTCCTTGCCAGGGCCCACAGCGACGATCTCGCCCTGCTGTGGCTTCTCCTTGGCGGTGTCCGGGATGATAATGCCTCCTGCGGTCTTGTCCTCTGCCGGTAGTGGCTTTACCACCACGCGGTCGTTGATTGGTTTGAAATGTACTTCACTCATGTCAAACAAAATTTTGGTGAATAATTGCCTGACACCAGCATTCAGAAAGGGCGGTGTCTGAAAATCCGACAAGCAAATCAGATGCCAATTCCGTTACTATATATGCTGTGAAAACGGGCGAATGACAAAAAGTCAGTGAAGGGATTGGAGAGGCAAGGCCCGATCAGGAAATCAGGTGCTGTCAAAATGTCAACCCTGTCATTTTTTACGTTTGTTTTGAAGCCATGCGCAATGCCTTAGCAAGTGCGCAAACTGCTGCCGCTTGTGCAGTACCGCATTATGCCCGAGGTCCGTATGCCAGAAAACCGTGCCCCCATCCGGTAGCACAGGCAGCGGTTCCCCGACCCGGCTTTCCACTTCCGTAAATGGGAGCCCCCATGCTTTAAGGCTATCCCGGAAGCCAAGGGTGGTGGAGTAGGTGCCCCCTTCGTCGGTGTAGAGCAGGACAAGGCGCTGCCCACCCCGCTCCAGCCACATCGCATATTTTTCCAGCTGCCCGTACAGCCCGTCGAATAGCCATACCTCCCGGATCGGCTCCCTGCTCTGCTGCAAAATGTAACTTATGACCCGGTAACCGCCGCTGTGCCCGGAGAGGATGAGCTGCCGGGGCGGCAGGCTGCGCAGGTTCAGGTGCCGGGCGGCTGCGCGGCTGACGTCTTTCATGAGGGCGGCAAAGGCTCCGCTTTGCTCCAGTTTCCCACCGTTGGAGTCCGGTGCGTTTTTGGGGCCTTGAGGGATGACCAAAATGGCATTTTTGCCCGCAGCAGCAAGTTGCTCCGGGAGGTCAAAAGTCGTCAGCACACTGTCCACGCTGTTCCACCACCCATGAAAGTGGACGATATAATCAGCTGAGTCGCCCCGCTCAAACCCTCCCGGGATAAAAATAGCTACGGTGCTGTCCTGATAGTGCTTTTCCCGGGGATAGTGCTGCCCGCTGTAGTTGTGCCCGTCTGCCCGGGCGGCTGCCGGAAAGGGAGCGGTCGGCAAAGCGGTCATTAAAAGGGTGCCTCCGGCATACGGCTGCATCTCCACCGATTGCGCGCGGAGGTTAGCAGTGGTGATGGTTAGCAGCAGGCAGAACAGGGTTATTCGGGGCATAGGGCAGAATTTTATTTATACAGGATTATAAGAGCAAAAATAAATTTTGTTTCTTCAACTTACTAACTGCTTATTTTTGCCCTACTACTAAAACAGAAATGACAGCCACGACGACGAAAAACCAACGCCTTATCTCCCTCGATATCTTCCGGGGGCTGGCGATTGCCGGTATGATCCTGGTCAACAACCCGGGGTCCTGGTCTACGGTATACCCACCTTTGCTGCATGCCAAATGGCACGGATGGACGCCCACAGACTGGGTCTTCCCTTTCTTCCTGTTTGCGGTAGGCATGGCTATCCCCCTGGCGCTCGGCAAGCGCCTGGGCCAACCACAGGGAGCGATTTTGCGCAAAATTGGTATTCGTAGCCTGCTCATTTTCGGGCTGGGGCTGTTGCTGGCGGCTTTTCCGCATTTCAAGCTTGCGGAGGCCACGCCGTCAGGGCTGCTTGTGGTGCATTATGTACTCGTCGCCGTGTTTGTCGGGAGCCTGTTTCTCCGGGGCGTTGCGCTGGGGCAAAAACCGGTAAAAGCAGCCCTTGCCCAACGTTCGTGGTACCTCCTCCTGGCTTCCGGCGCAGGCATCGCCCTCATCGGGCTGTTTTATGCCGACTACAGCACCCTGCGCATTCCCGGCGTGCTACAGCGGATTGCCATCGTTTATGCCATTTGCGCCCTGCTTTTTCTCAACACCTCCTGGAAGGGGCAACTGGGCATTGCCGTAGCTTTGCTGCTGGGCTACTGGGGCATCATGGCCCTCGTGCCGGTGCCGGGCGGCATCGCGCCCAATCTGGAACCGGAGACCAACCTCGGGGCCTGGCTCGACCGGACCCTGCTGGGCACGGGCCACCTTTGGAGCCAATCCAAAACCTGGGATCCGGAAGGCTTGCTGAGCACCCTGCCTGCTGTTGCTACCGGCATCAGCGGCATGCTGGCTACCTACTGGATGAAGAACGAAGCGGATGACCGCCGGCGCTTCCTGGGGCTCCTTGGGGCGGGCGTCGCGCTTATTGCGTTAAGCGAGCTTTGGAGCCTGGCTTTTCCTACCAACAAAGCGCTGTGGACCAGCTCCTATGTGCTGCACAGCAGTGGCGTTGCCCTCGTCTTCCTAAGCCTCATCTATTGGCTGGCAGATGTGAAAGGGCATACCACCTGGGGAAAGCCTTTCTATGTGTACGGGGCCAATGCTTTGTTCGTTTTCGTGCTTTCAGGCTTTGTGGCGAAACTGAGCTACACCATCAGCTGGGAAGCGGGCGGACAGGCCGTGACACTCAAAACCTGGATTTACGATACTTTTTACACCCCCGTGTTCAGCCCCTACAATGCTTCCCTGGCGTTCGCCATCACGAATGTGGTGTTTTTCTGGGCGCTGGCGTGGCTGCTGTACCGCAGTCGGATTTACATCAAAGTTTAGAAGTTAAAACCAAGCTATACCATGAGATTATCCTTATTGCTTTTCTGCCTTTTGGGGGCAGTCTTTGCCTTCGGGCAGGGCACGCCGGAGCGGCCCAATATTGTCTTCATGATGGCCGATGACCATGCTTATCAGGCCATCAGCGCCTACAGCAATAAGCTGATCCAAACGCCTAACATCGACCGTTTGGCGAAAGAGGGGATGTTGTTCACCAATGCCTGCGTGACGAATTCCATTTGTGCGCCTTCCCGTGCCGTCATTCTCACCGGCAAGCACAGCCACATCAATGGCAAAATTGATAACCGTTTCCCTTTTGATACCACCAATGTGACTTTCCCACAACTGCTGCAGGAGGCGGGCTACCAAACGGCCATGTTTGGCAAGCTTCACTTTGGGAATAACCCTAAGGGCGTGGATGAATTCAAAATTCTGCCCGGACAGGGCAAATACTACGGCCCGAAGTTCATCACCAATACCGGTGATACCATCATCAAAGGGCATACCACGGATATCATCACCGACCTCACCCTCGATTGGATGGACAACCGCCGCAATCCGGACCGCCCTTTTATGCTGATGTACCTGCACAAGGCGCCCCACCGGGAGTGGCTGCCCCCACAGCGTTACTACGAGGAATACCTGAAAAAGACCTTCCCGGAGCCGGAGACCCTCTTCGATGATTACGAAGGCCGGGAGGCTGCCCGGCAAGCCGAAATGAACCTCCTGGAGCACATGAACTGGTCGGGCGATTCCAAAATCTACCCGGAAGTGATGGAAGAGCTGGGGATTGAGCCAACTTCTGACTGGGATATCAACGCCTTTAAGCACGAGGTGGAGCGGATGACGCCGGAGGAAAAAGCCGCCTGGCACGCCGCTTACGGCAAAATGAACGAAGACTTTAAGGAGCGCTACCCCAATATGAGTGAAAAAGAGAAAATGCAGTGGCGTTATCAACGCTATATGCAAGATTACCTGGCAAGCATCGCTGCCGTAGACGAGAACGTAGGCCGCCTGCTCGATTACCTGGATAAGAACGGGCTGACCGAAAATACCATCGTGGTATATACTTCCGATCAGGGCTTTTACCTGGGCGAGCACGGCTGGTTTGACAAGCGCTTTATTTACGACGAGTCCTTCAAAACCCCGCTGCTGGTGCGCTGGCCCGGGCAGGTGCAGGCCGGCTCTGTCACGACCGAAATGGTACAAAACCTCGATTTTGCCCAAACCCTGCTGGAAGTTGCCGGTGTGGAAGCGCCCGGTGACATGCAGGGCGAAAGCCTGGTGCCTCTGCTCAAAGGCGATACCTCAGCCTGGGGCCGGGAGGCGGTGTACTACCACTACTATGAATATCCGGCCGTGCATATGGTGAAGCGGCACTACGGCATTGTCACCGAGGACTACAAGCTCGTGCACTTCTACTATGATATCGATACCTGGGAGCTCTATGACCGCAAGCGTGACCCACTGGAAATGAACAACCTGATCAATGACTTCGCCTACTCAGAAATCCGGGCAAAGCTGGAAAAGGAATTACAGGCCCTGCGGGTGAAGTATAAAGACTCAGAGGAACTGGATCAGCACTACATCGATTTGTACAAGCAGGCGGAGAAGTGATCACGCTTTGCTAAAGCGGTTCGATGTTGATGACAATATCGGAGCCCAGGTAAGTGGTATCAGCCAGATTATACCAATGCCGCATGCGGGGCAGCTGCATATTGTTGAACGAGACAAGCCCGTCGAGTTCAAGGTATTCCGCAGCGCCCTCCCCGGCTGCCCGGTACCCTCTGAGCTGATAATCGGCCCGGTCGAAGTAAAAGATCCACTGTTCACCGATGATCGGGTTGTTAAGCCGGGCGGAAACGGCAAAGCAGGCATACGGGCCAAAGTCTACGGCCTCAACGGTTTCCCCAAGGGAGACTTCCGGGGTGAACAAAGTCATCGGCAATCCCGTCAGCAGCTGGTAAAAGCTTTGGTAGCCCTTTGTGCGGTCGCATTGCAATCGGTATAGTTGTATGGTAGCGGAGTCGGCAGGGTCTACGGCCTGATCGTCAACAAAGCTGTAGCAGCGTTCTGCATCAATACCCCTCCGCACGATGGTGCCTTCGTAGTCCCGCGTAACCTCAAAAGTCTGTTCGGGCAAATTGATCAGAATGGTGCTCTGCCGCTCCGGGAAGTTGGTACGGGGCTCATCGATCACCATTTGGAACTGACTGGTTAGCCATCGCTCCTCCGGATCATGAAACTGCAGGCTTTGGCGGAGGACGTCTGAAGCAGCAGGCAACGCGGTACCCGATTCTGTAGCCTCAGGTGAAGGGCTGCAGGCGGAAACCAAAAGCAGGAGCAGCAAGAGTCGGTT
Organism: bacterium; assembly: GCA_024742755.1. Classification (GTDB taxonomy): domain Bacteria; phylum Bacteroidota; class Bacteroidia; order Chitinophagales; family Saprospiraceae; genus Phaeodactylibacter. The sequence goes on along the minus strand of JANSXW010000243.1, from coordinate 840 downwards.
CATGGTCGTCGATTATCGTTTTTGGCTGACCAAAACAAAGGCAGGAGGCACATTGATGGGCACAAAATTTGTATCTACATTACCAAAAATGGCATTGTACAACGGGCGCATGACAAGGGAGTAATGCACCTGAATAAACAAGCCACTTTTTTTAAGGTACTGATGCGCTTTGCCAACGATGAGGCGCCCGAGCTCTTTGGGCAGCGCTACAAAGGGGATGGCAGAGATGACAAAATCTATTTCTTCAGCGCCGGCTTTCGCCAGGTATTTGCCGATGTGCTCAGCGGAATCCTCCACTACAATCAGGCGGTCATCCTTTATTTCACGCATTTGTGCACAGAACTTGGGGTTGACCTCAAAGGCAATCAGTTTCGCATCAGGGCGCATATTGCGGAGGATGTGCTTGGTGATGACCCCATCGCCGGCACCCAATTCCACAATAACCTTAGCCTGCTCAAAATCGATGTGTTTGATCATGCCTTTGCAGAGCTGCTTGGAGCTGCGGGTCAGCGTGCCTACTGTTTGGAGGTTCCGAATGCCCTCTCTGAAAAATTCTATCGTTCCCATTCATTTTTTATTAAAGTCGCAAGATGTCTCTTATGCTTGTATGCTCCAATCCCGGCCGCAACCTTGGATTGCTTAGAAATTCACAGGGGCTGAGATTAGATATGTGGAGTGTGAAGCACAGACCGCTAAAGTACGAGGATTTTCGCAGAACGAGTAACGCCTGCTAATCAGTCACGGGAAAACCGGAGTCCGTATGGACGAGGATTTTCGCAGAACGAGTAACGCCTGCTAATCAGTCACGGGAAAACCGGAGTCCGTATGGACGAGGATTTT
>JANSXW010000268.1 GCA_024742755.1 bacterium | reverse complement strand
GCCGCGCCCGCCCGGAACGTGATGTACCGGAACAAGCCTGCACCTGAAAAGTCTCCCATGGAATTGCCGAGCCAGTCGACGAGTTGAATGAGCATAGTGTTGATCAGTTATTGGGTGGTTGAAGAAACGCCGCTAAAATAAGCAATTAGGGCGCAGCCCCGGCCTTCTGCTAAGATTTATCCTGTAGCGCTCCCTCTAATTCTGCTTTGTCATCAAAGGGCAGCCGTTCTCCGTTGATTTCCTGATACTTCTCATGCCCTTTGCCGGCGATCAAAATGATATCGGTGCCCTGTGCCAGTGCTGCTGCTGTCCGGATCGCTTCCCGCCGTTTGACGATAGTCAGCACCTTGCGGGCCGCGTCCTTTGGCACACCCTTCCACATATCTTCCAATATGGCTTCCGGGTCTTCTGTACGGGGGTTGTCTGAGGTCAGGATCACCTGATCGCTCAGCGCGCAGGCCGTTTTGGCCATGACCGGTCGTTTGGTTTTGTCCCGGTCGCCACCGCAGCCTACCACCGTGATTACCCGGCTGTCCCGCTGCCGGAGCTGATCGATGGTTTGCAGCACTTTCTCCAGCGCGTCCGGCGTATGGGCGTAATCGATGATACCGATATAGCCCTTGCCAGGTGTAACGATGGTTTCAAAGCGCCCGTCCACCGCACCAAGTTCACTCAGCGCAGTGAGGGTTTCCATGCGGTCCTGCCCCAATAGCACGGCTACACTGTACACAGCGAGCAGGTTATAGGCATTGAAGTCGCCAATCAGGCGGCTGAATACCTCCTGCTCCTCCACCAGCAACTGCAGCCCGGTGACCGAGTTATCCAGGAGCTTTGCCCGGAAGTTGGCCATAGACCGCAGGCTGTAGGTATAGCGTTTGGCTAAAGTATTTTGTAACATCACCTCCCCCCGGCGGTCATCGACGTTGACCAGGGCAAAGGCGGTGTCAGGCAACATGTCAAAGAACATTTTTTTGGCCTCGATATAAGCCTTAAACGTTTTATGGTAGTCGAGGTGATCGTGCGTGATATTGGTGAATACCGCCCCGTCGAAGTGGAGCCCTGCAATGCGCCGCTGATGCGCCGCGTGCGAGCTGACTTCCATAAAGGCATAGTCGCAACCGGCATCCACCATTTCCCGCAGCAGTGCCTGAACAGACAGGGCATCGGGTGTGGTATGCGTTGCCGGCAGCGGGGTTTCACCAATTTTATTGCGGACCGTAGACAACAGCCCCGCCTTGTAGCCCAGCTTCAGGAATAACTCGTGGAGCAAGGTTACGGTGGTGGTTTTGCCGTTGGTTCCGGTCACCCCTACCAATTTCAATTGTTTTGATGGCTCGCCGTAATAAAGGCTGGCCATCTCGCCGAGCGCCTTTGCGCTATCGGCTACCTGCACACTTGCTAAATGAGCCGGCAGGGACCCGGGCAGCTCTTCCGCTACAATTGCGGCAGCGCCCTTTTCCACTGCTGAGGCGATATAATCGTGCCCATCGACTTGTGTGCCCCGGATGGCAATGAATACATCACCACGCTTAACTTTCCGGGAATCAAACTGCAAGCTTTCAACCTCTTGCCCCAGCGGCCCGTTGGCAGCCAGGACCTTTACAGGTTCCAGGAGGGTTTCGAGTGTTGCAGACATGCTACATCCTAATTTTTATACGGAGCCTTTCGTACTCCGGTGTTGGTTTCGTTTTGTTTTATACTGCTACCGCAAATACAGCTTTATCTGCTGCCCGCGGATTCTTGTGCCGGGGATGATGGACTGCCGGGCTACTTTCCCTACGCCTTCCACCGAGACTTTAAGCCCGCGGTTTTCCAGCACATGCAGGGCATCCCGCAATCCCAGGCCGACTACATTCGGCACTGTTTCTTCTGCCATTGTCCGGGTTTCCATCATCAAACTGTCTGAACGGGGGCGCAGTACCGCCATTTGGGTTTCGGGCTCCCCGTACACATCAATATCCAAGTAGGCGAACAGCGACCGGTAGTCTTCCTGTGCGCCAATACTCATGCCGGGCAGTGTATTTTCCTGGCCCGGTGGCGGCGCCTGAGCATTGAGTACCGGGTGCAGTGCCGGTTTTACCCGGTAGATGTTATCTGCAATTTCCCGGAAGACCGGGCCTGCGACATCACCACCATAGAACCCTCCGCGCCGTGGCTTATTGATGACCACAATGCAAGAGTACTTTGGCGCCTCAGCCGGGAAATACCCAACGAAGGAAGCCTGATGCCCTCCGATTCGTGTCCCTCTTGGCCCTTTCTTGTAGTTGACCTGCGCTGTGCCGGTCTTCCCGGCAAAGCTGTACTCGTCGGTATACAAGTCGTGAGCTGTGCCCCGTTCGCTTTCCACCACCGCCCGCAGCAGTTCCTGCAGCTGATTGATGGCTTTCGCGGAAGCGATACGGCGGTTGATCACGGTGGGGTAAAACTGCTCTTCCGTTTTGCCCATCCGCTGTATGGCGGAGACCAGATAAGGCTTCATCATTTTGCCCCCGTTGGCCACGGCGTTGTAGAAGGTCAGCAGCTGCAGAGGCGTCAGTTCCAGCTCGTAGCCGATCGACATCCAGGGCAGCGTCGTGCCGCTCCAGTAGTCCTCTTCGCTGTAGGCCTCCTTAATATAAGGATTAGCCTCCCCTTCTATCTCCAGTCCAATAGGCTGATGCAGGTTGAACTGCTTGAGGCGACGGACGAATCGGGCAGCGCCCTCATCGTCATTGCCGTCATTTTTTTCGCCGTAGAACTGCTCAATGGTTTTAGCGATCCCCACGTTAGAGGAGATTTCGAAGGCCTCCCGCAGCTTGATGGTATCCATCCGGTAGCTGTAGGGCGAGGCATCCTCCATCGTCTCTTCGTAGAATTCTGCCTTACCGTTGTAGATACGGATGGAATCATCGAGGGTCAGGTACTCATCTTCCAGCAGGGCGAGCACAGACGCCGCCTTGAAGGTAGACCCCGGCTCTCCGGCTGTTCCAACGGCGAAGTTGTAGGTCTCCCACCAGCCCTGATCGGTTCGGCCAAGGTTGGCGATAGCCCGGACGGCGCCGGTTTCAACTTCGAGCACGACGGCTGTGCCCCATTCTGCGTCGTGGGCGTTCACCGCACGGTTCAGTGCCCGCTCGGCGATGTCCTGAATATCCAGGTCGATAGTGGTAACGATGTCATTGCCACTCTGGGGCTCTATCGCACTGAGGTCATCCACCGGCATCCAAAGGTCTTGCCGGCGGTCTACGCAGACCATCAACTGCTGACCGGGCTCCCCGCCCAGCACTTCGTCATAGTAACCTTCAAGCCCCACCGGCTTGGCTCCGTCACGTACGTACCCGACGGTACGCTGTGCGAGGATGCCAAAGGGCCGTTTGCGCTCGCTGCGTTTCACTGCGATAAAGCCGCCGCCATTGCGGCCTAAGCGAAATAATGGAAACGATTCAATGAACTTTTTCTCCGCGTAGGAGACTTGCTTTTTCAGCAGAACGTAGCGGTCTGTCCCACCACGCAATTCTAACAGATACTCCCTTGCGCCGCCTACCGTCACATCCTCCAGGACGTAGTAAGCCAGACAGTGTGCCAGGGTATCCAGGTTTTCTTCAAATGCCTCATCTGTGGCAGCCAGTGGGTCAAACCGGATATTGAAGTACGGGATGGACGTGGCCAGCAGGTTGCCATCTTCCGCAAAGATGTTGCCCCGGTCGGCTTCAATCGTCCGGTAATCCATATAGTTTTCTTCACCGGCTTTCCGCCACTTATCACCATTTAGGATGGCTAAGTCGACGGTACGATAGATCAATATCAGCGCTACCGGAACGACGATGCCGAACAGGAGAAAGTAGACCCGGTAAAGGACTTCATTCTTAATATCCATCTCCTAACTGATAAGATTCCTGTCGTACCTGTATTCGGTTCAGCTTTGTTGAATGCGGGCGCAGACCATTGTCTTTCACCCGTTTGGCCACTTCCGAACGCTTGGCGTTGTACATGTTCTCTGACTGCAGGGACATGTAGTACCAGCGCATTTCCTTGAGGTCTTTCTGCAGGGTTTGAATCTCCCGTACATTCCGCTCCGCAAGGTGGGCATTGGCGATGTAGACAAAGGTCAGAAACCCCAGGAACAGGATGTAGAACAGTTGGTCCTGCAGCAGCTTTTTGCTCCAGACCCCCATGTCGAACAGACCTGCGATTGGGCTTTGTCTCTTTGCCATTTGGTTTTCATTTAT
>JANSXW010000174.1 GCA_024742755.1 bacterium | reverse complement strand
TCTGTGCCTGCCAGCAGCTTTTCCACCAGCTCCTGCAGCTTCTCCATTTCTTCTGCATTGAGCGGGATATCGGCAAGCAGTTCTTCCTGCACATATTTGAGGAGCTTGTCTTTGTCGCCTTTTGAAGTGATATCGATAAAATTCTGCACGGTTTCCTGAGGCAGCTCGGTGAAGTCAGCCAGTTCCTCGACTGGCCAGTCCGGGAAGCGGGCTTTGGTTTTGAGGAGGTTGAAAATGCTTTTCTTATAGAGCCCCTGTTCTAACCCTTCTTCCCGGCCTTCTTCCCGGCCTTCTTTCCGCCCTCTTTCCAAAATTTGCTCCAACGTACTCATGACTTCCGGTTTTATCGAGAATGATGTGTCTTTAATTTGCTTCAGGAACTCTGCTTCCGAACGCTCTGCCACCCCCAGGATGTAGGTTGTCAACGCAGTGATCTTTTCTTTCCCCTCTGTCCCTTCAAAAATAAGCTGAAGGTACTTGAATATCAAGTTTTGCCGGTGCCGGAAAGCCATCGACATCAGTACGCTGCGAAAGTAGCTCAGATCTAGCTGCAGCAGCGCTTCCGGGCTAAGGCGCGTAGCGTCCTGAAATAGAAAACGGAAATTAGGGATATAGGGTTCCAAAACAGCGTAATGCGGATGCCCCTGAAATAGCTCACCCAGTTTTTGCGGCTCCCATTTTTCTTTACCGTTATAAAAGATAAGGGGCAGCACAGGCTCCAATTCCCGGCCCTGCTTTTTCACCATACTGGACAAGAGTTCCATTATATATAGCCCAACCTGCACTGCAACATACTTATCGGGCTTGGACTTATGCTCAAATAGCAAACAAAAATAGAAGTAGCCATCAGCCTCTCCCTGAAACCGGCAGCGGTAAATAACGTCCGCCTCAAATCGCTTCAGGTTTGGGCGTAGACTGACACTGTTTTCCAGCTTCAGGCTTGAAAAGTCCGCAATACCAGCAATTTCAGGATAGAAATGCTGAAGATAAGCTTTAGCTACCGCCGGGTCGCTCATAGCCGACTTAAAAAAGCGGTCGTCTGGCTGATGGACATCATATTTTTTAGGCATGATACAGCGTATGCGTCAAGCCTAAAATTAATCATTTTGTTCTAAAATCAGGATATTTTACACAAAAAAAAACATCACCCCAGCAGCGCCTTATGCGTAGCATTCAGGATTTGACGCACCTCATCATGCTCCGGTGCCTGCGCATAAACCCGCAGGACCGGCTCTGTACCTGAAGGGCGGATCATCACCCATCGGCTGCCGCCAAAGTAAAACTTAAAACCATCAATATCCTCTACGCGCTCTACCTGATACGGGCCGAATGCTTTTAGTCTGCCTTCCTTGCATTGCTTGATGATCGCCTGCTTTTTCGCTTCCGAAAGGTGAAGGTCATCCCGGTCGTAGGAGAAAGAGCCAACCCGGTCGTACACTTCCTGAATCAATGCTTTGATGGACTTGCCGGCTTTGGCCATGAACTCCATAATCGTCAGCCCGATCCAAATGCCATCACGCTCCGGGATATGGCCACTTACGGCGAGCCCGCCAGACTCCTCCCCGCCTACCAGAACAGGTTCCTGTGCCATGATCTCGGCAATGTATTTGAAGCCGATCTTGGTCACTTCAATATCCAGCCCGAACTGCTGCGCGAGTTCCTGCATTTTCTCGGTAACGGAAAAGGTCACAACAACCTTGCCTGTTTGCTTTTTATACTCGTGCATGTAAAGCAGCAACAGTAACAGGATATGGTGGGAATCCACAAAGTTGCCATCCTCATCGTACATGCCAATACGGTCTGCATCACCATCGTTAGCGAGGCCAAGGCCGATAGAGGGGTCATTTTTGATCAGTGCAGACAGTTCACCAAGATTGCGGTGGATGGGCTCCGGTGCCTGCCCCATGAAAGAAGGGTTGTAGTCGCAGTGCAGCAAAACCGCATCAGGCAATAAGCGGCGCAATGCATTCTGCCCGGCTCCGTACATGGCATCGTAGGCAATTTTAAACCCGGCATTTCGGATGCTCTCCAGATCAAAGCTGTCGGTGACATGGTCGACATAAATCTGCTCCAGGTCCACATATTCCAGTAGCCCCTGAGCTTCCATTTCCTGAAGGGTAGGCAGCTCCATGTCTGCACTTGCCGGGATAGCCGTTTCCACCTCTGCCACCTGTGCGGGGATCATCGGGCCGCCCAGTTTGGACTTTAGCTTAAAGCCATTGTAAGAAGGCGGGTTGTGGCTTGCCGTAATGACAATGCCCAAATCCGATCCGGTCTTCACGACGCCTAAAGACACCATGGGGGTGGAGACAAAGCCTTTGGCCAGCCTGACCCTCATCCCATAAGCGCCCATTACCCGGGCGGTTGTGTGGGCAAATAATTCGCCTCCAAAGCGGGCATCGTGCCCAATGACCACCTGAGCCGCCTCATTGGCTTTCATCCAAACCGCAGTACCAGCGGCTACCCGCTTTACATTCTCAACCGTATAATCTTCAGCAATAATGGCGCGCCAGCCATCCGTTCCGAACTTGATCTTTGTCATATTTGTCAGTGGTTTATATACTATGGTAAACAGATTTGTACGAAGGGTTCACTGCCGGGTTGCAATTCTATCGCAAGGTTGGCAATGAATAGCGCCCGAATTTAGTAAATTCGCCACACTCCATTAGAAAAGTCGCATTTAGAAAACCAAAATCGTTTGACAGACACCTACCGGCATAAGGGCATGCGCCGAAAGCTCGTAGAGCAGCTAAGCGCTAAAGGCATCAGGGATGAGCAAATCCTGAACGCTATTGGCACCCTGCCCAGGCATTTCTTCCTCGATAAGGCCTTTGAAGAATGGGCTTATCAGGACAAACCTTTCCCGATCGGGAACGAGCAGACCATTTCCCAGCCCTATACCGTAGCCTATCAGACGAGCCTGCTGCAGGTCAAAAAGCGGGACAAAATCCTGGAAATCGGCACCGGCTCCGGTTATCAGGCGGGCATTTTGGCGATGCTGGGCGCCAGGGTCTATACCATTGAACGGCAGGAACTCCTCCACCACCGGGCTAAAAAACTGCTCGATCAGCTGCAACTGGGCAATATCCGCTGCTACCTGCGCGATGGCTACAAGGGCCTGCCCGAATTCGCGCCCTTCGATAAAATCCTCGTGACGGCCGGTGCTCCGGAAATCCCGGAGCCTCTCCTGCTTCAACTCAAAGTGGGCGGGCAGCTGGTCATCCCAGTAGGAGAAAAAGCACAGAAAATGCTCCGCATTACCCGGCTGAACAAAGCAGGGGACGTGGAAACGGAAAAGTTTGCGGATTTCAAGTTTGTGCCTTTCTTAAAAGGCATAAATAAGGTTTAATCCACCCGCCGCCCGCCAGCCGTACGCGAACGCACCGATACCTGATCCACCTTCCTCAGGTCCACCAGCAAAGTGGCCAGGGCGGCACTTTCACCCGCACGCCATTTGCGGCCATCGTAAGTGACTACAGCTGCACGCCGCTCCCAGTCGGAAGCACGCAGGGTGTAGCGGTCGTTCATGGTCGGATTGGGGCCAAAAATAAGGTAGCGGTCATCACTGCCGCTCTCAAAGGAAATGGCGAGCCGCTCCCGGTCAGGAGTGAAAAGGACTGCACCGGGGGTGCCTTTGGGGATGACCACCTGCTCCACCTGTTGCCCGTTTACCAACTTGATCTCGCCGGAAATGACTTCGGCTTTCTCTGCACGCAGCTCACGCGTAAGCACGATGGGCTCAGAAAGATAAAACTGAATGCGCTTCAGCTCAGCTTCGGTAAAGCGCCCTTCGTCGTAGACCCTTGCCGTAAATGGGCTCAATGTTGGGCCGCAGGAGCTAAGCAAAATAACGGACAGGATAGCAAATGGAAAGAAAGTTTTCATAGCAAGACAGATTTGGTAAAGTCACAAAGGAAATGCCTCCAATGTAAAGGTAGGACACCAAATTTGCCAATGAGTTAAAACTCTTTAACCTGCTTTAACGACAGTTTAACGCCGCTGCCGAAAGAAGGCCTTGAGCAACAGTTGGCTTTCGTCTTGCAGCACGCCGTACTCAATCTTCGTTTTGGGATGGAGGAGCTGATTCCCCTGCTTGAGGTACCCCCGCTTCTCATCGGGCGCTCCGTAGACCAGGCGGCCCAACTGCCCCCAATACAGGGCGCCGGCGCACATGACACACGGCTCCAGCGTCACATACAAGGTGCAATCGCGCAAGTACTTGCTCCCCAGGTGATTGGCCGCAGCAGTGAGCGCAAGCATTTCGGCATGGGCTGTCACATCGTTGAGGAGCTCCGTCTGATTATGAGCTCGGGCAATGATCTGATTTTGGCAGACCACTACTGCTCCCACCGGGATTTCACCGGCTTCGTAAGCCGTTTGAGCCTCTTGCAAGGCTTTTTTCATAAAGTGTTCGTCACTGAGTACGCTTAGCATGCTGCAAATATAGAAGGTGTGCGGCGGACCTGCACCAACCCGAAAGGGATTTTTAGAATTCCGTTGTGCCTCGTTTTTATTTTTTGCAGGCAAATTCCATACCTTTGCGCATGGAAATACAGAAAACAGCTAACAACAAATTCGTCAAGGAAGGGCTCACCTTCGATGACGTACTTCTCGTTCCCGCTTACTCTCAGGTTTTGCCACGGGAAGTCGATGTCTCTACCCAACTTGCTAAAGGTCTTCGCCTGAATGCGCCCATTGTTTCGGCCGCCATGGATACGGTGACAGAGAACAAGCTGGCCATCAGCATCGCCCGGCAGGGCGGTATCGGGATTATCCACAAAAACATGACGATTGAACAGCAGGCCGATCAGGTCCGCAGCGTCAAGCGCTCAGAAAGTGGTATGATCGTCGACCCGGTCACGCTGGAGGCAGATGCAACCATCGGTGATGCGCTCAGCCTGATGCGGCGCTTCAAGATTGGCGGGATCCCCATCGTGGACAAAGCCAACAAACTGGTCGGTATCCTTACCAACCGGGATTTGCGCTTTGAGACCCGCCTCGATGCTCCTGTACGGGAGCTGATGACCAAGGACAACCTCATCACCGCACCCGTAGGCACTAATCTGGAGCAGGCCCGCGACATCCTTCAGGGGCATAAGATCGAGAAGCTCCCGGTTGTGGATGATAACCAAAAACTGGCCGGGCTAATCACTTACAAGGACATTATGAAGGTGCAGGATTTTCCAAACTCCTGCAAAGACAGCCTGGGCCGCCTCGTTGTGGGCGCTGCCGTTGGCGTCACTTCCGATATGATGGACCGGGTGGAAGCTTTGGTGAAGGTAGGTGTTGATGTCGTCATCATTGACACGGCCCACGGCCACTCTGCCGGCGTACTTAACGCAGTAAAAGATGTAAAGGGCCACTTCCCTGACCTTCAGGTCATCGGCGGCAACGTGGCCACCGGCCCCGGAGCTTTGGCGCTGGCAGAAGCCGGCGTAGACGGTATCAAAGTAGGTGTTGGGCCAGGCTCTATTTGCACCACGCGGGTGGTCGCGGGCGTGGGCGTCCCACAGCTTACCGCCATCAACGATGCTTATGAAGCAGTTAAGCACCTCGGCATCCCGATTGTTGGTGATGGCGGCATCCGCTATACCGGTGATATCGTTAAAGCGTTGGTCGCGGGCGCGAATACCATCATGGCTGGCGGCTTGTTCGCCGGCGTGGAGGAAGCCCCGGGCGAGACAATCATTTACGAAGGCCGTAAGTTTAAGGTCTATCGTGGTATGGGCTCCATAAGTGCCATGGAAAAAGGCTCCAAAGACCGCTACTTCCAGGATGTGGAAGATGACATTAAGAAGCTGGTCCCCGAAGGCATCGAAGGGCGTGTGCCTTACAAAGGGACCGTTGCTGAAGTGATGGTGCAGTACCTGGGCGGCCTGCGCGCCGGCATGGGCTACTGTGGTGCCTCTACCGTTGAGGAGTTGCAGCATGCGCAGTTTGTTCGGATTACCAGTAGCGGTATCCTGGAGAGCCATCCGCATAATATCACCATCACGAAAGAGTCGCCCAACTACAGCCGTAGGTAAAGCATTTTGCGAAAAGCGGCAATAATGCTATTTTCGGTGCCAAACTGAAATGGTGCCCGTACTATGCCGCAACCGCAAAAACGCATCCCCAAATCCTTTTTCACCCGCAGTGATGTGCTGCAGGTGAGCCGGGAACTACTGGGGCAACACTTGGTTACGGAAATCGACGGGCAACGGACGGCAGGGCGGATCGTGGAAACGGAAGCCTACCATCAGGACGGCGACAAGGCTTGCCATGCCTACGGTGGGCGGCGTACCAAACGCACTGAGGTGATGTTTATGGAAGGGGGGCATGCCTATGTTTACCTGTGCTATGGCATACACCATCTTTTCAATATCGTTACCGGTAAAGCGGATGTAGGTTCAGCTGTCCTCATCCGCGCGCTGGAACCGGTAGATGGACACCCTTTCATGCTTGAAAGAAGAGGCATGAAGCGGTTAGAAAAACGCCTGACCGCTGGACCGGGCACCCTCGCTCAGGCGATGGGCATCACCAAGGCATGGACCGGCACAGACCTCACTGCCCCACCAAGCCCGATATGGCTGGAATACGGCAACCAAATACCGTCCACTGAAAACATAGCTGCAAGTGCAAGGATCGGCATCGGCTATGCAGGAGAATGCGCGCAGTGGCCCTGGCGCTTTACCGTTGCAGGCAGCCCCTGGTTAAGCCGCTGACAATTCTAAGCTGGAAAATTCGTTGACTAAAAGAAATACCAAAATACGAGGATGAAAACACTACGCTTACTCTTTATCACCCTGCTGATCAGTTCTTCCCTGATTGCCCAGGACAATGAAATCAAGAATTACGATTACGTTTATGTGGACCACATCCGGTCGGTTCGCTTTCACGTGAATGGGCTGGTGCTGTCTAACCCGATTGTCAACCTGGATGCCGGCGCTCAGCTCAAGCTTTCCTTTGACGACCTGGATGCAGATGTCAAGGACTACTTCTACAGCATCGTGCACTGTGACCGCAACTGGAACCCCTCCAACTTGCAGGAGATGGAGTACCTCGATGGGTTCAACGAGGAGCGTATTCAGAAGTACGACTTTTCCTTCAAAACGCTCTGGCCCTACACCCATTATACACTGACCCTCCCCAATCGTGATATGCGGTGGCGTTTGTCCGGCAATTACCTCCTGCTCGTTTATGATGAGTCCAACGACCGGCAACTGGTCATTACGCGGCGGTTTGTGGTGGTGGAGCAGTTAGTGGGGATCAGCCCTCGTTTTTTGAGGGCCAACAACGTAAGCAAGCTTCGTACCCATCAGGAAATCGACTTTAATGTTGCCCACAAGCAACTCAATATTCAAAACCCACAGCAGGAAGTCACGGCTACCGTGATGCAAAACGGGCGGTGGCGCAGTGCGATTACCGGGATCGAGCCTAAGTTTATCCGGCCCGAACTCATGATTTTTGACTATCAGGACGAGATTGTCTTTCCCGGCGGCAAAGAATTTCGGTTTGCAGACCTGCGCAGTTTCAGGCGGGTCAGCTTCAATGTCGCCTCTGTTAGGCAGGAACAGGACTCTTACATTGTAGAGATGAAGGCAGATAACCCCAGGGACAAACTCGCCTACACCACTTTTGAAGACCTCAATGGCAAATTCATTATCGAAACCACCGATCAGAACCGGGGAGGGAACCGGCAGGAGGACCTGGCGCTCGATCAGCTTTATGCCGAATATGCAGACGTGTCATTTGCCCTGAGCACGGAAAAACTTCCGGGCTACGATGTATATATTGTCGGCGGGTTCACAGACTGGACCCTCAAAGACCGGTACCGGCTGGAATATGACCCAAACCTTCAGGCTTACACCACATGGGTGATCCTAAAACAGGGCTATTACGACTATATGTACGCTGCCGTGCCCAAGCCCAACAACAATCGCAAAAAGCAGGACCGCAACCTGAACATCTCCCTGCTGGAAGGCGATTCTCACGAAACTATTAACGAGTATACCATTATCATCTATTACCGGCCCTTCGGTAGCCGGTACGACCGGGCAGTCGGTTCTGTTACTTTCACCTCCACTTTGGAGCCTTAAATCCGGAAAAAAGGACATTAATCCGACATAAGCTGGCCTTAATATAATTTTTGTGGCGATTTGGAGCCTGGGGCTTATTATTGTGCTGCGTTCGATGAATAGACCATAAGGGTTTATTCGCCAGAGAAGCAGCACTGACTACTGCAAAATCCAAATCGTATGACAATCAAGAAATCCGCCCCGACACTGGTCCTTTTTGCCTTAACTGCCTGGATGATTCAGGCTCAGACCTCGCCCTGGCCGCTGGAAAAATGTATTGAATATGCCCGTCAGAACAACCTCAGCTTACGGCAGGCGCAGTACGACATCCGCACTGCTGAATTGGATGTGCAGGAAAGCAAATACAGCCGGCTGCCAGCATTGAATGCCGGAGCAAGAGCGGGCTATCAGTTTGGCCGTACCATTGACCCCACAACCAATAGCTTTAACAACGAGCGCATCGGATTCAATAGCTTTTCTCTGGATGCCAACGCCACGCTCTACGGTGGTGGTTTCATTAACAACTCCATCAAACGAAGCGAGCTCAACACCCGCGCTGCCCGGCTTGATGCAGAAGCCACTTCCAATAACCTGGCCCTGGATGTTGCCGCCGCGTACCTCAATATACTGCTGGCAGAGGAGCAACTGGCCAACGCCCAAAAGAACCTCGAACTTTCTGAAAACCAACTCGGCCAAACCGACAAATTAATCCGCGCCGGATCGGTGCCGGCTAATGACCGGCTTGATATCCTATCCCAAATTGCACAAAACGAGCGGGCCATCATCGAAGCTGAAAATGCCGTGAATATTGGCTACCTCAACCTCAAGCAGTTGATGCAGCTTGGGCCGGAGGAGGAGTTGAAAATTGTACGCCCTGAGTTCATTGAGCTCCCTGACAACGCCAATCCACAAGCGGTAGGCCTGGAAGAGGTGTACAGCGCCGCCCTGCAAACCCAACCGCAAATCAGGGCTGCTGACCTGCGAATCGAGTCTGCTCAGGTTTCTGAGGCTATTGCCCAGTCCGGATTTTTGCCGACCCTCACACTGTTTGCCAATATGAACTCCAACTTTTCCTCAGCGTTCCGGTCCCCGATCTTCGAGACCCAGCGCATCCCGCAAACGGTTTTTATTGATGGCAGCCCGGTGACTATTGAATTCCAATCGCAGGTGCCCGTAGATAACGAACAAATTGCCTACACGGACCAGATTGACCAAAACTTTGGACAGGTCGTGGGGCTCAACCTAACCGTCCCAATTTACAGCAGGCACACTAACCGCATCAATAAAGAACGGGCCCGGATCGGCAAACTGAATGCCGAAGTGGGCAGCGTGCAGCAGCGCCAGCTTTTGGAAGCAGACGTACAACGGGCCATCGCAGATACCCGGGCGTCCTTCAACAGTTACAAAGCCGCCCAGCGTGCTGTAGAGGCTGCGGAAATGGCTTTCGACAATGCCCAGAAGCGGTTTGACCTGGGTGCCATCAATACCTTGGAGTTTGCAACCGCCCGCACCACACTCGATCAGGCACGGATTGAGCTGATCCGTTCCAAGTACCAGTACCTGTTCAACCTGAAGACCATAGATTTTTATATGGGCAAGGCACTGGAACTGAATATGAATTAGAAAAGTTTCATTTCTGGAGCCGTCCCGGCAACACCCTGCGGCTCTTAACCAACTTTAGCACACATCATGTCTAAAACGAAGAAACGCAGTAACACGCTCATTTTTGCACTCCTTGGTGTCATCGCCATATTGGTTGCCGCTGTCATCTGGCGCAACCAATCCAAACCCAAGGGCGAAAAGGTCATCACCGAGCAAGCCGAAAAGCGGACCATCGTGGAGGAAGTCTCCGCCAGCGGTAAAGTTTTCCCGCAAACAGAGGTTAAAATCAGCTCTGATGTATCGGGAGAAATCGTTGACCTGCTCATTGAAGAGGGCGACTCCGTGGTATCCGGGCAACTCCTGGCCCGCATCGACCCCGATGCCTTTGAGTCTCAGGTAGAGCGTGGTGCCGCAAGTGTAAACAGCGCCAAGGCGCAGTTAGCCAATGCCCGTGCTCAAATCGAGCAGTTCACCGCTCAAAAAGAACAAATTGAAGCGCAGCTTGTCAACGCCCGGGAAATCCAGGACCGCAATAAGCCCCTGTACGAAGAAGGGGTTATTTCCGAAGCTGACTACCAGCAATCGCTTTCGAACCTCCGGGCACTGGAGGCCAACTTGCGCTCTGCAGAAGCCAACGTCAAAGCAGCCAAACAAAGCGCGGAAGCCGCTGCCTATACCGTCCAAAGCTCTGAAGCCAGCCTAAAAGAACTGAAGACCAGCCTGCGCCGTACCGAAATCTTTGCCCCCATGAGCGGCATCATTTCCCGTCTTGACGTGGAGGAAGGGGAACGCGTGGTCGGTACCATCCAAATGGCAGGCACAGAAATGATGCGCATTGCCAACCTGAATGCCATGGAAGTACGGGTGGAAGTAAGTGAGAATGACATCCCCAGAGTCACCGTGGGCGACGAAGTGGCTATCGAAGTGGATGCCTACATCGACCGCGTCTTTAAAGGTAAAGTAACTCAAATTGCCAACTCGGCAACCAATGCCGCCTCCGCCGCTTCACTGACCAGCGATCAGGTAACCAATTTTGAGGTCCGCATCAATATTGACCCCGCCTCCTACGATGACCTGATCACACCGGCAAAGCCTTATCCTTTCCGGCCGGGCATGTCTGCCAGTGTGGATATCCGGACTGAAGTGGCCAATGCCGTACTTTCTATTCCCATCCAGGCTGTGACCACCAGGGAGCGGAAAGAAGGTGAAAAGCCCGAAGCCAAGCCTGCAGCGCTGGAAGCGGAAGAACAAGACTTGATGGAGGTCGTTTTTATAGCCAGTAGTGATACGGTGCGAATGCAAAAAGTCAAAACAGGCGTGCAGGATGACACCTATATCGAAGTCGTTGAAGGGCTAAAGGAAGGCGATGAGGTCGTAACCGGCCCGTATGCAGCCGTTGCCCGTAAATTGAAATCCGGCGAAGAGATTCAGATCGTAGATGAAGATGAACTCTACAACCGAGACAATGACTAAAAAAGCAAAGCGGGCATTAATCATCTTTGTCCGCAACCCGGAAAAAGGAAAAGTAAAAACCCGGTTAGCGAAAACGCTGGGCGAGGACAAGGCGCTGGCCATCTACAAAGCGCTCCTCGCCAGGACCCGTACAGTAGCCGGAGGCGTCGATGCCCTTCGGCTACTGTTTTATAGCGTACAAGTCAGGACAAACGATGACTGGCCGGCCGGGACATTCGAAAAACACCAGCAACAGGGCAATGACCTTGGCGAGCGCATGGCTCACGCCTTCGAAGTAGCGTTGCAACGCGCAGAGGCGGCGATCATTGCAGGCAGTGATATTGCACAGATTGACACCTCGATTATTGAGCAAGCCTTTGCAGCACTCTCCAGCCATGATTATGTCATCGGTCCTGCCATAGATGGTGGCTACTACCTCCTCGGCATGAAACGCCACAGCCCGGAGCTATTTCAAGACTTGGAGTGGAGCACCGATCAGGTCGCCAAAATCACACAGGAACGCATACTGGAAAACGGAGGCACACTTGGCTTTGCCCCTACCCTCTCGGATATTGACTATGCGGAGGACTGGGAAAAATATGGCTGGGAAATTTGAAGGGAAGCAGAAAATAAAAAAGCGAAGTGCAGGTGCACTTCGCTTTTTGCTGATAATCGTGTAGCCCGTACGGGATTCGAACCCGTGCTACCAGGATGAAAACCTGGCGTCCTAACCCCTAGACGAACGGGCCAGTAAAAACTGTATGACCGCAAGAAAAATAGTAGCCCGTACGGGATTCGAACCCGTGCTACCAGGATGAAAACCTGGCGTCCTAACCCCTAGACGAACGGGCCATACTTTCAATGCGGGATGCAAAAGTAATATTTGCGCTTAAAACTGAAAATGTTTGCTACTTTCTTTTTGTAAAAAAGCCGTAAAACAAGTTCTGATTCCAAGTGTGCCCGGCACCTTTTTGCCAGAGCGATGCAAAGATAATGGCTTTCACGAATTTCCAAAAGCATCGACGAAAAAATATCAAATAATCCTCTTTCGGCATGCTTCTGTCCATCTAATAACCATGCTCAAAAACTATGGCAGCGCAAATTTGGTTCAACCCTGTAGAGAAAAAAGCATAAAAACAACCATAATCCGGTAATTATTGTTATTTTTACACTAAGTCAGTTTCAAGCGGTCTGCTATGCGAAATATCATTGCCAACAGCTTGCAAAACCCCCTAAATTTGTATAATCTGGGGGTGTACTGTTCAGAAGCGAATTTTATACTTTTGAACCCTTAACGGAGCAACGCCTCCGTCCCGGACCAAATCATTAACATCATTAAATCGCGAAAAAACCATGGCAAAAAAAGTTGCTATCAATGGCTTCGGCCGTATCGGACGTCTGACGTTCCGCAACCTCCTCCAAAAAGAAGGCATCGAAGTTGTTGCC
>JANSXW010000014.1 GCA_024742755.1 bacterium | reverse complement strand
GACTATAAACCAAGAACTAACGATGAGAAAAGCTGATTTGGTTGCAGCAATTTCAGAGAAAACAGGTGTGCCAAAGGTAGACGTGTTGGTTACCTTGGAGACTTTCTTCAAAGAAGTGAAAGGCAGCCTTTCTGATGGTGAAAACGTGTATATCCGCGGTTTTGGCTCTTTCGTGATTAAAAAGCGCGCCAAAAAAATTGGCCGCCATATCAAGAAGAATATCGCCATAGAAATCCCTGAGCATTATATCCCTTCATTCAAGCCGGCGAAGGTCTTCGTGGAGCAGGTGAAAGAGAATGTGGATGCGCTCCCGGATGAAGATACGAAATAACTTTTGCTGATATGACAAAGCTTCAGTGGGCGGTTATCGCCGGGGCCCTGGCCCTGTTTCTGGTACTCTATTTGGGATGCGACCGAAAACCTGAAGATATTGCAAGTCTGGAAACGTCCAGAGCACTATCGGTTGAAAGTACAGATATTAATTTGGTCATTCAGGAAGCCAAAGCAGCCCTTGAGCCTGCTCAGGCCACCCTGATTTCGGGGCTCGAGCAGGACCTGGAGTCTTCTCTTGAGGACAGCATCCGGGTAGGCCTGTACAAAGAGCTCTCCGGAGAATGGTATCAATTGCAGCGTTTTTCCATTGCCGGCTACTATGCTCAGCAGGTAGCTGAAGTGGAAAACAACGAAGGGGCCTGGTCCATTGCAGGGACTACCTATTCTATTTGTACGCAGCGTACAGATGAGGAGCGGATAAAGTCCTTTTGCTCAAAGCGGGCCATTCAGGCTTTTGAAAATGCCATTTCCCTGAATCCGGAAAACCTGGCCAACCGGGTCAACCTGGCGCTGACTTATACCAATAATCCGCCGGAAGACAACCCCATGAAGGGGGTGCTGATGTTGAGAGAACTCAACCAAGCGCAGCCTGACAATGTTTTAGTACTTAATGCCCTTGGTCGGCTATCTATTCGTACCGGGCAGTTTGAGAATGCAATCAAACGCCTCGAAGCCGCCCTGGAAGCAGACCCGCAAAACGCGACCACCATTTGTTTACTGGCTCAAGCCTATGAAGGTGCCGGAAATGCTGAGCAGGCTAACGCATTCGCTGAGCAGTGCCGGCAACTGAGACAGTAACCATTATTAAATATTTTGATTTTTTCATTTTTAAAAGGATTCTGACTATGCCTTGTGGAAAGAAGAGAAAAAGACATAAGATCGCAACGCACAAACGCAAAAAGCGTCTGCGCAAGAATCGTCATAAGAAGAAGAATAAGTAAGTGATTTTCGGTTGCTTCCGGAGTCGGGCCTGTGCCTGACCCCGGAAGCGGTGTATTCAGGCGTGGTATTGTACATCAGCTATGCCGGATGAAGTTGGCGGCCCGTCATTCAACTACGGTCCGCAGCCTCATGCCATTTCAGCTGTAATAACCGCTGATCTACTTCAAGTCAGTACCTCAGACTATATATGGTGTACTGTAAGAAGAAAGAAAAAACTTCTTTGACAGGTTAACCAAGCCCAAAAGTATAGCCCGAATCAAAAGAGCGGCTACCGGAGAGCTTGTATAATTGGATACCTAAGAGCTGCACAGAGAACAACGCGGCGCAATCAGCGCGTGTTAATGCGATAAGATATTTTGCCTCTAGCCAGGCTCCATTTACAAAGAGAAAGCAGCTTCTCCTCCCTGACAAAGCAGACCAAACTTTACTATAAATTGAGCCCACGGCTTGCACGGCCCGCCTTATGCTTATAATAAGGTACTTCGTAGCTGGCTTTGGGCGGCACTTCAACGGTTCTTTTCCACTGCTGTCGTATCTCGCCTGATCGCCGAGACCGAGTTTATCTTTGACTTCTGCCCGTGCCGGGTGGTTGCCCCTACTTTGGTGTAAGGTGAGCCCCAAGCATACCGGCAGGAGCCCAAAAACATGACCGTGGAAAAAGAACTTATCATCAATTCCACCCCCACGGAGGTCCAAATTGCGTTGCTTGAAAACGGCAAACTGGTAGAAATCCACTACCAGAAAACCAACGACAATTTTACCGTAGGGGACATTTTCGTAGGGCGTATCAAACGCCTCATGCCTGGCCTGAATGCCGCTTTCGTGGATATTGGGCACCCCAAAGACGCCTTCCTGCACTACACCGACCTGGGCCCAAAACTCAAGTCGCTGCTGAAGTTTACCAATGGTGCGATGTCGGGCGGGATCAATACCCATACGCTTGACAACTTCAAGATGGAGCCGGATATCATCAAAACCGGTAAAGTCGATCAGGTGCTTAGCAAGAAGCAGCCTATCCTGGTGCAGGTGCTCAAAGAGCCGATCTCTACCAAAGGCCCACGCCTGAGTTGTGAGCTGACCCTGCCGGGACGCTATATCGTCCTCACGCCCTTCTCCAACGTGGTAGCCGTTTCCAAAAAAATCAGTAACGCCGAAGAGCGCAAACGCCTCCACCTGCTGGTAGAGAGTATCCGCCCGAAGAGCTTTGGCGTAATTGTGCGCACAGCAGCCGAGGGCAAGAAAGTGGCAGACCTGCACGAAGAGATCATTCAGATCATGCAGAGCTGGGAGGACATTCACAAACAGCTCCACAAGGCCAAGCCGCCTTTGAAGCTGCTGAGCGAACTGGACAAAACCTCGAGCATACTGCGGGACGTACTGACAGATTCCTTCAACCGGATCGTCGTCAACGACAAGCAGATGTACCAAAACATCCGCGGCTACCTCGAAAACATATCCCCGGAGCAGGTCAAGATTGTCAACTTGCACCGGACCAATAAGCCTGTTTTCGATGCCCATGGCGTAACCAAGCAGATCAAAGCCTCCTTCGGCAAGACTGCCACTATGCCGAGCGGGGCCTACCTGGTCATTGAGCATACTGAAGCCATGCACGTGATCGACGTGAACAGCGGGCATAAAATGGGCAGCTCAAAGCAGGAAGACACCGTCATGCGGGTCAACCTGGAAGCGGCAGAAGAAATTGCACGGCAGCTGCGCCTTCGGGACATCGGTGGCATCATTATCATCGACTTTATCGATATGCGCAAGGCCGAGCAGCGCAAAGAGCTCGTCAAGGCCATGCGGCAGTTCATGAAAAAAGACCGCGCTCAGCATACGATTTTGCCCCTGAGCAAATTCGGGCTGATGCAGATTACCCGTCAGCGGGTGCGGCCTGAGGTGAACATCAGCACTTCCGAGGTCTGCCCAACCTGCAACGGCACCGGCAAGATCAATGCTTCCCTGCTGATTTACGACGAGATTGAGCGCGACCTGAACTTCATCGTTCAGTCCCGGCCAAAGTCGAAAATCAAACTGCTGGTACACCCCTTTATTGAGGCTTACCTCAAGAAAGGGCTCCCAAGCGTACAAATGCGCTGGTACATGAACTTCTACAAGTGGGTGCGCATTCAGGCGAACAACGATTTCCACCTGACCAAGTACAAGTTCTACGATGAGAACGAAGACGAAATCCGACTGAATTAAGGTCGGGCAAAAGGTGGAGTGGTAAAATGCTTCACCTTTTGTATTTTACCTTTAGAACGCCAAAACACGAGACCATGCATAAGCTACTGTTCCCCATATTGATACTATGCCTGTCTGCTCCTGCAGTGCTGGCCCAGGAAGTCGTGGTAGAAGTGAACCTGACCGGTTGCCAGGAGCCACTGACCCTCCTGAAGTTCGACGGCAGTAACTTCTACCCGGTCCATTCGGTAGAGGAAACAGGGGAGGATCAGTATCAGGTCCGTTTGCCAAAGCAGGAAGCAGGCTTTTTCTACATCGGGACGAGCCGCAGCAATATGATCCCCCTGTTGCTTGGCGAGGAAGATACCGTCCGCCTGTCCGGAAATTGCCTGAAGATCAAAACGGCTACCGTCAGCAATTCCCCCCTGTACACAAACTATCAGGCGCTAAAGGCAGACATCAACGCCCTCAGGCAGGAAGGGGCAGGGCTGATCCGCCGTTATCAGTCCAAACGGGACAGCGCCGGCAGGGCTTCCGTTGTGGCGGATATGCGCGCCCTGGACGAACAGAAACTGGCCTTGCTGGAAAGGGCAGAAAAACAACACCCCTTGTTTGGCCCTGTCGTAAGGCTGAACACCTACCTAAGCTACCACAACCACCCGGAAGGCTACGGCAATGAAATCGAATACTTCGCCAACGAGTTTTTTGGCCTGGTCGACTTTTCCCAGCCGGTATACGGACAGTTGCCCTGGACCTTTGAGAAATTCCAGGAATATGCCAACACGCTGGCAAGCATTGGCATTAATGCCGAAAAGCAACAGCAATTTATCGAAGGCGCGCTGGCCGATATAGCGCCCGGCACCCCGGCTCACAAACTGGCGCTCTCCGGAGTCGTGACCGGGCTTAAGCAAAGGAACAGCCAAAGCTTTGCCTACTTCGCGCAGCAGTTCATTGACGTTTACAAAGAGAAAGACCCGGATGCTGCGGCGAGTATGTATGCGGAAATCGAACAGATGAAAAACCTGATGAAAGGCGGCAATGCGCCGGACTTTTCGCAGAATAATCCCGAGGGAGAGCCGCTAAGCCTATCGGACTTCAGGGGAAAGGTCGTTCTGCTTGACTTTTGGGCAAGCTGGTGTGGCCCTTGCCGCCGGGAGAACCCCAACGTGGTGAAAGTTTACGAAAAGTACAAAGACAAAGGCTTTGAGATACTGGGCATCAGCCTGGACCGGGACCGTGAGAAATGGCTGGCAGCTATTGAAGCCGATGAGCTGACCTGGCCTCATGTGAGCGATCTGAAAGGCTGGCAGAATGAAGTCGCCCAGTTATATGGGGTGCGCTCCATCCCGCACACGGTGCTGATCGACGCTGAAGGCAACGTCATTGCCAACAAACTCCGCGCGGAAGCCCTGGAAGTCAAACTGGCTGAAATCTTTGGGGAATAACCCTTCCTGCAACGCTAAAAAAGAAACATGAGTAAGATCCTGTATAATGTTACGGTGAAAGTAGACCACGATGTACACGAAGACTGGTTGCGGTGGATGCGCCGGGTGCACATCCCGGCGGTCATGGAAACCGGCATGTTCATTGAGCACCGGATTTCCCGCCTGTTGGGCACGGACGAATCCGATGGCTTCACCTACAGCATTCAGTACCTGAGCCCTAATATGACGACCTACCAACTTTATCAGGAAAAGCATGCTTACCTGTTGCAGAAAGACCATCAGGACCGCTACAAGGGGAAGTTCGTTGCCTTCCGCACCCTGATGAAAGTACTGTAGCGCTGCGTTCTTAGCCTTGTTTTTTTATCTTTGTCGGCTATGCTGACCAAACTCGTACTCATTAATTCCTGTGCCTACAAAATGGCGGAGGTCGGATTCGAACACGGCCACTCCCTGCAGTTGGTAGGCCCCAATAACGTAGGCAAGAGTTCCCTCATCTATGCCCTCAATTTCCTGTTCCTGGTCAATAAGCGCCTGATGAACTTCAGCGGGCAACGCACGGCCGACAAGGAAACCCTGGCGCACTATTTCCCAAGCCCGGAGCGGAGCTTCATCCTCTTCGAAGTCAAAAAACGGGACCGCAGGTACTGCATGCTCGTGCACCGTAATGCTGAAAATGAGGTGCTCTACACCCGCATCGATCAGCCTTATCAACGAAGTTATTTCTTTCAAGGACAGGCAGATGGCCAACACCTGCGCAACTACAAGGAACTCATTCGCACCGCCGTCAACGCAGGCGCTAAGGTCAAAAAAATCGATCAGGTCCAGGAAATCCTCAAGCATATCTATCAGGTGGGCGACCGCAACGATGCCGTGGTCTGGCTTACCGATAAATGCAAAATCAGCGGTACCTACAACAGCTTCAACAAAGTCTATCGCTACCTCATCAATTCCAAGCTCATCGACAACCGGGCGCTCAAGGACATCCTGCTGATTGCCGACAGCCGCGATCAGGATGAGCTGAGCTATAGCCGGCAGAATATCCAGCAGATTGACCGCCTGCGTTACCAAAGCCAGCAGCTGTCGGTACTGAAAAATATTGAGGCGGAGTTCACCCAGTTCAAAAGCCTGGTAGGCGAGGTGAAAGCCCACTACGAGCTGCTTTGTCAGCAGGCAGCAACCTTTTTCGCCAGTGCCAACCTGCGCCGGGCTACGCTCATGGAGCAGCGCCACCGCAAAAAGCAGGAGATAGAGCAACTGGAGGGGGAACTCCAGGCCAAAAGTGTGGAGAACGACCGCATTAATCAGCAAAAGGGCCGCCTAGACTATGAACTTCGGCAGTTAAAGCGTGAAGCCCAAACGCTGGAGCGACAGCAGCAGCAAGCTCTGGAACTCCCCGCCGAAAGCCTGCTGGAACAACAGTTGCAGAATCAGCAGGAGAAAGTGGAGCAGCTTTGGTTCCGGCTGCAGCAGTATGCCGCCAACGCCGCCCAGCCACCAGAGCAGTTGCAGCGCCGCCTCGAACGCCTCGACCAGCAAATACAGCGCAAAGCGGCACAGCAGGCCGATATCAATGACTGGCTCGTGGCCCACCTCGCGGAAGACGATGCACAGCGCCGCCTGCTCAACAGCATCCTGCATCCGGATATCGCCCGTTTGCCAAAAGCACAAATAAAGAAGCCCATCAGCAAGGCCAGCCGCCTCATTGAGCTCTTCGACGGGCAGATTGAGCTGCCCGAAGACTTCCCTATGCAGGAGGTGAGCAACCCCGCCCAGCTCGCGGAAGAAGTAGCCGAGCTGCAGCAGGAACGCGACCGCTACGCCCAGCTGATGGACACGGCTCAAAACAGCGCTGAGCTCAAAAAACAACTCGAAGCCGCCAAGGCAGAACGCCAGCAACTCGAGGAGTCCCTGCAGCAGGTACGCAGGCTGCCGGAAATCAAAAACGAACTGAAAAGCCAGCAGCAAGCCATCCGCAAGCTGGAAAAGCAGCTCAATACCCTCGAACAGGAATACCGCACCGTGCAGGAAGACCTGCAACGCCGGCAGCGTGCTGTAAGACAGCTGCAGGAAGAGGTGCAGGGCATTGAGCAGTCCACCCGGGATATGGAGCGGGATCAGCGGGAGGTGGAGGAAATGAACCTCCCCGTTATGGAGCCCGATGCGCAGGAGATGGTGCGCACGCCCGATGCCATCCGGCAATTGTTCAATCAGATCAAGCAGCTGCGCAAAGAGGTGGCCCAAAAGCGGGAAGCCCGGCAGCGCCTCTTCCAGCAGCTCAAAGACAAAACCCAGTTTGACCTGGCCGACGAGCAACAGTTTGTCATCCAGCTGGAGCAGGAAATGCTCTCCATTGCCGATAAGCAGCAGAGTATCGAAAGCCTGCTGGAAAGCATCGCCGTGCAGTTTGCCAACCCGGCTCAGCGTTTTCTGGATGCTTATGAAGAGTTCAAAGCTTTCGTGCACCATGAGTTCAACCGGACGATGGGCGAGATCCAAATCTCCAACCTGGAGTCGCTCAATGTGCTGCTTGAGCCCAATGAACGCCTTCAGAACGACCTGCGGTCCATCGCGGAGCTGTCCCTCACCACCGATGGGTTGTTCCGCATGCCCGACCATACTGCCAAGCGGCTCGACATCCTGAGGGAGTACCTGGAGAAAGGGCAGGCCATCGCCTTTAGCGACCTGTTCAACCTGCAACTGCGGCTTTCCATCAATGGCAAAGTCCGCTCGGTCAACCTCGGGCGGCAGGTGGAATCGGACGGTACCGACCGCATGCTGCGCCTCATCATCGTCATGGCGGTCATCAGCCGGCTGTCGCAGCGCAGCCCGGACAACCGGGTGGTCCTGTTTATCGATGAGATTGCGACCATCGACGGGAAGAACCGGCCGCAGCTCGTTGAGTTCTGCAAAGAGCACCACTTTTATCCCATTTTTGCCGCCCCGGACATCGTGGACGGCTTTGACCAGTACCTGCTTATTCAGCGGCAGCCCAGCGGGCAGTTGGTGGTCGATGAGCAAAAACACGTTATTCAGGTAGCCCAAGCGGTATAGCATGATTTTAAAAGCAGAACCAGATAAGGCCCTCCGCTTTCTCGAAGACAACTTCGAGCTGTTCCGCACGCTCTACCGCCTGCAACTGGAGCACAGCATCATCGGCCGGGATTTGTTTGAAGCAGCCACGGAAGAGAAAGCGGATGTTATCGTTAAGCGGATGCTGGACTACAAATTGGTGGTCAGCCAGCCCAATGGCTTCCGCATCAATGAGCCGGTGCGGGCTTTTCTGGCTTTTCTGCTCAACGAGTTCAAGCCGCTGCTGCCCGAGGAGCTGACCAAATACCGGCAGGCTTTCCTGGAGCTGTTCAAGCGCATACAGGCTTTCCGGGACGATGACATTCTCATCCTGGCCGAACGCCTCGATGCTTTTTACCAGGAACTGCAGGAGTTTTTGGAAAACATAGAAAGCAATACGAGCCAGCTGCTCCGCAACAGCCAATACCTCAAAGCCAATAAGGGCGAAATCCCTTACAGTGAGCGGGTCCGGCGCGCCCGCCATCTGATCGAGTACTACATTGAGCCGCTCAACCGCATCCTTGATGTCCAGAAAAAGCAGTCCATTACCAATCTGCTGAATCAGGTATCTGCCTACGTCAATGTGGAGCGCTTCAACCATCCGCATACCGGCATACGGCAGCGGTTTGAGCGCCTGCATGAGCTGCTTCGGGAAGGCGAGGCCCGTATTCTGCGGCAATCCCATGTGGTGACCCGCGAGCTGCTGCCACTGATCGAGCGCCTGCAGACCGAGTCGGAAATCCTCAGTGGGTGGCTTTATTTTCTGGAACGCCCATTTCTGCACGAAGTGCCGGTGATGCCTGCCCGCCGCCTGTTCACGCTTACGGGCAGCAATATAGGCGTGGGGCTGGAACTATTCCTGCAGCAGTTCGAGCGCCGCCCGGCTGATATTGTCCTCAAGGAAGAGGAAACGACCCCGGTGAACACCCGTCAGGTCTACTTCAACCGCCGGCATTACCAGCAGGCACTGAAAGCCGCAGCCCCGGTGAGCAACTACTTTGAATGGTGCTATGAGGTGATGCAGGCACACGAAGCCATGCCGACGACGGAGCGCTTCCTTAAAATTGGCAGCCTGCTTTTTGAGGAAGCCGACGAGTATGAAGCCGAATTTGCCACCGGCCGCATCCAATTACAAATCGAGTCCGCTGTTTTCGACCTGCCTGTCATGGAGGTACGCCGAAAAGCGCAGCAAACAGGGGCTCAAAAACCGACTGCTGTATGAATACGGACACCACTGCGGAACGCCGCATCACTTTCCCCGATGGCCATCAGGATGTAGTGGAAGCCTTGCTGGTGGACGGGCGTTTTCTCCTGGAAGGCGACCCGGCTTTCATGACGCTTAAGCAGCATGTTGATTTTTACCAGGCTTTTTTCCGGGAGTCCTTTGGGCTGTCCCTGGAATACCATAGCGAGTACGCCTTTCTGCAAAGCGGGCGGGACAGTGACCCGCTTTCGCGTGATGTGTGCATCTTCCTGGGCGTGCTGTGCTATGAGCTCGACCGGGAGGGCTACAACCTGCTGGAGCAGCTTTCTTTTCATACCCTGGAGTTTGAGCAGGTGGAGCAGATGTTTGAGATGTCTTCCTTCCGGGAAGTCCTTGATGCCACCACCAATCTGCAGGATGCACAGGCCCGACGCAATTTCTACAACCGCCTGCATCGCCGCCGCATTATTGAGAAACTAGACGATCAGCTCTTCCGCTTTACCCCGGCGCACAAGTATTTTTTGGAATTCGCCCGTTCGGTGGCCCGCTACAATCAGCGGTTGGCGGAGGAGGAAGAGTAGATTTTACTTTGGGGCAAGGCTCACCTGAATGCCTTCTGGTAGCTGGCCCGTGCCGGGATGGCACACCTGTACTTCCTGAACAGCATCTTCAAGCAGGTTTTTCAGGGACTGCTCAAGCCGCCCGCGAAAGGCAGCCTGATCCCGTTCGGTTTCCAGCCAAAGCACTGCAATAACCGGTTTCCCGCCTTGCAAATGCGCATCCACCTGAGCCCAGAAGGCCCAATCGGAGCGCGCCCCGGAGCGTCGGATCAGGACAGGGCGCAGCAGCCGGAACAACCACTTGCGCCGGTAGTAGGTGCCAATGGCCCGGATTGCCCGCAGGGTGTCGAGAAATTTGCCCGACATATGCCCGGCGAAAGCCTCCGGCGCTTCCAAAATCCGGTCGAAGGGGTTTTCCGTTTGCCAGGCCCGCCGCCGGCGGTAGTTTTTGACTTCCAGCAGCAACAGCGTATTCCCTGACAGGGCAATGAAGTCCACCCCCTTCAGCCCGGCACCGCTGAAGCCCTGAAAGAAGCGGTGGGCATCGTACTTCCGTACCGTCCATCGGTTATCGAACCCAAACTGCAGGCCACTTTCTTCAAAAACGGGCATACGCTGTTTTGTTTATGAAAAGGTACAACCTTTTAGGCAGGCAGATAGCAGTGTTCTGGCAATTTTGGCGACGCAATCCAAAGTTGCCTTTTAAAAAGTAGTGGTATCGGTGTATCTTTAAGAGGTATAAAACTCATCCTATGCAACTAAGGTCTACACTTCTTATCTGCTTTGTTTGGTTATTATTGCTGCCTGCTGCCCCGGTCCGGGCGCAGGAAGCCAGCACGGATCCACCCCCGGCCCCGGTACGCCTGATGGCCGAGTGGGAAGAATCACAGGCACTGCTGGTAAGCTGGCGCAATCAGCATTCTGCTTTGCTGCGCGAGATTGTCAGGCATGGCTCAGCCGAATGCAAAGTCATTATCTTTGCAGATAATCCTTCTGCCGTTTCGAATTACCTCAGTTCCGGGGATGTTTCGCTGGAAAATGTTGAGATACTCAGCCCGGAGTACGACTCCATCTGGATTCGCGACTATGGCCCCTGGACGATTTACCACAATGATGTAGACAGCCTGATGATTGCGGACTACATCTACAACCGGCCCTGGCGCCCCAATGATGATAAAATTCCGGCCTTCATCGCCCAGCACCTCGGGCTTCCCATTTACGAAGCCATTGAGCCGCCCTACGATTGGGTGCACAGCGGTGGGAACAACCTCCGGGATGGCATGGGCACCATCTTTTCCTCTGACCTGATCCTGGAGGAAAACCCCTTTAAAACCGAAGCTGAGATCGACCAGATTGCCAACCTCTTTTTTGGCGTCGACCGCTATGTGAAGCTGCCTGCTTTGCCCTACGATGTGATCCACCACCTCGATATGCACATGCGTTTCATTGACGAAGAAACCATCATTATTGGGGAGTATCCGGAAGGGGTGTCTGATGGGCCGCAGATTGAAGCCAATATTGAGTACCTGCTCAATGAGGTGCCGACCCCATTCGGGAACCCCTACCGCATTTTAAGAATCCCCATGCCACCGGATGCACAGGGGCGCTATCCGGATCAAAACGGGGATTACCGCACGTACACCAATTCCCTGTTTGTGAATGGCACCGTGCTTGTGCCTACCTACGATGAGCAGTACGATACGACTGCCCTGCGCATTTATGAGGAGGCCCTGCCCGGCTACAATATCGTGGGCATCGACTGCAACGGGATCATCCCCAGCCTGGGGGCGATCCACTGCATCACAAAACTGGTAGGCGTGAACGACCCGCTATGGATTGCCCACGCCCGCCTGCGCGATCAGGAAAGCACGGAAGATGCCTACCCGCTCAGCGCGATCATCAAGCACAGGAGCGGCATTGCGGAGGCTACGCTGCACTACCGCACGGCAGAGGAGGAGGATTATACCACCGTAAATATGCTGCTTTCTGATACCTCCGGGTCAGTCTGGACAAGCAGCATCCCTCCCTATCCGGAAAATACAGTAGTGGAATATTACCTGGCTGCCGAAGCCAACAGCGGGAAAGCTCAGGTGCGCCCTATCGTGGCACCGGAAGGCTATTTCCGCTTTAAAGTGGATGCCCTGCAGCCTGCCTTTGGGCCGGAAGCCCGCGAGATTTGCCCGGGCGAGGCAGTGGCATTTGAGAACCTGACCACCGGAGTCTATGACAGCATCCGATGGTATTTCCCGGGTGGTCAGCCGGCTACCTCAACGGCGGAGATGCCGACAGTCATTTATCCGGAGGGGGGTAGTTATGCTGTAGAGCTTATTGCCTACAAAGGCAGTATTGCGGATACCCTGGCACAAGCGAACCATGTGGAAGTGCGGCAACTGCAGCAGCCTTACCTCGAGACCTTCGAGGATGCCTTCCCGGCAGATAAATGGACAGTGGAGAACCCCGAGGGCGATCTGGCTGCCTGGGAACGGGTCGACTTTGACTTCTGCGACCCCGGTGCCATGCGCATCAACAACTTCCTGGTCGATACCCGAAATACGAGCGACTACCTGCGTGCCAACTTTGACCTGAGCGGTTTGGATGACCCCACCTTGCGTTTTGATGTGGCTCACGCCCAAAAGACAACCGGTATTGCCGATGGGCTGCGGGTAAACCTGATCGACTGCGAGGGCAATAAGACGACGGTGTATGAAGCATTCGGCAGCGATCTGGCCACCGCAAGCCCGGAAATCAGCCCATTTGTGCCTGAAGGTTGTGACGAATGGCGCACGGAAACCGTTTCTCTGGCAGATTTCACAGGACAAGCCGTGACGATAGAGTTTGAAAATGTTGGCGACTATGGCAACTTCATTTACCTGGACCTGATCGAAGTGCTTGACCTGGACCCTACCACTGCTTCATTTGCGGAGACCGGTGGGCTCAAGGCACGGATATTCCCCAACCCGGTAGTCAATCAGGCGCAGTTGTCCGTTCGTAGCCCCAAAGCAGGCGTCATGGCCTGGAGCCTGACCAACCAATTCGGGCAGCGCCTGCGCAGCGGGCAAACCGATATACTGGCAGGAGGGCAACAATTGCAGTTGCCGGTAGAAGGCTTGCCCGCAGGGACTTACAACCTGCAGCTTAGTCAGGGGCAGTCCCGGACCACGCTGAGAATGACCATTGTGGAATAATTAAAAAAATGTTAAAAAAAATGGGGGCAATCATGCGATTTGGCCATTAGTCTTCGTTAGGGGGGAAGAAACACGTTTGAAAAAAGACAAGTTTCATCATCAAAACCAACTAACTGTAACAACTATGGACCAGAAGAAAGGCATGATTGCCGCTATCGTTATCTTAGCCATCCTGTTTATCGCCGCCGGTATTTGGGGGCTCAACCAAAGCAATCAACGCAAGGAACTGGAAGGCGTCCGGGATAAACTGGAAGGTACGGTTGAAGACCTGGAAAGCCTCAGAGAAGATTTGCTTTCAGAAGTGGATAGCCTGCAGGGCGAATATACCATGCTCGCTGAGCAAAATGGCCAATTGCAGGGCGATATTGCTCAAGCGCAGGAAACCATCGCGCAGAAAGAGGCTGCCATCCGGAATATCCGTGCGAAAAGCTCCTCGGAGATCAATGCCCTCCGTGCCGAGATTCAGGAACTTATGTCCCTGAAAGACGAGCTGCAGTCCAATATTCAGGGGCTGGTAGCCGAGAATGACTCCCTGCGTCAGGCCATGGGCGTGATGGAAGGCGAGCTTACCGCTTCAAAAGAAGAGATTGAGCAGCTGAACAACATCCGCCGCACCATCGAAGAAGAAAACAGCCGGCTGACGCTGGAAAACTTCAAGGCTTCTGCCTTCCAGGTAGAACTGGAAAAAGGCAATGACAAAGTCACCTCCAAAGCCCGCCGTGTACGGACAATCCGGGTCAGCTTCGACCTGACTGGCGTGCCGGACGAGCTGCAGGGGCTGCGCACCCTCTACCTGACCATTAATGACGACAAGGGGACGCCAATCGCGGCCACGAATCCGGTAAAGGCAAAGACCATTGTCAACAATCAGGAGATGGACATTATCGCCGTGAAAGCCAAAGACGTGGATATTGCTGAGAACCAGCGTTTGTCCTTTGTCTATGACCTGGAGGATAAGCTTGACGCTGGATTTTACCGCGTGTCTATCTTTACTGAGATCGGCATGTTGGGCTCTTCCAGCATACGCCTGCGTTAAACCTGGCCGGATCAGATTCCAAATAACTTTTCGAGCCCCGGGAAAGCCTTCGCGCCTTTCCGGGGCTCGCTGATTTCAGGAATGCGCACGTATTTTTTAGCGGGCAACGCAGGAAGGCTATATTTGTGTGGCTAAATCGTCTGCAAATGAGGAAGATAATCTGGATGGGGGTACTTCCCCTGCTATTGGTGTCCTGTGTGAGCAAAAAAAAGCACCTGGCTGCAATCGCTACGGCTGATGCGGTGGCCGACAGTTTAACGTACCGGTTGGACTCCACCTCAAATCTCGTTTACCAGTTGCGACTGGATACTGCGGAGCGCCGGGGGGAGAATACCGCCCTGCTCGCCAGTCAAAATAATTTGCAAGACCGCATCATTGCCCTGGATGATGAAATTGAGCGGCTACAGCAAAAGCGCTCCAATGAAGTACAGGACCTGGACGCCCGCCTGCGGGAACGAGATGCCCTCATCGCCGAAAGAGATGCCAAAATTGCCGCTTTCCAGGCTTTGCTGGACGCCCGCAATGCCGAGCTCGATACCCTTGGCGCCCGGCTGCTGGATACCTTGCAAAGGCGGGACTCCGCTGCCTTTACCCTCGAAGTGGAGCCGGGAGGCTATTTGTCATTATCCGTGCAGTCTGATTATCTGTTTTATCCGGGCAGCACCACCCGCCTTGAACCGGAGGCAGACTCCACCTTGCTAATCATCAGCCGGTATCTGGCAGATTATCCCACACTGCAGCTCACCGTCATTGGCCACAACAATAACGAGCCTTTGCGCCGCAACAGCATCAACAGCAAATGGGAGTTTAGTGCCATGCGGGCTGCCACCCTGGTGAATGAGCTGACCCGGAAATACGAGCTGAGCACGAGCCGGGTGACGGTGGCAGGCAAGGGCGATTTTGCACCCCGGGCCTCCAATTCGACAGAAGAGGGCCGGCTGCTCAATGAGCGCATGGAGTTTCGGATTGAGCTCGGGCAACGCCGCCTGCTGCGCGATTTGAAGCGTTCTTTGGATTAATCCTCAAACTCCGCCTCCAGCCGTTCCATGAGGCGTCCGGTGATGCGCAGGAATTCCATTTCTGTGATGATGCCGATCAGCTCATCGTTCTGCACTACAGGCAGGCAGCCGATTTTTTTGTCGCGCATCGTGCGCATAGCCTGTACGATGGTCTCGTTGGGCCCTACAGTGATCGGGCTTTTAATCATAATGTCCTTCACACAGCTTGCGGCCTTGCCATTGAGCCGGCTTTGTTGCGTGTAGTACCGCAGCAGGAGCCTGGAGGTTATGAGCCCTACGAGTTTGCCCTTGGAGTCTTCGACAGGCATGTAGCGGATTTTGCGCCAATCCATGAGCTCCGCGACCAGTTCGATGAGGTCATCTTTCTGCACCGTAAACAGGTCGGTCTCCATAAATTCATCGACCATCAGGCGGGCGGGTTTGTAATCGGGCATATCTTCTGCATTCGGTAGCTCCCAGGTGTGTACCGGTTTGTTGGCTTTTTGATTTTTGATGATGGAGGCGGTCAGCCCGCAGAGGGCTTCATCGCGGGTCACCTCTTTGGACAGTTTGGTGTAAGCCCGCAGTTGCCAGCGCGAACCGCTCATGTGCTGCCTGGCCCGCTCCTCAATGATGCCCAAATACCGGTCGATATCGCCACTATCCACATTGCGCCGCTTCAGGCCTTCCCGCGCCAGCGGGATGAGCTCCTGCTGCAGGAGGTCGGTGGCCGTGACTTTCTGGTCGCCAAACCAGGTGAACTTGGTATCAATGCCAAACTTGGCAGACTTGATGAAGTTGTCCTGTGCGTCTTCCCAGCCAATTTTAGCCCGGATATCGGGGTAAGCAGCGTGCATGCCTTCCATCGCTCCCAGCCAGAAAGCAGCATTGGCCACTTCATCTACCACGGTTGGGCCGGCAGGGATGACCCGGTTTTCAATACGGAGGTGGGGCTGTCCGTTTGGGCTCACACCATAGCACGGGCGGTTCCACCGGTACACTGTAGAGTTGTGTACCTGCAGGGCCCGAAGCTTTGGTACCTTACCTTCTGAAAGCAGCTTGATAGAATCTTCTTCCACATCCGCGCTCAGCAGCACCCGGAAACGCGCAATGTCCTCCTTATAAATCTCCATGATGGACTCATTCAGCCAATTGGTACCGAAGCTGACCCTTGGGCTGCGCTGCCGCATGTGCTCATTGGTGGTACGCACATCCAGGGCCTGCTGGAACAACGCAATACGGCTCTCATGCCACAAGCGCTTGCCGAAGACAATAGGCGAATTGGCAGCCACTGCAATAACGGGGGCGGCCAGGACCTGCGAGATATTGTACAACGGTGCAAAGTTATTGGGGCTGACCTGCAGGTGGACCTGAAAGCTGGTATTGCAAGCCTCCAGCAATGGAGAATTATGCCGCAGCAGCAGTTCGTCAATCCCCGAAAGCCGAAGCTCATAGGCACTGCCCTGAAGTTGGGAATTGATGGCCTCCATGAGTGCATAGTAGCGCTTCTTTGGCGTCAGGTTGTGCATCTCCAGGTCATACTTTCGGAGTGTGGGCAGTATGCCGGTAAGGATAAGCCGGGCCTTGAGGTCCTTTAGCTTTGCACTGATTTTATCCAGCTTGCCGGCGTTCTCTTTTTCCAGTTCGCTCAGGCAGTGCCCGGTGAATTCCCGGGGGTCGAGGTTGGTCTCCAGGTTGAATTTCGCCAGCTCCGTCTCCACCCAGTCATATTCTTTCATGTGGTCGAGGGCCTCCATGGCAATCGTAGCCGGCTTGTAGGTCTTTCGGTGCACCAGGCACATCTCCTGCTCCGCCCCGATGCGGACGATGTCCTTTTCAAACCAGTCGTTGTCCAGCATGTATTCCAATGCCTGTACATCCCGCAGCAGATTCTTAACAAACTGTTGCATAGATACTTCGTCTTGTACCAGAGAGACTCTTTGCTCGCCCATAAGTGTGTCGTTTTGTTCAGCTGCTTAAATATAGTTGATAATTGGAAAGGCAGGCATAATTTTAGTTTTTAATTTCGCATTCGTGGAGACCTTTAAAAAACAGTAATCTTTAAGATGTCCCGCGCGCACAATCTTTCCGCACATTTGGTTGTTATGAACATTATGAAGCAATTGGTTTACATCCTACTTACAGTGCTCATTTTCGCAGCCTGCCGCCGCGACAACCGGCAGCCGTTGTTTGACCTGGCTTACCCGAACTTCCGCTTTACCATTCAGGCCGGGGAAAGCCCTATACTTCCCGGGGCCTACGCTATTCGTGGGGTAGCCACCAATATCAACTTTTTCCTCAACCAGAACAATACGGATACCTCGGCGATTTCTGAGGTTAGCGCCTACTCGGCCACTTTGCGGTGCCTCGATGGGTTTGACTATGTTTTTCTGGATGGCATTTCGGTACGCATATGCGAAGATGGCACAGAGAATTGCACCCCAGCCGATGAAGTCTTCTACATCGATCAGCTGCAACGCTATCCCGAAGATGACCGCATTGACCTGCTGCCGGGGCTACGGAATGCCAAACGGGATTTATTCCGGGAGAGCGTCCGGCTGGAAATTGTCGTCTTCTTTGCCTATTCCCCACCCGCCAACTACGCTTCGCAACTGGATATGGTCTTCAGGGCTTACCGGTAGTTAGAAGTAAAAAGCCACACCGGCCCTTAGCCCGAAGCGCCTTGCCTGTGGGTTGTCCAGGTAATTCAGGCGCCACACGGCCTCAATTTGAAAGACTTTCAGGATATTCTCAATGCCCACACTGGCTTCCATGTAGGGATGTTGGCTCGGTGCCCGGAAGCCCGGATAGGTGTTGACATCGGTAGGCTCGAAGAGGTTGAGCCGGTTGACATCACGGTTGGCATTGGAGAGGCGCCCCATCACTGCTTTGAAGGTCGCATAGGAACGGAACTTAAGCTTGCGCAAAAGCGGGACGTGGTTCAGGAAGAATCCATCAAAGTGGTGCTCCAGCATCAGGCTGGCGTAGGTATCGCTGGCAAACTCATAGCGCGTCATCATGTTGAAAATACTGCGCCCCACCAGATAGCCTTCATTGCCGGGGTGGACTTCCATCAAGAGGAAAGGAACGTTGCCAAAAACTTTGCCGGCCCGGATGCGGTAGGACATCCAGCCTATTGGGTTCATATAAAAGTAGTGCCGGTAACTCAGGTTGAGCTTATGGTAGGTGTACTGCCCGCCAAGCAGGCCATCAACGCCCAGCGTATACTGGAATTCAATGATGGGGTGCTTGGACCCAAAGCTGTTGCGGCTGAAGTCGCCGTCCACAATCATCTCATCCTTGACGTACCGGGTTTTGAAAATGATCTCCGTTGTGCGGATGGTCGTATCAATATCCGTCAATCGGCCCGGGTCCGATAAGTAAGCAAAGTTGAAGCCCCGGCCGTCGGGAAAGATGCCGCCGTAGGGGTCCATCTCCCGGTGCAGGAAGGTGACGCGGTTAGACAGGCCGTTCTTCCAGAAGCGCTCGTAATAGACCTTGCCCTCCCTGACGCGCATCAGCTTCATGAGCAGGTCCCGGCGGAAAAGCCCGGAAAACAAATCCCCCTGAACAAATTCCTCACTATTCTCGCTGTTGAGGCTGATGTCGTTCACATAAGCTATGCCAGCCATGGTCCTGGGCTTGCGGTTCATAATCCAATCCACATTGCCCCCGTATTTGAATTCCTGATCCTGAAGCCCGTAGGCGAGGAAGCCACCGAGCCGGAGGTTTTCACTGAACTGCCGGGTAGTGCGCCCGCCAATACTGAAGCGGTCGCCTTCCACCGGATTGAAGCTGTAGAGGGATGAGTAAGGGCCGATTTCCACTTTGCCAATTTGCAGGTAGCCTACGAAGACGGTCTCCAGGACTTCCACATAGGTTTTGAACAAAGGCATATTCTGAATGCTGTCCACCATGGTGTAGACCTGTTGTTCCGTTTTGGAAAGGGGCTCGTGGCGGGCAGCCTGCCAGAAGGAGTCGTTCTCCACCTTGACTTCATCAAGCAGGTAAAATTCTTCCTTTTCAATGTAATCCTGTTTGGTGCCGACCTGATTGAGGCGCATGTTTTTGAAGGTCTCGGTTCGCCGGGCGATCATCCCGGGCGCGTTTTCGGCGGGGGAGAAGTCGACCACCATCTTTTTCTTAACGGGCACCCAGTTGGGCTCCTCCCCCCTCGGCTCATATTCTTCGTGTATGATGATGCGGCTGACCAGGTTGATGTTGGCATCGGGCGTCATCCGCATGTTGGCACGCTGTACCGCAAAGGTGGAGTCTGCCACCCAAAAGTCGCCGTAGAAGGTGGGCTCCTGCTTGCGCTTGGGCTTAAACTTCAGCTGATGGCTCCAGTGGCCATTGACCATAGCGCTGTCGATGATGTAGTACTCGTAGTAGTTGAGCCCCGATTTGGAAAAAGGGCTGGCGAAGGGCTTGTCCAGTACATAAATCCAGTCATCGTAAATGCTGTACTCCAGGTGGATGCGCTTGATGTATTCGATGACGGTCTGATTGTCCGTGCCGGTAGCGCGTTGTGC
This sequence comes from bacterium, assembly GCA_024742755.1. Taxonomy (GTDB): domain Bacteria; phylum Bacteroidota; class Bacteroidia; order Chitinophagales; family Saprospiraceae; genus Phaeodactylibacter. The sequence continues at coordinate 49,777 of JANSXW010000014.1, read as the reverse complement.
TTTGATAATGCGTTTGGGCTGGCCCGCATCCTTCACATACAGCACATCGGAGAGGACTTCATTGATGTAAATCGGCAGGAAAGGCTTCTCATCCGAAGTACTGTCGATGTTCTCGAAGATAAACTCGAAGGGCTTGAGGAGTTTTTTGTTGCGCAGCTCTGCGTCTATGTTTTCCAGGTCCAGCTCAATTTTAGCGTAGCTTTCGTAGGCGTAGGACTCCCGGGCGCTCATGCGGGTTTCCCGTTTGTTGTCAATAATGCCTTTTACAATGGCATTGGCCGGGTTTTCGCCGGCAATGACCACCACCTCGTTGAGGGTCAGGCTGGAGCCGCCCAGGGAAAAGTTGATCTCCTGCTCCCTCAGGTCCGGCAGCACAGGCTTACGCACAACACCATAGCCGATAGCGCTGGCGCTCAGGCTGTCTCCGGATTCCTCAACGGTAAGTTCGTAGTAACCATCTACATCAGCAGAGGTGCCTTTGGTGGTGCCTTCGAAGAACACGTTGCTAAAGGGCACGCCCTCTTTGGTATCCTGGTCGGTCACCCTGCCACGCAGCGTCACCTGCCCCAGGAGTGGAGCGGCCGTAAGCAGTAGCAGTAGGATAAATATTGGACTTTTCATCATCTCTTGGACGTAAGCTATATCTTTGTGGCCACTAATTCAACTGTTCGCGATAATGTTATTGCCCTTTTTCGACAAAAACCAGATTGAGGCAGGCTGCGATGAAGCCGGGCGCGGCTGCCTTGCCGGCCCCGTCTTTGCAGCGGCTGTGGTTTTACCAACAGATTTTGAGCACCCCTTGCTCAATGACTCCAAACAATTGTCAGAAAAACAGCGGTACGAAGCGCGTAAAATCGTCGAGTCCGAAGCCATCGCCTGGGCGGTGGCGCAAGTGTCCCCGAGGGAAATTGATGAGATGAATATCCTCAACGCCTCCTTCCTGGCCATGCACCGGGCCATCGCTCAACTCGCCCCCCCACCGGAATGCCTGCTCATTGACGGCAACCGGTTCAAGCCCTATCAGGACCTGCCCCACCACTGTATCATCAAGGGAGATGGAAAGTACCTGTCGATCGCCGCCGCCTCCGTACTGGCCAAAACCTACCGCGACGATTATATGATGCAGATTCACGAAACGCACCCCCATTACGACTGGCACAAAAACAAGGGCTACCCTACAAAAGCGCATCGGGCGGCCATACAGGCGCACGGGGCTACGCCTCACCACCGGCAGTCGTTCCGCCTTTTACCGAATGCAGAGCAGGGGCGGCTTTGGGGGTAGGGTCGATTCCTAAAATAAGTTGACAGATGATCGGATAAAATCCTGAAAAAGGGTGACAACCATTATTTACTCCAGAGCAAATGAGCCATATAATCATCTGCCTACCAATTTATAAATTAACAATGCTGATTGGTATATTTACACTCCAAGCACCAATCCACCATCATATGCCCCACTTCAGAATTTTGTTGCTGACGCTTCTGCTAGCTGTTTTGTCCGGCAGTCTTTACGCCCAGGCTTTGGGCAAAAACTACGCCCACTTCTTCTACGTCACCGACTTCCAGCCCGGCTGGGAAGACCTGCCGGAGACTGGGCGCGAAGCCCGGAAAATTGGGCAGATACTGGAAAGCGACTACAACTTCACCGTGCAATACCACCGGGAAGTAAAAAAAGCGGACATACTCGATAAAATCGCCGAGATCAACGAGCGCAGCTACGGCAAGAACGACCAAATACTGTTCTTCTTCTCCATGCACGGCCACTTCGACACCGGGGCCGACCGCGGCTACCTCGTGCCGGCAGACGGGAAAATACCCCGCCTTGACCCCTACGGACAAACCTGGCTCAGCTACGACGACCTCGGCAGCTACATCACGAAAAATCCCGCCGAGCACGTCCTTCTGGCCCTTGATGCCTGTTACTCCGGCGCCTTCGGTGACCGCTACAAGGGCGCGCCTGATGCCCTGCCCTGGGAAGGCGCAGGCGATTGCCAGCAAAAAGCGCAGTTAGCTCTAAAGCACGATAGCCGACTATACTTTTCCTCCGGCAGCCGGGAAGAGCGTACCCCAGCCAATTCCCTTTTTGCCAGAAAGTGGCTGGAAGCCCTGCGCAGCGGTGCCCGTACCGGCCTGGTCACCTCCCGCGACCTGCGCTATTACTTAGGGGGCATTACTTACCCTACGCCCGAGGGCGGCTCCTTTACCAGCCGGCACGAGGCAAACGGGGACTTTGTGTTTTTGCACCGCTCGGCCTGCCAGGGCGGGAGCAGCAATACCGATGCCGCCGAAGAGCAGCTTTGGGCGCAAGCGCAGCGGCTAAACACCAAGGAAGCTTACACCTTTTATCGTCAAGCATACCCCAATGGCCGCTACCGGGCACAAGCCGAAGCCAAGATCAAAGCCCTTGAGCAGGGTGGGAGCACAACACCCTCTTCCTCGACCACCCGCCGCCGCGACCTGCCGGATATGATCTTTGTGGAGGGGGGCACTTTTCAGATGGGCAGCTCGGATAGCGATGCGGACAGCGATGAAACGCCGCATACGGTCACGGTGGATGATTTTTATATGCACCGTTTTGAGGTGACAAATGAGGAGTTTGCGGCGTTTCTTAATGCGGAAGGCAACCAAAGTACGGGCGGTACAGAGTGGTACGAGATAGACAGCGAATATGCAAATATTGAAAAACGCAATGGGCGCTACTACGCGAAGAGTGGTTATGACAGGCACCCTGTGATGGAGGTAAGCTGGTACGGTGCGGTAGCCTACTGCAACTGGAAGAGCAAAGAAGACGGGCTGCAGCAGGTCTACCGGATAAGTGGAACAAGTATAAGTGCGGATTGGAATGCGAATGGCTACCGCCTGCCCACGGAAGCAGAATGGGAGTATGCGGCGCGCAGCCGAGGCGGCAGCGATAAATGGGCGGGGACTTCTTCGGCGTCGAGCCTTTCTTCTTATGCAAATAGTAGTGGAAGTGAGGATGGCTATGAAAGAACAGCTCCGGTAGGCTCCTTCCGACCGAATGATCTTGGGCTGAAAGACATGAGCGGTAATGTATGGGAGTGGTGTTGGGACTGGTACGACAGCGATTATTATCAAAAAAGCTCCAGTCAGAACCCCCGCGGTCCTAGTACGGGCTCTAACCGCGTGAGCCGCGGCGGCGGTTGGTACAACCCTTCCCAGCTCTGCCGCGCTTCTAATCGCTACGGCTGGTATCCGTCGCTGCGTGGCCTCAACCTCGGCTTCCGCCTTGCCCTCAGTTCACGCTAGCCCTTCCGGGCCTTTGGTGAGCAAACGCGATACAGCGGCAACAACCGGAGCGGGGCGGCGGTAGCGCCCCGGCGTAGGGCGTGCTGCTGAGGAGCGCTGTAAGATTGGAAACGGAAGGGGCGTCAGCCCCCCGAAAAAAATTATAGAAATGCAGATTAAGGTGTTTAGTGTGCCGGTGGTGGGAGGGGAGGTGATACAGGAGGGGTTAATAAAGATCGATTTCCTTAGAAAAGTTGACATCTTTAGGGGAGTTGAAGTTGTAAGAAGTCCACCCTCCAGCCCCCGCCGGCGGGGAAGACGCGTTGCCCTTGATGCTGGAGATGGGTGATGAAGTTAGCACTTTGCCTTTGGTCATTAAGGCAGGGAGGCATTGCTCTGTGCCATATGTAGGAAGCGTGAAAACCCTGTGTTCAGCTCTCAACGCCCCAACCCCCAGCGCAACGCCTGTCCCCCTCTTGAGGGGGCTAGGGGGAGGGAAATCAGGTTTGATTCCTAAAATAAGTTGACAGATTATCGGGTGAAATCCTGAAAAACGTTGTCCCTTACTTTTACACCTGTAATGAGTTGACATCGTGATAAACAAGTAGTATCTTAGGATGACAAAAAACACCCCAAAATGGAACCCGCCTCTCCAAAAAACAACTATCATTACAACAAAAGGCTCCAGCCCTTCGCCAACCGCCTGCGCAAGAATATGACCAAAGGTGAAGCCTGTCTCTGGAAGTATGTCCTCCGAGCCGGCAATATGAAAGGGTACCCCTTCCGGCGGCAGCGTCCCATCCTGAATTACATTGCAGATTTTGCTTGCCTGGAATTACGCCTTGTGATTGAGGTAGATGGCATTACTCATGAAACGGAAGAAGCTGCCGAACGGGATCGGCAAAAAGATCGTGATCTTGAAGCAGTGGGCTTTAGTGTGCTCCGTTTCTCCAACTGGGAGGTGCTGAACCGGATAGATGATGTTTCGGGGGTTATTTTGGAATGGGTGGAAGAAAATGCGGAAAGTCCACCCCCCTGCCCCCGCCAGCGGGGGAGACGCGTTGCCCGTGATGCTGGGGATGGAGAGTAAGTTTGGCCCCTTGCTTCTAACTATCTAGCTATGTGCGTTGCTCTGCACGGTGTGTATGAAGCGTAGAACCCCTGCGCTCAGCTCCAACGCCCCTGCCTCAAGCGCAGCGCTCTGTCCCCCGCTGGCGGGGGATTCAGGGGGTGGAAGATAGCGCCATAGCTGGCTACAGCGTTGGGGCACGGGGGAGACGCGTTGCCCGTGATGTTGGGGGAGATGATGCATAAGTTGGTACTCTGCTCTTGAGTATTAAGCCGGTGAGGCGTTGCTCTGGGAAGTAGGAATGAAGCGTAAAAAACCTTGGGTACAGCTCAAACGCCTCAACGCCAAGCGCAACAACTTTCCCTCTCTGGCGGGGGCTAGGTGGAGGAGCAGTCAGCATGGGGTCGATTCGGTCGTTCGGTCGGTTCCTGAAAAAAATAACAAAAATTTCTCACCCCCCCTTCCGAAAAAAAGCAAACACAATCTGCCCCACATAGGCCCCCAACACACTTTCCACCAGCGCCAGCCAGGTATTCATCTCCGCGAAGGAGAAGGCAGACTTGGCCTTCAGCTCAATGAAGAGCAAGAGCAGCAGCCCGTAGATCGGCATCAAAAAATAGGAGAAGGTAACCAGCGGGCCCGAAATATACCGGGGCGGCTCCGGCCCTTTGTGGTGCTGCCGCAGGTAGTCGGCCACCATCACGGAGATGTAGGCGGCCAGGGCAGGGGCCAGTAGTGCCACCGTACCCTGAAATTGATCATTGCTGAAGCCGCCGGTGCTCCAGTGGTAAGCCAGCCGCAGGATGACGGCTACCTTGATGAGGCAGAGCAGGTAAAACAGGCGTTTCTTAAAAGTCGCCTCGGTAAGCAGGCGGCGGCGCTTTTTGCCCGGCGTGGGCTCATCCGGCAGGCGGCTCACCCAGTCGGTGAGGCTGTGGGTGATCTGGGCGTGGGCGCGGGAGTACGCCTCGTAGGAGATCAGCCCGGCATTCCACTTCTCGTGGTGGTCTTGGGCACGGCTTCCGAGTACGGTGAGGGCATTGGCGATGTCGCTTAGCCCGGAGTACTCGGCGTATTCGAGAGCAGCGGCATTGGCGGCTTCGAGCTTTCCCTGCGTGATGAGTTGCCGGATGGAGGATTTGGTGTGCTTCATGATCTAGGGGCGTTCCAGATAACGTTTCAGGTCCTGCTGAAAGCGGTTGACGTAGGGGATGAGGAAATCGTCTTCAAAGTCGGGCTCCATATCCATATAACCGCTAGTGCGGGGCTTGTACACACCGGAGCCAAACTTGCCCGTCAGGCTGCCCGTCAGCAGGTAGCCCTCATCGGTAGGCGTGTAGTGGAATGTGAATTCCAGGCGCTCGCGGCGCATATCGTTGCAGTCGCCCCACCATAGCTCTACGAAGTCGCACCATAGCGACTGTTCTTCGTCAGTTAGTACTTCACGGCAGAGGTCGGAGACGTGGAATTTGAGGACGTACTTGTTGTTGAAATCGGTTTCTTCTACTTCGGGCTCCCTGCCATCACAGCCCTCTTTTGGCTGTTCGTACCGCTGCCGGGCGTACCGTAGTACAGCATCAAATACATCTTGTCGGCTGCGCCTTTGTTCGATGGCGACTTCGGATGTGCCCACCGCCTGCTCTACCCTCGGCAGCTCTACCGGGATATTGAGCGTCTGTGCTTTGCAGGCGTTGATGCGGCTTTTGGTCTGTATGGCATTGTCTGCTTCCCAAATCCAATAGTAGAAGCAGGGGTTGTAGCCACTGCCCGATGCTGCCGGCAGGTAGACCTGTATGTTGCCCTGCGCCGGTGGGATTTCCATGAAGCGGACGAAAGTGTAGTAGAGGGTTTCGTCCAGCGATTCCCCGCCTTCCTGCGCTGTCAAGCGTTGCTGTAGTTCTTGCCAGAGAGCAGCGCCTTTGTCAGGGTCGGTCGTGCGCAAGCTGAGCCAGAGCTCTAGTTCCATGCCGTTTTTCGCGAGTTTGGCTTCGTCTACTTTGAGTACTTCGCCATAGCCTTTGGCATCAAGCCAGCGCTGGTAAAGGCGGGCTTTTTTGTTAAAGAAATCGGTGTCGTCGCCCAGGAATACCTGCGCTTGAAGTTGCAGCAGGCCAAAAAAAAGGAATGTCAACAGGGCATAGTGTTTTTTCATTTAGCCGGATTTTGACTCCAAAATAGGGAAAACTGTCATCAATTTGAAAGGAAAACATTGTTTGCCGAAGGTGATTTGCAAGAATGCAGTGCTGTGAGCGCAACCTTAATACCAAAAATATACAGTTGCTCAGCATCTCTAAGGCTTATCCTGTAACAATGGGAAAAGGAACTCAGGCTGGTCAAAAATAGTTGTTAACTTAGTGCTGTTTGATAAAAAAAATGGGTTATGACGCTACACACGATTAATATTGACCTGCCGGCAGATATCCTGCTGACTTTAAATGAATCTGAAGAAGAGCTGAAAAAACGTATAAAAATATCGCTGGCGATTCAGCTATATGCTCAACAAAAAGTAACGATCGGTAAAGCGGCCCAAATTGCGGAATTATCCCGTTTACAGTTTGAGACACTCCTCTCTGAGCATAAAATACCTATTTCCCTTCTAGAACTGGATGATATATTGGGAGATATAGAAAAGCTGAAATAACTATGAGTGAAGGCTTGGTCATCTCGGACTCCGGTCCTATTTTCTCTCTAGCAGTTATTGATAAACTGAGTATTTTAGAAGTCGTTTTTGATGAAATTGCGATTCCCAAAGCGGTCTGGGAAGAAATCACTAAAGACAAAGAGACGGAGTATTACGATCGAATAGCCGGCTTCTTCAAAGACCGGGTAAGAATAATATCCGGATTCAATGAATTGACTTTTGTAATGGATTATGGCGAGTCGGAGTCCGTCGTTTTATACAGGGAGATTAATGCTAACTACCTTTTGATCGACGACAAAAAGGCCCGAAGGATTGCTGAGAACTTGGGGATCAATTGCATCGGAACGATTGGCGTCCTCTCTGTAGCTAAGGATAAGGGGCTTGTGGAGGAGTTAAGGCCATTGTTTGAACGATTTCTGAATCACAACAGGTATTACGGTCTAAACTTGCTGAACAGTATTTTGACTAAGCATGGCGAAGAGGTAATAGGGAATAAGGACTAAGAACTTCCCCCATGATTTGTGTACTTTTGCACAGTGCCTAAACCTTCTGCGCTATGACTAAACCCTACATACTGCCTTTCATTTTAGTGCTGTTTTGCAGTTATACCCTTTCTGCCCAGTCTGCCCTGCGGGATGGCAAAGACTACGCCATTTTCTTCTATTGCACCTCCTTTGACAATGGCTGGACCGCCCTGCCGGAGACCGAAGAGGAGGTCAAAGCTATTGGTGCTTTATTGCAGTCGGACTACGGCTTCCAGCCCCACTACATCAAGAATCCCAGCAAGGCAGACATTAAGAATGAAATCGCAAAGTGGAACGCCCGCGTACGCCCCAACGACCAGGTGCTCTACTTCTTCTCCACCCACGGCTACTACGACGCCACTGCTGACGAAGGTTTCCTCGTGCCGCACAATGGGAAGCTGCGGGACACCTACGGCGACACCTGGCTGAGCTACGCCGAGCTGGGCCGCCGGGTGACCAAGTGCCGAAGCAAGCACGTACTCCTGGCACTTGACGCCTGCTACTCCGGTGCCTTTGGCGACCGCTTCAAGGGCGAGCCCGGTGGTACGCCCTGGGAAGCCGATGCGGACTGCGCTGATCAGGTAGAACGTGCCCTGGCGTACCCTACCCGACTCTACTTCACCTCTGGCAGTAAAGAGCAGCGAACCCCAGCCCGCTCTCTCTTCGCCCGCCGCTGGCTGACGGCGCTGCGGCAGGGGCAGGAAAAAGGGGTAGTGCGTATGCGTGATTTACGTTACCACATGGGCAGCATCGAAACGCCGAAGCCTGAAGACGGCTCCTTCACCGGCCATGGTGATGGCGGCTTTGTGTTTGTGCATCGCTCGGCTTGCCAGGGTAGGGGTGCTGTCAGCAGTAATACAGATGGGGGAGAGGTGCAACTCTGGGCACAGGCGCAACAATTGAATACCGTGGAAGCCTACGCTTTCTACCTGCAGATGTACCCCAACGGGCGCTACCGGGCGCAGGCACAGGCAAAGATCAATCAGTTTGAATTAGAGAAACGCCCCAGGAAAATAAGAGGCAAAGTAACAGATGATCGGGGCAATCCATTGATAAGAGCTTACCTGTATGTGCCTGGTGGGGATTTGGAAGTTCAAACGGATCATAGAGGAGCATTTGAACTAGAGCTTCCCTACAAAACTAAGACCATTGAAATAAGCAAAAAATATTATCTCACAGAGGTAGTCCGTTTATCAAACCAGGAAAGCTATAACGTCGTCCTCAAGCCTGACCCTGATCAACGTATTGTGGTCTCGGGCACAGTCGTAGACAAGAAAGGGCAGCCATTGATTGGAGCCAATGTATTAGTCAAAGGGTCACACACAGGCACGGTTACGGATCTTGATGGTTCTTTTTCTCTTACTTTGCCTCTTGCGGCAGAAATTTTAATATTTAGCTATACAGGATACAAACGCCGGGAGATACCCATTGCCGGGCAAACGGAATTTAGAGTGGTTCTTAAGTGAGCATAAATGGAAGGTTGGCACCAGGTTGAGGGCATTGGCCAGATAGAAAGCACAGCTATAAAGCGCTTTCTATCTGTCTCCAGTTAACGCCCCATATGCACCAGCAACACTGAAATATCCGCCGGAGAGACCCCGCTGATCCGGCTCGCCTGACCTACCGTTTCCGGGCGGATTTGCGACAGCTTCTCGCGGGCCTCTTTTGAGAGGGAGGTCAGCTGCTCGTAGTCCAGGTTATCGAAAAGGCGGACATTTTCGAGGCGGTTCATCTTGTCGGCCCGCTCGCGCTCGCGCTCGATGTAGCCTTCGTACTTCATGTCCGTCTCGGCAGTTTCGATAAACTCGGGCTCGTAGTTGCCGAGGAACTCATCCAGGGCAGGCAGGACGGTTCGCAGCCCGGCAATATCAACATGCGGGCGCAGGAGGAGGCTGTGCAGCTTCACTTTTTGGGAAAGCGGCTGCGAACCCAGGCTGTCCAGGTAGCGGTTGACTTCGCCGGGCTCCACACTGAGCTTGCGGGCAAACTTGCTGATGGCTTCCCCGGCTTCCTGCTTGGCCAGTACGCGCTGCATGCGCTCCTCCGCACCTTGGATGCCAAGTTCCTGTGCCATTGGTGTCAGGCGCAGGTCGGCATTGTCCTGCCGGAGCAGGATGCGGTACTCGGCCCGGGAAGTAAACATGCGGTAGGGCTCTTTGGTGCCTTTGTTGACCAGGTCGTCGATCAGCACACCGATGTAGCCATCGGAGCGGCGCAGCACAAAAGGCGCCTCCTCCCTGATGGAAAGGTGGGCGTTGATACCGGCGATCAGCCCCTGACAGCCGGCCTCTTCGTAACCCGTGGTGCCATTGATCTGCCCGGCGAAGTAGAGGCGGTCGACGAGCTTGGTTTCCAGCGTCAGCTTCAGCTGCGTAGGCTGGAAGAAGTCGTATTCAATGGCATAGCCCGGGCGGAACATCTTGGCATTTTCAAAACCCCGGATTTTCCGGAGAGCTTTGTACTGCACATCCTCCGGCAGGGAGGACGAAAAGCCGTTGACGTAAATCTCAACGGTATTCCAACCCTCGGGCTCCACAAAAAGCTGATGCCGGTCGCGGTCGGCGAAGCGGTCAATTTTATCTTCGATGGAAGGGCAGTAGCGTGGCCCCAGCCCCTGAATACGCCCGTTGAACATAGGGGAGCGGTCAAAGCCTTCCTTCAGCGTGTCGTGCACCTCCTGACTCGTGTAGGCGATGTGGCAGGGGCGCTGCTTTTGCAGCCTTGGGGTATTGGTATAGGAAAACTTGCCCGGGTCTTCATCGCCCGGCTGTTCTTCCAGTTGCGACCAGTCGATAGAGCGGCCGTCGAGGCGGGGCGGGGTACCGGTTTTCATGCGGCCGGCTTCGAAGCCCAGCTCTACCAGTTGCTCCGTGATGCCTTTGGAGGCGCGCTCGCCCGCCCGGCCACCACCGAATTGCTTTTCACCGATGTGGATAATGCCGTTGAGGAAAGTGCCGTTGGTCAGGATGACTGCCTTTGCCGGAATTTCCAGCCCCAGGCTTGTGCGCACACCGGTGGCCCGGCCATCTTTCACTACAATACCCGTGACCATTTCCTGCCAGAAGTCGATATTGGGGTGCTGCTCCAGCAACTCCCGCCATTTGGCTGCAAAGAGCATGCGGTCGCTTTGGGCACGAGGGCTCCACATGGCAGGCCCTTTGGAACGGTTGAGCATGCGGAACTGCACCATCGTATGATCGGTCACAATACCGGAGTAACCGCCCAGGGCGTCAATCTCCCGTACAATCTGCCCTTTAGCCACACCGCCCATTGCCGGGTTGCAGGACATCTGTGCGATGGTATTCATATTCATAGTGGCGAGCATCACTTTGGAGCCCAGGTTAGCGGCAGCTACTGCGGCTTCGCATCCGGAGTGCCCGGCACCCACTACAATCACATCGTATTCTGGAAACATAATTGTTATCGGTCTTGTAATTTTCGGACTTGCAAAAGTACGGTATTCGCTTGACAATCAACAGTACAGCCCGGATTTTCGTTCAATCTGCCGTTCTGGCAATCCGCAAGACAAAGTTGGGGTTGAAGTACAGTGCCTTTGGGGCTAACTTGAATTGAACTAAACCCACTTCGTATGAAAAAGCTTTATTCCTTACTGCTAGCCAGTTGTTTCGGGCTGTGTGCGCTACACGCTCAGTCACTTCTGGAGAATATTTACTACAACGACCTGGAAAGCCGCCCCTGCCCCTATGATGAATCAGAAACGGTGCTTTGGCCGGTGGGCTGGGAAATTTACCAGACGGCCAACGGGCTATGGGACGGCCCCGTAGACAGCACCCGTTGTATCACGGTGGAGGCCGATGGCTTCAACCCTACCATTGATTTAGGCCAAATTGACCCGGAGCAGCCCCTCTTTATCAGGAGCACGGACATCCAAAACCCATGGCTCGTACCTAATCATATTTACTTGTCGGCATCCAATGTACAGCCTAATACCGGCAGTATTTTGAAATTGGGCACGGACTGCCCGGGCGGGCTTTGCTCCGGGCTGATTACGCGGATTAATATCCCCGCAGAAACAGAAGGTGAGCGTTCAGACCGTACCTATAAAGCGGGCATTGATAGCGATAATTTTAACTACTACATCGAAAGCTGCATTACCACGGAACGTTTCGAGGATCAGTTCCTGGAAGCCTTTGTCGTCAAATTCACCTTTGATGAGGAGGACCTGAGTGGGCAGATATTGCGCTTGTTTTACAGTGACGTCGAGGGAACATACGACGAAGCTAACCTCTTTTCGCAGCTGATATTTCCGGAATGGTCCTTTACAGGTGCTTCCTATGATGCCACAATAGGGGATGTGGTGGAAGGGGAACCCTGGGCGGCAAATTATCTCGGGATTTACGCAGATACCACCTACCCAAGTACAGATCATCCCTTTTTCATTGAAGCACAACCGGAGATTAATCCTGCGACTCCGCAGGAATTGAATTTGTACACCGGCGATTTTGGCAACCTACGCTTTCAGCCCTTTACGCAGGTGCGGGGAGCACTTGTTGAAGGCAGCGACACGGTCCGGCACGAATTGAATATCATCAATGAAGGGATGGATTGGTGCCTGGGCGTGATTATCGACCTGGTTTTCGATGGCTCCACAAATCTGGTCTACGGTGGCGGGCACCTGGATTTCGGCGGGGAGACGGCCTGTTTGATGTTTCTGAACGGGTCAGAATTGGAGGTGCAGCCGGGCACAGACCTTCACTACGGTGCAGATGGAGATGGCTTGCTGGGGCTCGGCAAAGGCGGTCAAATTGTGCTGGGCAAAGATAGCCGCCTGTTTATCAACAACCGGGTAGTGCTTTGGAACCATGAGGTATCCCCCGATAATCAAACTTATATTGATTTACAGCCCGGCAACCACCTGGAATTTGGGCCCCTGAGCCGCCTGGAGCGCGTTGGCGTGCAGGAAACCGGCATTTTGCTCAATGTATACATGAACGGCGGGACGCTCGATGATTCCGGCCTCAGCCCGGAAGACCGGCTGCTGATCAACCGGATTTACCCGAAGGTGGCTCCCCGGTTGCTGGATAACATTTCGGTATTTCCCAACCCCGTTGGTGCGGAGCTGCAATGGGCTTATGTTGCGGACCGTGCCGGCACGGTGCAATGGTCATGCCATAACGCACTGGGGAAGATCGTCCGTGAAGGTGCCGTTTCAGTCAGCCGGGGCCGGAATATCTTTACGGCCCCTTTTGATGTACCGGCAGGTGTGTACTATCTGACAGTGGAAGCAGAGGAGCAGCGGGGGACGCTGCCCTTCGTCAAACCACATTAGTTTTTCCATTTAATGTTGCAACCCGCACTGGGGTACTGCTGCTCCGGTGGCGGGTCGCCCGCAAGGAGGTGATCGAGTGCCGCCCGGAGGTCTTCGCCAGTCAGTGGCACATCGTTGTTGGGGCGGGAGCCGTCGAGGCGGCCCCGGTAGTACAGCCTTCCCCGTCCGTCAAATACAAATATATCCGGCGTGCAGGCGGCATCGTAGGCTTTTGCTACTTCCTGCGTTTGGTCATAAAGGTAAGGGAAGGGGTAGCCTGCTTTAGCAGCTGTCTTTTTCATCGCCTCCGGCCCATCCTGAGGGTACTGCACCGCATCGTTGGCGCTAATGGCGGCAAAGCCAATCCCTTTTTTCTTGTAGGCATTGGCGAGGCGCACCAATTCCGGGTTGACGTGGATAACATACGGGCAGTGGTTGCACAGGAAAAGGATGACCGTGCCATGGGGCGATTCCACATCACCAAGCTGAACAGTCTCTCCGGTGATGGTATCCTCCAGGCTGAAGTTGGGCGCTACAGTCCCCAGTTGCATCATTTTTGATTCAGTAAGTGCCATACATTGGTTGCTTTGTTATAAAAAGGCAGGGAAGCGCCCTTTTGTTTGGAGCGTGCGGGAGGTACGGCGCAGGAATAAAAAAAGCTGACCCCGGGTTAGAGAGGTCAGCTATCTGAGAATAAATTCTCGTTAGATGTTAGTGCCTGCGTACCAAAATACTTTGGTACTTCCTGGAAAATTAGACATCACAAGCTGAAATTCAGGATTCTCTGTCTACTCCCTCTTACTCTTTTCGAGCTTTAGATCAATGGTAAAACGAAATAACTGTGCATATCCGTTTCATGCGGAGGAAGCAAGGAGTTGGAAGAATTCAGCAATTCAGAAACCCTTGTCTCAAGTAATCAAAAGAAATAAAAAAGTTTTTGTGTGTGTTTTTGTTTGAGTTTAATCGCTGTTTAAACCCCGTATTTCTGTTGTAATGTTAATTATAAGGTGCAAGTAACGGAAAAAGATACCGGCACATTGTTCAAAATATTAATTTTTGTGACATGGAAAGTTAGTGTTTGTTTTATTTTTCTATACATAAATCACTGATTCCTAAAACGTAATTGTCAACAACCTGAATATCTGTTGCGGTAGTTGCGCCTTCGAATCCGGAGATCATCCCGTCCTGAAGCTCTGCCCGGGCCAGAGCGGTAAGTGGCTGAGCAACAGGGAGGTAGGACCAGTGCCACTTCTCTTCGTTGTAGCCATTGGGGCGTTCGGGGCCCTTGGGGGAATAAGGCTGGCAAAACCCGAAGGCAGGAGCGTTGGCGGTAAGCCAGGCGTAGATTTTCTGCCCTTTGCCCTCCTCAAAGTAACGGTTGTTGAAGGCATTTAAATCAATATCTGTGCCCCAGTGGTGCCTGGAAGTGCCTGGCATAGAGCTGTATTTCAGGATTTCCAGGGCGCGCTCCCTGTGGTCCGGGAAGGCCTGAGCGGCGTTCTCGCCTGAAGAGAGCTGCTGCTGCCCGGTCCATTTGCGTTCCCAGATGCCTTTTTGGTAATTGAAATTGCGGGTAGCGGACCGGATAACGAGCGATATGCCATCTGCCTGTGCGGCTTCATACATGGCCAAGAAGGCTTCATAGGTGTCTTTGCGGAGCAACAAGCCCTCGCGGTCGGCGTACCGGGCGGGCACCTGCACAAAGTCCGGGTGCCCGGCGGGGTCAAATTGCCCCATCAGGTATTGGGTGTCAAAGCCCATGGCACGGGCTTTTTCCAGGACTGTGGTGTCCTTTTTTTCGGTCTGAGGGTGTTCGGGGGGGGCAGGCGCCTCTGCTTGCGTGCCTTGTTGAGCCGTATCCGCTGCAGGCTGGCAGGCCAGGCAAAGCGGGAAAATCAGAAAAATGAGGTGTTTCATAAAGTGCTTAGAATTCAAAGGTTTTTTGTTCTACGGGGTAGCCAAAGAGGTAGCGCTCTTTAATCAGGTTGGCGACTTGAGTGGGCACCATGCTTTCCCACTCTTCGTGGCCGGCATGGAGCATATGCAGGACTTCCTTGGAGAAGATGTGCAGCACATCGGGGTTGAAGCCCTCGACGTCCACAATTTGGCGGTTGTCCAGCAGGTGCTTATATAAAAACTTCACGCCTTCCGGAATCGGCACGTTCTGCGCATTAATGATCTCGCCACTTCCTTCCTGCAGGGCCGGGTACACGTAGAATTTCACATTGCGGGTAAACAGCTGCCCGAATGCCGCAAGGAGCCGGCCATCCAGGTTTTGGTAGTATTTGGCATTGATCAGTTCCAGCAGTTCCCGTACGCCCAGGACAAAGCCGAGCTTCTGCACTTTGAAATCGGAAAGGTAGGCGACCATCTTTTGCTGTTGCTGGCAATCGGAGACCACCACGGTCTGCCCCATGGTGTTGAGGAGTTCCGCCCGGTCCAGAAAATCCTGCTCGTCCAGTTCGCCGGTGCTGCAGAGGTTGTCCATCGTAATTTCCGTAAGCAGAAAAGTACGCCGGGGATCGGTTTCCGCCTCATTCCTGAATTGGGCGAAGGCAGCATGTATCATATCCATATTGACCAGCGTAGCGGGCCGGAAACTGCCCCGGACAACCATGACATGCCGCTTGTACAGAAATTCAGAAGCATGCACGTTCTGCCGGTCAGGCCCGAACATAGCCACATCAGTCAGTTTATTCTTGACCATCCAAAGGCTGAGCAGGCGGTTGTCGAGGTCTTCAAAGTCCGGCCCGGTAAGGCGGACCATATCAACTTTCACCCGGCCATGCAGCCCGTCCATCAGCGACTGCAGCATGGCTTCCGGGTCATCGTGGTAGCGGTAGCAGCCGTAAATGAGGTTGACGCCCAGGATGCCAATCGCCTGTTGTTGCAGCTGATTGTCGTTGTCGAGCATGCGCACATGCAGCACGAGGTCATTGGTGCCCCCGCCCGGTGTCAGTTGAAAGCGGATCCCCAGCCAGCCGTTGCCTTTGATGGTTCGGGTGTAGTTGATGGCGGCTACGGTGTCTGCAAAAACAAAAAAGCGAGTATCGGGCCGCTCATTGGTCAGGCGGGAACGCATCAGGTCGTACTCGTGGTTGAGCATTTTGTACAGGCGCGCCTCGCAGACATAACGGCCGGAGACTTCTTCTCCGTAGATTTTGTCGGAGTAGGTCTTGTCATAAGCGGACATCGTCTTGGCAATCGTGCCTGCCGCAGCGCCCACCTGAAAAAAGTAGCGGGCGACTTCCTGACCGGCTCCAATCTCGGCAAAAGTGCCATAGATGGAAGGGTCCAAATTGATTTCCAGGGCTTTCTGATCGGTTTCGAGTAGTTGGCGCATGGGCAGTTGCAGTTTGTCTGTACAGTTGCAGTTCAGAAACAAATGTACTAATTCTGCCCGTGAAAGCGGGGGGAATCTGCGCTTTGTCGGGGTTGGACTTTTGTATCCGATGACCTGTAACAGGGCTAGGGCGTGACTTGATGGGCTTTCAACACCTTCAGGTCGACAAATTCCAGGGCTTTTTCGTGGGTGGAAGCCAGCCGCACCGGAGGCGCAACACCAGCTTCATAAGCTTCTCGCCAGCGCAATGCGCACAGGCACCAGCCATCGCCGGGCTTAAGGCCGGGGAAACGGTACTCCGGGCGGGGCGTGCTGAGGTCGTTGCCCTTTGACTTGGTGAAGGACAGGAACTCGGCAGTCATTTCGGCACAGACCACATGCGTTCCGAAGTCGTCGGGGCCGGTATTGCAAACGCCGTCCCGGTAGAAGCCGGTCATCGGGTCGGTGCAGCAGGACTGAAGCGGTTCACCAAGTACGTTTTTTGCGGTAGTCATGGTTGCTTGCGGGTTTTGTGCTTGTCCGCAACTCAGGCTAAGGCAGCAGAGCCCGGACAATATGAACAGTAATCGGATCGGCATGATCGCAGGGTTTTGGTGTTCACAACAGCGGAGCCCGGACAGGGTTTACCTCAAACCAGCTCTTTCGCCACCGGGCCGGCAACTTCCAGCCCGGCATGCCGCCCCTCGCCCTCGTAAATTGTAGTCTGCCCTTCCCGTAAACGGATTTGCACGACCGATTGCAGGCTTTCGTTCACCTTGCCGGCCATAGCGCCTGAGACTGGCGCGGCAAGGGTGCCGGTGCCCCCTCTTTGCTGCGCGTCGATTTCCAAAACAGCCCCCTTGCGTTTGAGGATGAGCTGTATAGTGCGGGAAGATTCGTCCAAGCCAACTTTCAGCCGGGCATTATTGTAGGTGGTAAAAGCCCAGAGCCTGCCCTCCAGCTGAAGCCCGGCAAGAAAGCCCGGGAAGTGGCTGCCCAGCCAGGGGATACGCGCTACAGAAGCCATCAGGCAGGCGCCCTCCGTTTGGGAAAGGTGGTTGGTCTGCATCCATATCCAGCTGGAAGGGAAAGACCTTCCCCAGTCTTTTTCGATATAGCCTATACCCCCTGTGAAGTCCACGGGCTCACCGTAAACGCTCAGTTGCCCCTCCAGCCTGTGGTGAAGGCTGACCACACCGTGGTAGCATTCCATAAACGGCACAAAGCTGTACCATCCCATGATACCGGGCGCGCCAAGGGTGGATGGCCAGGGGGTGGTGCCCCTGAGGGTAAGTTTGCCCGATAGCTCCGGTAGTGCGACTTCCAGTTGGTCTGTTGCGAAAAGATTGGAGCCCAGCTGCACTTCAAAGCGGTCTGCGCGGGGCGTGAAATCGGCAGCGGTAAATTCGTGGTAGGCTGAGGTGCAGGCTTTGCCATCTAACCGCTGAATAAATGCGTGTTGCTGCCCCCGCTCATCCATTGAAATGCCGGGAATGAGCGCAAAGGCATAGCGTTCGCAGGGACTGACTATCTTGAAGTACCAGCCTTCAAAGTAGTTCCGGGATTTGCCCCAGCCATGGTATCGGTCAGGATTCCAAAGGGCTTTCCAGCGGGCGGCAAAGTGTTGCATAGCAGCATCGGGCTTGGTGAGCCACCAAAATACACTTTCTGCGCATCTTAAAAGGTGTCGGAAACTACCAGAAAGGGCCATCAAAACCACAAATTATGTTTCCGAAACCTAAACGCCGCGCCGCTCATCAGGTAGAAGCGGGTGCTATGGCAGACATCGCCTTTTTGTTGCTGATTTTCTTTCTGGTCACCACGACCATCATTCAGGAAAGCGGGCTTCAGGTGCGCTTGCCGGCCTATCTGCCTGCACCCGTACAGCCTCTGCCAGACCGAAATGTGCTCAGCGTGAAGATTAACGCCAGCAATCAGCTGCTGGTAGAGCAGGAACTGCTGCCCGTTGACCAGCTGTCGGCAAAACTCAGGTCCTTTGTCCAAAACCCTGCGGGGTCGCCGAAACTGCCCTCCTCGCCCCGGCATGCGGTGGTGGCGCTGCAACACGACAGAGGCACCAGCTATGAGGCCTATCTTACCGTTTATGATCAGCTGCTAAAAGGCTATCAGGGGCTATGGGAGGAAGAAGCCCAACGGTTGTACGGCAGGGCGTATGAACAACTCAGGCAAGGAGAGCAGCGGGCGGTCCGCAAGGCTTTCCCTTTGGTGATTTCTGAATCTGAACCCGTTGAGTTCTAATACGGAAAAAGCCACCCCCGGGCGTTTCCGGGGGCAGCTTTTGCGTTAAAGCATTGCAGAATTTATTAATCGGCTAAACCCCAAAAGGGGTAAGCAGTGTCCGTTCTTAGGCGCTCACCTTCACTCGCTGAGTAATGAGCTCCTGTTCGTTGAGTTTGCCAAAGTGGTACCCCTGAGCAGTGAAGTGCTCCAGGACCTGAGGCAACACCTCACGCAGCTTATCTTCGGCCTTCACACTATCGTGGAAAACGATGATGGAGCCAGGCTCTGCATTGTCAATCACATTGGACAGGCATTGCCCGGTGGAAATTTTCGGGTCGAAATCGCCGCTGAGCACATCCCACATAACGATGCGGTAGTGGCGCTGCAGGAACTGTGCCTGCTTAGGCTTCAACCGGCCATAAGGCGGGCGGAAGAGCACGGAGTTCATCCGGTTGGCACAGTGGCGCACATTGTGAAAGTAGGGGATATTCTCTGTTGTCCACCCATTCAGGTGGTTGAAGGTGTGGTTGCCCACTGCATGCCCTTCGCTGAGGACTTGCTTGAAAACATCCGGGTATTTGCGGACATTATCGCCTACGCAGAAGAACGTCGCTTTGGCGTCGTATTTTTTGAGCTGCTCCAGCACCCAGGGGGTTACTGCAGGCACAGGCCCATCGTCAAAAGTCAGGTAGAGGACTTTCTCATCGGTGGGGATCTTCCACGTAAAGTTGGGGAAGAGGTTTTGGATAATTTGAGGTGTCTTAACGAGGTACATAACTCCTTTTGATTAAATGTTCATGGTATAGTAAGGCGCTCCTTCAGAAGCGGCCGTGTTCAATGTCGCAGGATAAGGAGGTTTTCCCCCGTAAAACGGGTTAACGCTGGCAGGCTTTGCGAAAATGCTTACCTTTGTGCCTCCCGAGGTATCGGCTTAGTGTCGAAGAAAGTAGATGAATAACTGGTCAGACTGGGCATTTAGAGAGTACAACGTATCAAGTGCTTTTTTTGCTGCCTGAAAACACCGGTTTTTTAAAAAAAAATTTCTAAAAGGCGCAACCCATTCCGCTCGGCTCGTTGAAAGGACAAAAAGTATTCAAATTCAATGGAAAATATGAGGCTTCGATTTGCCCCCAGCCCCACCGGCGCACTACACATTGGCGGTGTCCGTACCGCACTTTACAACTACCTGCTGGCCCGGAAAAACGGCGGCACCTTCATCCTCCGTATCGAGGATACCGATCAGACCCGTTATGTTGAAGGTGCAGAGCAGTACATTGTTGAAGCACTAGAGTGGTTGGGCATTACGCCCGACGAAGGGCCGGGCATTGGCGGCGACTTTGGCCCTTACCGTCAGTCGGAGCGAAAGGATATCTACCTCAGGTACACGCAGCAACTGATCGACTCAGGCCATGCCTACTATGCGTTCGACACTTCTGAAGAGCTGGACTTGGCCCGGGAAAAAGACCCGACGTTCAAATACGATGCCACTGCCCGTATGCGCATGCGCAACAGCATCAGCATGAGCGCGGAGGAAGTAGAGGCGGCTCTGGAAAAAGGCGTGCCGCACGTTGTACGCCTCAAAGTGCCTGACAACGAGACGATACGCTTCGAAGACATCGTGCGGGGAGAAGTTGCCTTTGACAGTACTGAGCTGGACGATAAAGTCTTGCTCAAAGCCGATGGCATGCCTACTTACCATATGGCAAACGTAGTGGATGACCGCTTGATGGAAATCACTCATGTGGTGCGGGGCGAAGAGTGGCTGTCGAGCACGGCGCACCACGTTCTGCTCTACCGAAGCCTTGGCTGGGAACAGCAAATGCCGGCTTTTGCCCACCTGCCGCTCATCTTGAAGCCTGCGCCGGAAAGCTACCTCGACAAGTCTGCAATTCCTGCGATGGCGAGCCGGATGGCAGAGGAGTTTGCCCGTAAGCACCCGGAGCATGCGGGTTATAAAGCGGAGGCCTTCGCCCTGCAAACTTTCCAGGATAAGAAAAATATTCCTGCCAATCTGAAAGAAAAAGAAAAAGATCAAGCTGATAAGGCTGCCTTCAAAGCCTTTCTCAAAAGTGCGCTGTATGGCAAGCTCAGCAAGCGGGACGGGGACCGTTTAGGCTTCCCGGTATTCCCGCTCTCGTGGAAGGGTGCAACGGCAGAAGACAGCTTTACGGGCTTCCGCGAGTACGGTTTCCTGCCGGAAGCGGTGCTCAACTTCCTGGCGCTGCTGGGCTGGAACCCTGGTGATGAGCAGGAAATGTTTACTTTGGAAGAATTGGTGGGCGCCTTTACGCCCGAGCGGATCAACAAATCGGGCAGCCGCTTCAATATCGACAAAGCGAAGTGGTTTAATCAGCAGTACATGATCAAAGCGGAGGACGCCCGCCTGGCCCGGCTCGTCCGTCCAATACTGGAAGCCAATGGTCAGGAGGCTTCTGATGCCTTCGTGGAGGGCTTTGTCGGCCTGATGAAAGAGCGGGCTGTGACGCTGCCCGAATTTTGGGAAAACGGTTACTACTTCTTTGAGCGCCCCCGGAGTTACGAAGAGAAAATGATTCAAAAACGCTGGCAGCCGGAACGCAGCGAACAGTTTGCCGAACTCGTTAAGGATATGGAGCAGCTGAGCAACTTCTCTGCGGATGAGATCAAAGCCGCTGCGGAGCGGTTTATGGAAAAGTACGAACTCAAGTTTGGGGATGTGCTGCCAATGTTGCGCCTGGCGCAGGCGGGCACCATGAAAGGGCCGGCGATCTTCGAAATGATGGAACTGTTGGGGAAGGAGGAAGCCGTAGCCCGGTTGAAAATCGGGTTTGAAGCGTTTGACCGCATTGTACAATCCTAAAATAGTGAGCCGATGTCCAGGAAAAAAAATAAAGAAGAAGAAAAAGAAGAGCAGCCCGGGGTACATAAGGATTTGAAAGGCTTTGACATAAAAATCAATGAATTTGGAGAAATATCTTCAAACCTTGATGTCGAAAAACTGAATCAATTTCTGGATAAGAACGTAGAAGATAAAAAACTGAAGGACCGAAAGCCTGAAGACGAAGAAGAATAGACGCTTTTGGCCTGATTTTGAACGAAAGCAAAAGCATGGACTCACCTGCTATCCGGCAAAAGTCAGGATAGCCCTAAACCCAGCACAGCCAGGTATAAAGCAGGCAGCTATGAATTCCAGGTTGGACCGGCTGCTATTGAAGTTTGACAGCACCTTCCGTTTATCGTTCTTCCATGCAGGACGAAATATAATAAGGTGTTGCTTAGGCAATTAGAGCTGTCAATTGTGAGCTTGATTGCCAGCTTTTATATATTTTGTGACTAGTTTTTGCGTATTCCCCTGGTGTTTAGTCTATCGATGACAACCGCTTGAGCATAAAACCAAAACCGATTGAACATGCACTTCTTAGGCAACCTAAGGCCAAACCCCGGGCATTCCTGTGCCTGCTGGTGTTGGTCATTCAAGCAGGAAAATTTTATTACCCAAACATACTTTGGCAGGCCCGCTATTTGAGGGCCTTTACAATGGAATCATCCCATAAATTAACACAATCATGACGAGACGACTACACGCTTTACTGGTCTGGGGAGTGCTGCTCATCAGCTTTTCAGCCCCGCTTCAGTCTAAAGCCGCGGATGGTCCTGCACCCCCTGAGAAACCGTCACCAACTTTCCGGGGAATGGAAGAACTGCCGCCGATACTGAACCCACCCAACGATACCATAGTGGATGGTATCTGCCACATTCCTATGGCAGATACGCTGTTGCTGTTCAACCCAATGGATATGAATGACTCTATTTTCATTTTTCCGGTGGACAGTACGGCAAGCGACGGTACTATTTTGCCAGGCACCCCGCTTTTGAATGCCATTTCTGTGTGCGGTGGCCCGGACACCCTTTACCGGATCTGGCGGGGTACGTTCGCCGATATGACAGAGGCTGAAGCAATCCAACGGATCATCATCATAGAGGATACAGAACCTCCGGTCTCCAACTTCTCCATCAATCTGGACACCGTTATCACCTGTGAATCAGGCGAGCCTACCTTTGATTCCTGGAGGCAAAGCCGTTTGTTTGCCGTAAACAGCAACCTGGAAGATTGTACCGGGATTCTTTCTGTGAATACCAATATGCCACCGTCTTCTTTTGTGCCGGGCCCTTGTGATACGCTTGAGGTCACTTTCACGATTGAGGACTTTTGTGGGAATATTCGCAATTATGAAGCTTCCTTCATCACCATAGATACCGTAGCACCGGTACTGCAAAATGTGCCGGACACCATAGAAGTAAGCTGTGATACCATACAGCAGTACCTGATGAACAACCCATCTTCCATGGTAACGGCTACGGACAATTGCCGGGCTAACCTGACAGTAGGTTTCCAGCAGGATACGATACCCGGGCCGCAGTCCTGCCCGGAGCATGATTTGGACATCCGCCGCAGTTGGTTCGTCACGGATTCCTGCGGGAACTTCACTGCTGGCGTTCAGGTGATCCGGGTGCGTGACTTTTCTGCCCCTGATTTCACCCGCCCGCCAGACATCACTATTTCCTGCGATGCAGACCCCCTTGACCTTAGTATTACAGGTACGGTCACAGATACGGTGGATGCCTGTGGCGGGCCGATCACCGTTACTTTCTCTGATGAAACAGCACCGGGGAATTGCGACAACAGCTACTTTATCGAAAGGCAATGGGTAGTGGAAGATGTGTGTGGTATCTCCACTTCTGTGAATCAGCTGATTACTGTTAAGGATACCATTGCGCCCTCTTTCCTTGTCCCGGCAGACACTACTGTGAACTGCGGTGACGAGGATGATTTCTCCATCACCGGGGAACCCACGATGCAAGCGGATAATTGCTCAGGGCCCAACGAACTGACCACAGAACTCCTTTCCGAAACATTCATAGCGGGCAGTTGTGAAAATGACTATGTGCTGGAGCGTACCTGGCGCGTAACGGATGAGTGCGGGAATGATAGCATTCAGATTCAGCAGGTTACCGTCATTGATACCATTGCACCGGTCTTTTTGTCAGCGCCCTCAGATCTGACGGTCACCTGTATGGCGGGCACGGATATTGAAACCCTGTACAGCAACTGGCTGGAAAGCTACGGAGGTGCTCAGGCAGGTGATGCGTGTACACCGGTAGATAGCCTGACCTGGAACGCCTTTGAGGCGGGAACCAATCAACCGGTCAGCAGCACTCCGAATATCATCTGCCCCTCGGGTAGTGATACGCTCCTGGTGCAGGCCGTGGATTTTGTGGTGGATGATGGCTGTGGAAACTTCAGCCTGGAGCAGGCAATCTTCATCGTGATTGATAATACGGCGCCAACATTTGTGGAGTGCCCGGAAGATGAAGTGATTGGGACCAACTTTGGGCAGTGCTCTGCCAATTATACGGTAGAAGTGCCCTTTATTCAGGAGGAGTGTGCCGGTGCTTCCTCCGTGGTCAATCTATTTGATAACGCAACGATCACCTCCAATGCTTCTCCGGGGCAGGAGGCGAGCGTGCCTGTGAACCCTATCGTCTTATCTTTCCCTGTCAACCAGCCACTGCCCATCAATGCACAAGCCGGGGGGCAGCTCAGCCTGCAGCTTCAGAATGTAGATGCAGAAGGGACTACAGAGTACTTCAACGTTATCGGTGAAGATGGCACGCCAATTGGCCGTACCGGAAGGGCGATGGTGCAATGCGGAAATGCAGACACCTTGCTCAGCGTGCCTAAGCCGCTGCTGGACCTTTGGGCCGTGGACGGGGTGATTGAAATCCGCCTTGAGCCCAATATTCCAACCACACAGCCTGGTAGCTTCGCGATTAATGCGCTATGCAACCCTGCCGGTACTGTTCAGGCTAATCTTATCTTCCCGATAGCGGAGCTCAACGACCTGCGCTACGAGTACCGGACCAATAATAATCCACGGGTATTGGTTGACCCGATTGCCCCCGCTATGGTGACCCTGCCCATTGGCGAAAATACCATCACCTACTATATTTCAGACTGTGCAGGCAATATAGACAGTTGCGTGCAACAGGTGGTGGTGGAAGATCAGGAGCCGCCACAACTGACCTGTCCTTCTGATATCGCTCAGCCACTGGAGCCAGGCACCTGCTCCGCTGAAGTGACCCTGCCGCTCCCGGACAACATCACGGACAACTGTGGCCTGGAGTCCCCTTACAGCCAAACCATGCCTGGCGATACCGCAAGTGCCTGGCTTACTTACACCTTTGACCCCAACCTCAACGATTACATTGCCAACCCGAAGACCTATACCTTTAACGGAGTGGCAGCCAATGCCTTTGATGATGTCAATCTACTCATTGATTTGCAGGGAGACTTTAGCTCCTCAGGGGCATTCTTCCACATCATTGGCGATAATGGAGACACCATAAATGTTACTCCGCAGGGCATTGCCAGTTGTGCCAATCCGGGGCAATACGCCGTGAGCATTCCTGCTGCGGATTTCAACGTCTGGGCAACTGATGGCAGTGTCACCTTTACGCTGCAGCCCAGCTTTATTCCGGTGCCCCCGGGCGGGCCCGGCGATGGGATCAACCCCTGTGATGCCATGGTGGTGGACGGAGATGGTGAAACAGACAGCCTTAGTTATGCTTTTGTAAGCCTGGTTTACCAAACCGTAACGCCCTTCTATTACGCAGAAGGCGCTACCGAAATCCCCTATACGCAAATGACCGTCCCGGCCTTGTCGCCAACCCATGAGTTTAATGTGGGCGAAACCACGGTGTACTACATTGCGCAAGATGAAGTGGGCAACCCGGATACCTGCAGCTTCATCATCGATATCCTGGACAATGAACCCCCGGTAGCCCTATGTAGCCCTACAGTTGTGGAGATAAATCCATCCGGCATCGAGCCAGATACCGTGAGTGTGGATGAGTTTGATGCTGGCAGTTTTGACAACTGTTCGATTGATACGATGTTCCTCTCCCCCAATACATTTACGTGTGATGAGGCCGGCACGACAGTAATGGCTACGCTTACCGTTGTGGACGTTGTAGGTAATGTGTCTACCTGCACCCGCCCGATCCGCATTGAGGCAGAAGCGCCTATGCCCACCTATAGTTCCGGTATTTGCGGCGGAGATACGCTGAACCTCTTTGCCAATCCGCCTGCAGCCGAGGGTGGCGTAGTGTATACTTATGTATGGCGTGGGCCGGACGGGAATATCATTTCCACCCAGCAAAACCCGGTTATCCCGAATGTAGACGAAGATGACTCCGGAGCCTATGTGGTGACCATTGAAGGGCTATCCGGATGTACCGCAGAAGGCGTGGTCAACGTGTCCGTCAGTGGGTTGCCCCTGACCCCGGTCGTGCAGGCAAACGCCCAGCAGTGTGGCGATGAACCGGTAGAATTGAGCTCCTCCGTTGTGCTCAGCAATGCGACCTATTACTGGTACGAAGGGCAGTTCCCGAACGGTACGTTGATAACCACCACGAATCAGGGGAGCCTTACCCTGCCTGCCTATAACCCTCTACAGCCTGAAACCCGGTTTTACTACCTCATTATTGAAGCCAACGGCTGCCAGTCAGAGCCTTCGGTAGCAGCGCCGGTTTTGCTGACTCCAAGGCCTGTAGCCTCGGTCAACGCAGCCGTTATAACCGAGTGTGAGGGCGGCTCGGCCTCGTTGGGCACCTCTGTGGCAGGAGCGAATATTACCTATCAATGGACGGGCCCGGATGGATTTTTCTCTACCGACCAGAATCCGGCGGCGATCAATCCACTGGAAGAAGAAAATGCAGGGGTTTACAACCTGACTGTCTTCCGAAACGGCTGCCCTTCTGAGCCGGCGCTATCCATTATTAACGTGATCCCCAAGCCCGGCCCTTACCAGATTGCCGTACTCACCAACCCTTTCTGCGAAGGAGAAAAAATAACCCTTCAGGCACAGCCATCCGGCGCGGCTTCCTACATTTGGACCGGGCCAGACCTGAACCAGATTACGACGACTACGAATACGCTCATTCTCGATAATGCAAATGAGACGCACCATGGAGCCTGGACTGTACGCGGTGTTCAGTTTTCGTGTGTTTCCGATGTTTCGCCACCTGCGAATGTAATCGTGAATGAACGCCCTAATGCTATGGCAGCGACCAGTATTTCTCCGGAAGATCCGCTTTGTGAGAGAAGTGCCCTGCAGCTTTTTGGAACCCCTAACTTGCCCGGCGCATCCTACACCTGGAATGGCCCTAACGGTTATCTCTCAGTGGTGCAGGATCCGGTGATCAATCAGGTGGGGCCATTGCGGACCGGTACCTATACCCTGACGGTTACCACTGCGCAGGGGTGTAGCGATACCGCTTCCGTTAGTGTGGAGGTCATCGAAGCCATCGACATCATTGGGGTCAGCAACAGTGCCCCGGAGTGTTTGTATGGGGCTACGGATGTGACGCTTCAGGCTACCATTTTCCCTGTTAACGACGGGACCTATGATTTCTTGTGGACGGGCCCGGGCTACACCTCTACTGACGAGGTCGCTATCATAGAGAATGTAACGGAAGCATTAAATGGAGGCAGTTATTCCCTTGTTGTGTTTACAGAAGAAGGCTGCCCTTCCCTGCCAGTAAGCACAACGCTGCAGGTGAAAGACGCCCCCCCGCGCGCGCCTACCCCTACGAGCCCATCTGCCACGTACTCTTATTGCGAAGGGGAGGAGCTCACCCTCACCACACCAATGGTGGCCAATGCAACCTATATTTGGGATACGCCATCCGGACCCGTAAATACAGGGCCGGACAACAGTATCACAATTTCTAATCTTACTACGAATGACGCGGGTAGCTATCAGGTATCCCTTATTGAGGATGGCTGCCCCTCCGTGCCCTCTCCCGTTCGTACCATTCAGGTGAATGCCAACCCGGTAGTGGAGGCTTCCAGCAATAGCCCTGTTTGCGGAGGTGCGCAATTGCAGCTCTTTGCAAACGGGCCGGCAGGGTCCACTTATACCTGGCAAACGCCAATGGGCACTGCGCCGAGCGGGGCGAATATCAACATTCCTTCTGCTAATCCTGACCTGCATGCCGGCGCCTTTATCGTGACCGCTCAGCGCAACGGCTGCCAGTCCGAGCCAGATACCGTCACGGTGGTCATCAACGAAACGCTGCCGGCTCCTACCAATCTTGTTAGCAACGGGCCCATATGCGTGGATGAACCCGGCGCTACGCTCACCGTTTCCATTCCTGACGGGCAAACGGGTGGTGGCATTCAGTATCTGTGGTATGATGCCGGGACGCCACTGGATACTACGGTTACGCCCAACTTGTTCCTAACGGACTTCTCGGGCTTCGGGGGCACCCTCACCCTGGAGGCGGAAGTGCAAACCGGCGATTGTATCTCTGACCCTTCGCCTTCTATATCGGTTGCGCTGGATACTATACCGGATGAGATAGCCATGGTCGGACCGGATACCTCCACCTGTGCCGGAGCAGCGCTGCTCGTTGCTGCTACACCGGTGTCCCAAAGTGTGGGTATCTGGCTGGAGCTCAATGCCAATGGTGGAGCGCTCACTATTGAAAGTCCCGGAAGCGCTACAACTAATGTTTCGGGCTTTGAAGAGGAAGGGGTCCGGCAATTGGTCTGGGAATTATCCAATGGAGGCTGTAAAAGCTTTAGCTCCGATACCCTGCAAATCCAGGTTAATGTTCCTGAGCCTGCTGAGGCAGGGATGGATACCTTGCTTTGCCCTGGCGATCCGATCTTCTTAAATGCTTCCAACCCGGAGGCAGGAGAAGGCAGCTGGTCACAGTCTGCTGTACAGGCCGACTTCAATGTGGAAATTGATAACCCGGAAGACCCTGGCACCGGAATTTCCGGTCCGGGACTGCTGCCAGGCAATACTTATGCGTTTACCTGGACGGTCGTCAGCGAATGCGGAATGGACAGCACGAGCGTACTTGTTACGCTGGCGGACAACAATCCGTTTGCCGGATTTGATGTGATTGTCTGTGAGGAAAACGGTGTGGCCATGCTGGCGGCAGGAGAGCCCGCAGATGGCAGCTCCGGCAGGTGGAGCTCACCGGATGAGCAACTGGTGTTTTCCAACCGGAACAGTACGGATACGGAGGTCGCCAACCTTACCGTAGGCGATAACATAGCCATCTGGACGCTGGACGGAGGCTTGTGCGGCGATGACTCCAGGGACACGCTCCTGATCGACTATCAGCTGCCGCCGGTAGCCCAGAATGATGAACGGACCATTGAATTTGCCGTGGAGACGATTGTGGATGTGCTGGCTAATGACGCTGTGCCGGAGGGTAGTACCCTTGAAGTCATTATGGAGCCCTTCAACGGGCGTGCCAGGGTAACAGCAGATAACCGGATTGCCTATACGCCCGATCCTGATTTTGCCGGGACAGACGAGTTGGTTTATCAGGTATGCCGCGAAGGGTGTGCCTGTGCTGATGCGGTGTTAAGGCTCACCGTCGGTGAAGGGGTGGACTGCGAACCCCCGAATATTTTTACGCCAAACGGCGACGGGGTCAATGAAGCCTTCATCATTCCGTGCTTGCTGGACACAGGCGTATACCCAAACAGCCAGCTCTCCGTGTTTAACCGCTGGGGAGATGAGGTGTACAATTCGCCCCGTCCTTATCCGAACAACTGGCGTGGAACCTTCAATGGAGAAGACCTGCCAGTGGACACCTACTTCTACATCCTGGACCTGGGAGATGGGAGCCGGCCAATTACCGGATACCTTTTGCTTCAGAAATAATTCAAACAAGGAATCTTTTTGCCCCGGCTCTGCCGGGGCAAAATCCCAAATAAGTACTTATGAAAAACTACTACCTGATCACTATACTTTTCCTGCTGCTGGCCGTTTTGGCGGAGGCGCAGCAAGAAGACCATTTTACCCAATTCATGCACAATAAGCTGGCCTTCAACCCTGCCTATGCAGGCTCGACCGGCAGCTCCCGCCTTACCGCTATGGCCCGGCAGCAGTGGATTGGGATAGAAGGCGCTCCGGAGGCGCAATTGATCACCTTCAATTCTGCGCTCAACGCCAAAGTTGGCATCGGGGGCAGCCTCGTGCGCAGCAGTATTGGCATTATGGACCGCTATACCCTGGAAGGGGACTATGCGTACCGCTTCCGTTTGGGGAATGGTTACTTTGGCATTGGTGTTTCGGCTTCTATCCGCTTGATACAGGCTAGCCTGGGCGAGCTTCGGGCCAATCAGCCGATCGAGATTGACAATGCCATCCCGACAGGCTTTCAGAGCCGGGTGACCCCTAATTTTGGAGGAGGGATTTACTACAACAGCAACGATTTTTACGTTGGGTTTTCCATACCCCGCTTCCTGAAGTCGAGCATTGACCTGTCAGATGACGAGGGCACGATCTCCAAAGAAGACCGGCATTGGTACTTGATGACCGGCTTCAATGTGCGGCTAATGGATAATGATATCGTCATGCAGCCCAACTTCCTGTTGAAATATGTGGATGGCGCCCCCTTTGATGCAGACATCAACCTCTCCTTTACCTTTTTCGAGCAGTTTACCGCAGGCGCTTCTTACCGCACAGGCGGCAATAAAGAAAACAGCATTGGAGAATCCGTGTCCGGCCTTATTTCCAGCCGGATCGGCGACAAATGGATGATCGGCGCCTCCTATGATTTTACGCTTTCTGACCTGCAGGATTATAATGATGGCAGCGCGGAGCTCTTCATCCACCACTTTTTTGGAGGGAAAAGCGGCAAAGGCGCCACTTATGATAATCCACGCTTTTTTAACAGCAATGGCAGCAATAAGCGGTTTTACTGATCGTTGAGGCAGGCTGCTCACCTCAGGGATTCTGGTGGGAGGTTTAATTTGTTGTGGATAATGGCTAACTTGTGTTAATGTTAGAGGCACTGTTGAGGCATTTTTAGACAAGTACCCTGACTGGCCTTCTGGCTTTTTGATAAGAATACTGATACCTTACCGGACTTTAATATTTTAGGAACGCCCGCCGGTGTGCCTTCAAAATGCATCAGGGGCTGGTTCCTTAAACACAAGACGCCCTAAAATGAGATTTTATCTGCTTTTATTGCTGCTTGGCTTTGCATTTAGCCTGCAAGCTCAGAACCCTGTAGCTTCGAGCATACAACCGGTTGCGCAACCCAATCAAAAGGTGCGTATTTACAACGAGACCGCTATCAATTCCACCGCGTCTGATTTTTCACCTTCTTACTACGGCGATACACTTGTTTTTTGCTCTGCCCGCCACGCAGGCCCTAAAGACCCTGCCACAGGCGAATCGTTCTTTGATTTCTACTTTGCGCCTATTGGGCCAAACGGTAGCCTCCGTTCTCCAAAGCCTTTTTCCATCAATCTCAATTCCGCGCAACACGAAGGGCAGTCTACGTTCGATCTGAAAGCCAACAAGGTTTACTTTACGCGCAACAACACCACCAATGGGGTTGAGCCCGTAGCAGCTGATGGCAAAATCCGGATGAAGATATACGAAGCGACTTTTGGGTTTCTGGACTGGGAGCAGATCAGGCCCCTTCCATTCAACAGCGATGCCTACAACTGCATGCATCCCACGCTTTCGCATGACGGCACTTTTATGATTTTCTCCTCCAACCGGCCGGGAGGCAAGGGGGGGTATGACCTCTACGTTTCTCTAAAAATGGACGGAGGTTGGTCGCCTCCCTTGAACCTGGGAGGACGGATCAATACGCCCGGGCACGAGTTTTTCCCTTTCTTGCATCAGTCCGGGACCCTATTTTTTACCTCAGATGGCTACAAAAAGGGTTATGGAGGATATGATCTTTATATGGTTGAAGGCAAAGGCGATGGTTCCTGGGCAGAAGTAGTCAATTTGGGAGCGCCTTTTAACACGGATGCGGATGACTTTGGCCTGATTCTGGATAAAGAAGGCAAAAGCGGATACTTTTCTTCTAATCGTGAAGGTGGAGTAGGCAGGGATGATATTTACAGCTTTGATGCTCCCGAAGGCATACAAGGGGTGGTGTTCCCCGACTTTAAAACCACTACTATTGAAGTCTTTACGGAGGAGGGCGGGCGCCCGGTAACCGGGGCAGAAATAAAAATTTACCAACGGGTCATCGGCAGTACAGGCAATATCCAATATTTGCGGCTGCCCCGTGCAAGCGTAGGCACAGGCAGAGATGGGCAGGCTCAGATTGATCAGCGCAGCGAAGACCTGGAAGAACCGGACGAAGTGACCAACAGCGAAGGCAAAGCCTATATCATGCTTGATTTATCCAAAGAGTACAGGATCAAAGTCGAGAAGCGCGGCTTTTTCGCAGTGGAAGAATACTACATGCCATCAGATAACCGGTTTAACCGGCCGGTGGGCATCCCCTTGAAGAGAGATGATTGCATTACGCTGGAAGGCGTGGTCAGCAATGCGCAGACGGGGGCTCCGGTCTCAAAAGCGACACTCCTTATTTTCAATCAGGAAGAGCAGCGCCGGGTGACGATCAGTTCGGACGAAAGAGGTGTTTTTAAATACTGTCTGCCCGATGGTTCCCATTTCATCATAGTAGGCAGCCACGTAGGATTTGAGAATGACACTACCTACCTGAAAACGGCCAACCGCCGTGGCAACCGCTCTCTGGGTGCTTCCCTTACCCTAAAGCCTTTGCCGGCTATGCCCCGAAGCGGCCGCTACCCGCAGGCAGGCTCCTACAACGATACCCGGGCCCCAAGCCTTGGCGACCGAAGCGCTGTCGAGGTAGGCAGCCGGTTTTTGCTGGACAACCTGCAATTTGAATTTGCCTCAGCAGAGATTCTGGCCGAAGCCGCAAAAGACCTGCGGCACCTGGGCAGGTTGATGAAAGAAAACCCTGGAATGAAAGTCGAATTAAGGGCGTTCACAGACTGTGTCGGTGGACAAGAGTACAACCGAAAGCTTTCGCTCAGGCGGGCAGAAGCCGCGCGTGATTTTTTAGTGCAGGAGGGCATAAGAAGAGACCGGGTGCTGGCATTTGGCTACGGCGAGCTCAACCCTTTAGTAGACTGTGATTGTGACGGGAAAGCAGGGACTGTGCCTTGTACAGAAAGCATGCATGCCCGGAACCGGCGCACAGAGGTGGCGATTATTGAAAAGTAGCCTGAAAAAAATAAATATAAAGGAAAAGTGAAATTTGTTAAGGCGACGTGCAACCTAAGTAGGGAAAGCACGTAGAATGTAGGAGAAAAAGAAAAACCGGTCCTGTGAGGGACCGGTTTCCAAAAGAGCTTTGAGAGGCTATCTACATACCAAATTGAAACATCCTTTGATGTCTCAAAATCTTCATGAGATTATAATTGCATTCGTGGGATTCAACCTTTTTCCTGCCGCTTGTGACAGGGTTCGTCAGCTTCTTTTCCAATCGTCCTCTGTATCTGTTCTTCCCTGCTGACAATACAAAGGTGCTACATAACTGCCTGCATTGTAAGTACATTCTGTATGGTTACTGTGGTTTATAGGGTGTCAATACTTTATTCAAATAATTGATTGTCAGTTTTTTGTAGTGTTTTGTTATGTTGCTTTTTGTGTTTTTTGACCTTGTTTTGTTATGCGTAAATCGAGAAAAAAAATTAAAAAAAGTGTGGGGATGTTGTTGAGGAGAGGGAAAAACAGATCGAGTGGGGTTAAAAAAGACCAAAAACAGTGCCAATTTTTATATTTGCGCTAAATGATCCAATATGTCTTTAACAATTGCTTCCTATAATGTAAATGGTATCAGAGCGGCGATGCGCAAAGGCATGGCCGGCTGGTTTGCTGAACACCCGGTTGAGGTACTTTGCCTGCAGGAGACCAAGGCGCAGCCTGATCAGGTGAAAAAGGAAGAAGCCGAGCTCCGGGAAAATGGTTTTAGCCATGCCTACTGGCACTCAGCCGAAAAAAAAGGGTACAGCGGGGTAGCAACGCTGTCCCGGCGCCCGGCTGATTTGGTATCCGAGGGGTGTGGAATCGAAAAGTACGACGCCGAAGGCCGGATATTACGGACCGACTTTGGCGAGCTGACCTTGCTGAACTGCTATTTCCCTTCGGGCACCACCGGGGATGTCCGTCAGGCTTTCAAAATGGAGTTCCTCGATGATTTTTTTAAGTGGGTGCAGGAGCTGCGTAAAGAGCGGCCCAACCTGGTCATCGTGGGAGATTACAATATTGCGCACCGTGAAATGGATATCCACGACCCGGTACGGAACAAAAAGACTTCCGGCTTCCTGCCTGAGGAGCGGGCCTGGATGGATCAATGGTTTGAGAGTGGTTTTGTAGATGCATTCCGCCACCTGAACCCCGATAAAGAAGAATACAGCTGGTGGACCTACCGCGCTAACGCCCGCGCCAATAACAAAGGCTGGCGGCTCGACTATCATTCCGTAAGCAAGGCTTTCGCTCCCAAACTTGAGGCTTGCTATCAAATGACGGATGCCGTGCACTCCGACCACTGCCCTGTAGTAGCGACGTACAATATACAGTAATGCTGCAAATCAGAAGCTGCACGGTTGAAGAAGCGGTAGCCTGTTCAAGGCAAATTCCGGAATTAAAAGACTCTTATCCGGCCGCTGAATACGAGCAGCGGCTGTCTGGCGTGCCCCACTTGCTGCTGCTGGCAGAGTCAGACGGAAATATGGCTGGCTTCAAAGCCGGTTATGAGCGCGACGGCGCTTTTTATTCGTGGATGGGCGGTGTGCGGCCTGCGTATCGGCGGCAGGGTGTGGCTCAGGCACTGGCCCGGGAGCAGGAAAACTGGGCAAAAGCGCACGGGTACCGGCATATCCGCTTTAAAACCCGCAACTACCTGAAGCCGATGCTTATATTTGCGCTGAACAATGGTTTTTATATTACAGCTGTTGAAAAAAGAGCAGCTCCGCTATCCAACCGAATATGGCTGGAAAAGGTCTTAGAGACGGGAACAAAATAAGTCATTCCCTGTCAAACTATTTAGTTCAGGAAAGCTGATTCGTTAATTAGGGCGGGCCGCGGTGGCGGATAGAGGCAGGTTGCCTGAATCGCTGCAAAACGGTGCCCATCAAATTGAAAAGATATGCTTCGCTTTAGCTTAGTTTTTGTGTTCGCGCTGTTGAGCACCATGCTGTTGAACGCTCAGGAGTTTTCGGGTGGTTTTCGGGCCGGGCTCAATTTTACAACGATTGATGGCCCGCTGGAGAGTGGCGCAGATGGGACCACACTGGAGGCTTTTGAGTATTCCAATGGCTTTCACGTGGGGGCTATGGGTACGCTTCGGTTTACAGATATTTTCAGTTTGCGGGCAGAGTTGCTCTATTCTCAGAAAGGGGGCGTATACAACTACAATGGAGATTCGTACTGGATATTCACACCAACGACCGGTAGCGAGTCATTTGTAACCACCGGTAACCGGCAAACCACCCTGGAAGTCACCAACTCCTATATTGATATTCCCATAACGGGCGTGGCCCGCTTCAATAAGTTTGAAATCAGTGCTGGTATGAGCCTTGGGTTTCTGGTCGCATCCCGGGCTGCAGGAGAAACCCGTTTCGCCGGGACTTCAGCACAAGGGGACATTATTACGCCCTTTGTGTTGACCCTTGACCATAACTACTTTAACAAGCCTTTCCGGCAGGAAGAAAATACAGCTGTGTTTATGCGGGATATTGACAATCAGCCCGTTGAGATCCCTCAGACACTTGGAGCGTACTACCAGGAAGAGGACTCGGATGAGAACCTTTACCGTACCTTAGACCTTGGTCTGGTCGGCGGTTTATCCTACTACCTCAACCGAGGGCTTTTCTTGGGAGTGCGCCTGAATTACGGGCTTAGCGATATCACAAATATGAGCCGGGACATTTCCCGTCAGGTGGTAAACAGCCCGAGTGAGTTCGCTACCCGGGATGATGACGACCGAAACCTGAACATTCAGGTATCCGTAGGTTTCACCTTGTAATTCACGGAGAAAAAGTAAAAAGCGCCTCTACGGAAACCTTTCCATAGGGGCGCTTTGGCGTAGCGGGGCTCGCTGTAAACGCACTAGCCCATTTCTGCTACAACTTCCTTCACTTCAGGGATCATCCGCTGCAGCATGCCTTCAATGCCCTGCTTCAGGGTTACCGTAGAAGAAGGGCAGCCGCTGCAGGCGCCCTGCATGACCAACGTAACCTTACCCTGATCCCAGGATTTGAATTCGATATTGCCGCCGTCCATTTCTACGGCAGGTTTTACGTGGGTATCGATCAAATCTTTGATTTTCTTGACAATTTCAGCCTCGTTTTCGGTATAGTCATAGCTGGCGCCACGCTCCTCCTCAATCTTAGCCATTGCTGCTTCAAAGCCATCCCTGATGATGGGCTTCTCGTCGCCAATGTAGCCTTTGAGGTATTCTTTGACTTTAAGCATGATGTCTGCCCAGTCGTAATTGAACTCCTTGGTGATGGTCACAAAGTTGTTGCAGATGTACACCCCTTTCACAAAAGGCATCTCAAACAACTCTGTAGCCAGCGGGGACCATTCCTTCGCCAGGGCTTCTTCCCGGAAGTCGGCAGTGCCTTTGTAAATCATCCGGTTGGTGACGAATTTGAGCGACTCCGGGTTAGGGGTCTGCTCGGTATATAGCATTACAGGGCTCTTTGTAACGGGATTGCTCATTGTAATTTTCTTTATTTAGACCTATTCTACGAACAATAACACATAATGCCAAGGCTGGTTTTGACAAAAATAAATTTATACGCTTTCAGAGGGGGGATTCTTAACCTTTTCCGTATTTTTTGGATGAAATCACCTGAGTATGGCACAACAAAAAACACTGCCCACGGATCAGAGCGTACAGGAGTACCTCAATCAGTTGGATGACGAACAGAAAAAAGCGGACAGTTACGAGCTGCTTAAAATCATGCAGGAAGTTACCGGCGAAGCAGCCGTAATGTGGGGCAGCAGCCTCATTGGCTTTGGCCGTTACCACTACCGCTATGATAGCGGGCACGAGGGCTTTTCCTTCCTCACCGGTTTTTCGCCACGCAAGCGGCAGTTTTCCATCTATATTATGTCAGGTTTTAGTCGTTATGAAAGTTTAATGGACAAGCTGGGCAAATACAAAACCGGCAAATCCTGTCTGTACGTCAGGCGCCTTTCGGATATAGATACCCTGGCCCTCAGGGAATTAATTGCGGAATCTGTAGCTTATATGAAGGCAAAGTACCCGGACCCGGAATAGCCTACTGATTCAGTAGATTTTTTTGCTGCCTTCCAGCGCTCTGCTACCTTTTCTTACCTTTGTGAGGAATCTACCCCTGTATACCTATGTCAAACCTCGAACAAGAACACGAACTGCCGGGCAACCCTTCATTGCCCAGCTCAGCTGAGGACCTGCTGCGCCTGATTGGAAGGGAGGAAGGCGATTATAAATATTCGGTCGAAGATTTTTTCCGCAACCCCGAGCAAACCGGGTTTCAGCTGTCCCCCAACGGAGACTACCTGGCCTATGCCGGCCCCTACGAACGTCGGCAAAACGTTTTCGTCTGTCCAACAGAGGGTGGCGAACCGGTGCGGATCACCCAGGAAACGGAACGCGATATTGGCGGCTTTTTCTGGGCCAATAACAACCGCATCGTCTACGTCAAGGATAGCGGCGGGGATGAGAACTTTCAGCTCTTTGCCGTAGACCGGGACGGGGGCAATCCCCGCGACCTGACGCCTTTTCAGAATGTGAAAATCGAGTTCATCGACGACCTGGAAGACCAGGAAGATGAACTGATTATCGGCATGAATAAGGAAAACCCCATGCTGTTTGAGCCCTACCGGCTTAATGTCCAGACCGGAGCCTACCAGCGCCTCGCGCCTAAT
The DNA here is from genome assembly GCA_024742755.1 of bacterium. Taxonomy (GTDB): domain Bacteria; phylum Bacteroidota; class Bacteroidia; order Chitinophagales; family Saprospiraceae; genus Phaeodactylibacter. The sequence continues at coordinate 12,695 of JANSXW010000014.1, read as the reverse complement.
GACAACCCGGAGGAGCCCATTACCGGTTGGATGACCGATCACGCCGGCCGTTTGCGCATCGCCATTAAAACCCTCAATGGCGTCAACCAGCACATCATGTACCGGGCCACGGAAGAGGAGCCTTTCCGCACAGTCGTAAAAACCAATTTCAAGGAGAGCCTCAGCCCATTGTTCTTTGACTTTGATGATGGCCACGTGGTCTATTGTGTTAGCGACATTGGCCGGGACCGCAGCGAGATTATCCGTTTTGATTTTGAAAAGGGAGAAGAAGTGGGGCCACCGGTCTTCGCTCACCCCGAAGTAGATGCCGGAAGCCTTTTGTATTCCCGAAAACGCAAGGTATTGCTTGGGGCGGTGTACACCACCTGGAAGCGGCAGATTGAGTTTTTTGACGAGCAGCGCAGGCAAATGCAAAAGCGCCTGGAAAGCCTGCTCCCGGGCTACGAAGTGGTGGCCGTAAGCAGCAACCGCGCGGAAGACAAATACATGATCCGTACCTTTAGCGACCGGTCACTGGGCGCTTACTACTTTTACGACTTGCAGCAGGACAGCATCCGGAAAATAACGGAGGTCAGCCCGTGGCTGAACGAAGAGGATATGGCACCCATGAAGCCGGTGTCCTACAAAACCCGGGACGGAGAAGATGTACACGGTTACCTGACGGTGCCCAAAAACAAGGAAGGCGAGAAAATGCCGGTAGTCATCAATCCGCATGGCGGGCCATGGGTGCGCGACAGCTGGGGGTACAACCCGGAGGTGCAACTGCTGGCCAGCCGGGGCTATGCGGTATTCCAGCCCAACTACCGCGGCAGCACCGGCTACGGCAAAGCTTTCTGGATGAAGGGCTTCAAGCAGTGGGGCCACGATATGCAAAATGATATTACCGATGGGGTAAAGTGGTTGATCGATTCTGGTGTGGCAGACGCCAAACGGGTGGCTATTTACGGTGCAAGCTACGGGGGCTACGCTACCCTGGCCGGCATTGCTTTTACGCCGGGCCTCTACGCCTGTGCCGTAGACTATGTCGGGGTTTCAAACCTCTTCACCTTTATGGAAACCATTCCGCCTTACTGGAAGCCTTACCTGGATATGCTGTACGAAATGGTGGGCCACCCTGAAGAAGACAAAGACCTTCTGCATGCCGGCTCCCCGGTGTTCCATATCGATCAGATCAAAACCCCGCTTTTCGTGGTGCAGGGCGCTAATGACCCCCGCGTAAATATTGACGAATCGGACCAGATTGTCCAATCCCTGCGGGAGCGCGGCATTGATGTGCCGTACATGGTGAAGTACAACGAGGGGCACGGCTTCTCTAATGAAGAAAACCGCTTTGAGTTCTACAAAGCCATGCTGGGCTTCCTGGCGAAACACATGAAGTAATGAAAGACCTGAAGGCTTACTACATGCAGGCTGCTATCCGGAAAGCCAAAGCTGCGGGCACGCCCTACGGCGCTGTGCTGCTGCAACCGGAAACCGGGCAAAAGGTCATAGTCGCCAACAGTGTGAAAGCGGATGGGGACCCAACCGCTCATGCAGAAGTCAATGCCATTCGGCAGGCACGGAAGTCGGGCTTCCCAACTGCCGGCAGTATCCTGTTTTCCACCTGTGAGCCTTGCCCTATGTGTGCGATGGCTGCCGTTTGGGCCGGAGTCTCCAGGGTTTACTTTGGCGCCACCATTGACGATGCCGCTGCCCACGGCCATCAGGTGAAAATCTACTGCCGGGAGATCGCAGAAAAGGCCTGGTACGATATTAAGGTGGAAGGTGGTGTGCTGCAGGAAGACTGTGTGGCACTTTTCCACCAATGAATTCACTATATTGCCCCCAAAATCAGGTTATGACACTAGAAGCCATTACAGAACAGTTCAGCAAAACAGCTGCCAAAGCGCCCAGCCTGGGCAAATCCATCAAATTTGTCTTTGACCAGGGTATCGTCCACATTGACCTGACCGGCGACCAGGCCCAGGTGACGAATGAGGACAAGGAAGCCGATTGTGTGATTACCACCAGCATCGAGACGCTCGACGGGATCCGGAAGGGGGACATCAACGCCATGTCTGCCGTGATGACCGGCAAAGTGAAAATCAAAGGCGATATGGGGCTGGCCATGAAGCTGCCTTCGCTGATTGCCTAAGACTTTGTGCCGTTATTGAGCTTGTAGTAAGCGGTTGGTGCCGACCCGGTCAGCCGCTTAAAGGTTTTATTGAAGACCATGCGGGATTCAATATTGCTGGCTCTGTGTACCTCATCCAGGGTAAGCTGCTTTTCCGGATCATCGATAAGCACCTGTGCACTTAGTGCCCGGTAGCCATTGACATAGTCGAAAAACGTTTGCCCGCCGACATGATGGATCGCCCGGGATATAGCACGGGGCGGTTGGTGCATGAGGTCTGCGAGCTGATTCAGGCGCAGGTCATCGTCAAAAAAGTACTTCTCGGACTGCATGGTGGCATCGAGCGTCTTGAAAAGCGTGGCATTTTCCCGGATATCCTCGGGTTCGGGGTCACTGCGGTCTGCAATGAGCTGAAGAAAAGCTTCCTCCTTAAGGCCCACCGGGATTACCGGGCGCTCAGGGGTCAGCCCAATCCCGGCAAGCCCCAGGGCCACCAGTACGGTCATGGCTTGAGCCAGGGCAAAAAACAGCGTGCTGCTATCGGCAACCGCCTGAATGGTCCTTACATCTGCTGCCGCGCTGCATAAGGCGAAAAGCCCCAGGAGGGCCAGGGATACTTTAGCCCAGCGAATTTTGCCCATCGGGATACGGCTTCGAATTTGCATCAGGCGCTCGGCCCGGCTTTGCAGATACAGGTAGCTGCCTGCCAGGTAGATGAGCAGAAAGACCTCCGGAAACAGCGCATGCCAAGAGGTTGGAAGGACAGCCGGTTGGGCAGGGAAAAGGCTCAGTACGCTCCAAACCGCAAAAGCCGCGAAGTGATAACCATCCCGCCCTTTGCTAAGCCGGTCCCCAAGCAGGCTGCGCAGGTGCAGCAGGAAAAGCGGGGCAACCGCGAGGAGCAGCCCGTCCATAAGCGATTGGGCAACGGGGGCTTTGGCCAGCGGCAGAACCGCCTGCAGCAAAACACAGAGCAATAATAAAGTCAGCAAACGGCTGGCCCGGTAGGCTTGTATACGTTGCCGGGAGAGCAACAGCGCTGTCCCTCCGGTAATCAGGATAACCAGTAGCGTAATGGAATAATTGTAAAGTTGGTCGGTAGGCATAGTTTTACGGAAGATATTGGAAGAATGTAAGCATTTTTTTCATTTCTTGTTAATGTGCTGTTCAGGCTTTACCACAGACCAAAGAATTTCTCGATATGCGGCAGCTTGTATTTCTACTTATTTTGGTGGTTTTATGCCCCCCGGAGTTGCTCAACGGACAGCGCTGCAGCGACAACCGGCCGCCTTTTCAGGGATACAGTTTTATCAATACCAACCTCATCAGCCCAGCCGTGCCGGGCGCCCGCCTGTTTGTCAGCCTCAGGGAACTGGAGGACTACGCCCGTCAGCAGGGCAACCCGCAGGTCAAAGGGAACCTCGAGGAATGGCAGGAGCGCTTTTGCGACTTGCATACCGTGCAGGATATTGGCGATGTGATCTACCAATCTTCCCGTTCGGATTTTGAAAGCCTGGTCACGGCCGTGAAAAGCAAGCGGGCGCCATTGCCCTACAGGCTGACCAACAACGCCTTTGCAAAATACCTCAAGAGCCATCAGTGCGAGGAGACGGCCACCTACCTGGCTTTCGCCAAAAATTGCGAGTACTACGCCACCCGCCGCAGCCCATGGGAAAACCCGCAGTTGCGTTATCAGGAAATGGACGACTGGATTGCTTACGGGGTGGATCAGCTCTTGCAAACGAAGTCGCACTACATCCGCCTCCGGTACGCCTATCAGGTCATCCGCCTGGCGCATTACAGCAGGCAGTACGAGAAAGTCCTGTCGCTCTACGATGACCTGATGCCCAAAATCGATAACGACCCCAGCATTATCGAGGACTGGATAGAAGGCCACCGGGCGGGCGCATTGCTGGCTTTGGGACAGCGCGTGGAGGCGGCGTATATCTATTCCCGCTTGTTCGACCGCTGCCCTAGCAAACGCGAATCCGCCTACCGCAGCTTCTCCGTGAAAAACGACGAGGAATGGTCGGCTATTCTGGCAAAATGTAAGACGCCTGAGGAAGAGGCGACGCTTTTCGCCATCCGCGCCAGCTTCCCGAACAGCAAACTACAGGTAGAAATGCAGGAGATCTATCAGCGCGATCCCGACAGCCCCTACCTGCCCATGTTCCTCATACAGGAAATGCTGAAACTGGAGCGCAACCTCCTCGGGCTGTCCTTCAACAATCAGCGGCGGCAGAACAAATTCTACTACGGCGTTCCGGTTGCCGATGCCGGGCAGCGGATCATCCGGTTGGAGCAATTCGTGACGCAGGTGCTCAAAGAAGGCGTGATCACCAAGCCCGGGCTTTGGAAAATTGCCCAAGGCTATCTGTCCATGCTCGCCGGCAGTTTTTACGATGCCCGCAAGTCCTTTGACGAAGCCCGGGACATGGACCTGCCGCCCATTTTGCAGCAGCAGCTCGATGCCTTTGAACTGGCCCTGTACATCAACGCACTGGACGACATCAATCACGAAATTGAGAACAAAATCGTAGACCTGCAGAATACAAACGAAGCCTACAAGGTTTTTGAGGATTTCCCGGACTTCTTCCGCGACCGCCTCACTGAATTATACGAAGAGAACGGGCAGCCCGGCAAGGCCTTCCTGATGCAGCACCCGCCTCAGCACCTGAAGCCCAACATCAAGCCCGAGCTGATCGAAAACCTGTTGGCCGTCACCCGCAAAGCCAAACCCTCCAGGCTGGAAGAGCAAATCATTGCCGATGGCGACAGCACCATTCAGCAGATGCTTCTGAACATCAAGGCCAGCTACCTCATGTCGGAATACAAATTTGAGGCAGCAATCGAGACCCTCAAGCGCATGGAGCGGGTAGAGTGGGACAATTACGGGCTCTACAACCCCTTTGTGGAACGCATCCGGGACTGTATACGGTGCCCGCTGCCGTCCAACGTCCCCCTCTACAACAAAGGAGAGCTCATTGAAGAGCTGCTGACCAAGGAATATGAGGCCAAAGCAGGCACTGGCAACGTCGGCGTACTGAACTATGAGATCGGTTTGGCGCTTTATAATATGTCCTACTTTGGGCAAGCCTGGAAGGCCATGGATTTTTACCGCAGTGGAGCGAGCCTGGAAACCGCTTACCTCCGGGATGGCGATAATGTGACCCCTCATCCGATTTTTCCGTACGGTAATCAGGAAAATTTTGACTGTTCCAGAGCCCGGCTTTACTTTGAAAGGGCGCGGCTGGCTACCGATAGCCTTGAGTTGGCTGCGAAGGCTACCTTTATGGCGGCCAAGTGTGAGCGCAACGAGTACTACGTCAACCGGTGGCGGCCGGATGCCGTGCAAAGCTTTGAAAACTTTGAGCTATTGGTACAAAACTACGCCGGCACAGATTTTTATCAGCAGATAATCGAAGAGTGCCTGTACTTCAGGGCTTACGCCAATCGTTAATTTTGAAAACAGGAAGCATGAAAATCAAATACCTATTGCCACTGCTGGCTATAGCGCTGGCAGCTGCCAAATGCAGCGACGATCTGACGGGCTGCCCAATGGGCGAACCCATCAAGCTTCAAATTGGGGGCACTGTGGAATGCCAGGACACCCCTATTCAATTAATTGCGGTGAAGGAAGACTCCCGCTGCCCGGAATACACCAATTGTGTGTGGGAGGGGCAGGCTGTTGTGCAACTGGCACTCGGCAATGGAGACCGGCAAACGCTTGACCTGACCCTGAGGGAAGGCAAGCCGGAGCTGGCCAGCAAAAGCATGGGCGGGTACATTTACCGCTTGTCGGAAGTTACGCCTTACCCGGTGGCTGGGCAGTCCATACAGCCGGAGGAATACGTGGTGACCTTTATTGTGGAGGCCATCTAAACCCTCAGCCGTCAGCCGCATAACAAACCATAATTTATGCTTTTTCCCATTGGCGATGATCAGGTGAAAGGCGGGCACTTCCCGTTGTTCAGTTACTTGTTTATCGTCCTGAATATTGTAGCCTTTTATTTTCAGCTCACGAGCCCGGGCATGCTGATCGATCAATACGCAGCGGTGCCGGCAGAGATTGAGTCGGGGCGTAACCTGTTCACCTTGCTGACGAGTATGTTCATGCACGGCGGTTTCGGGCACATCCTGGGCAATATGCTTTTCCTTTGGGTCTTTGCGGACAATATCGAGGCAACGATTGGAAACGTCCGGTTTGTGCTGTTCTACCTGCTGGGAGGAATGGCCGCTCATGCCGCCCACATCTATTTTAATCCGGGCAGCGTAGTGCCAACGGTAGGCGCGAGTGGGGCCATCTCCGCAGTGATGGGTGCCTACATGGTCATGTTCCCCGCCTCCCGGGTGAAGCTTTGGTTCTTCTTTCTGATTTTCCGGGTTCCGGCTTTCCTGTTTTTGGGGATATGGATTTGGATGCAGTGGAGCAGTGGCTGGGCATCCCTGCAGGTAGGGGCCGAGGGTGGCGGCACGGCATGGTGGGCGCACATTGGCGGCTTTGTTTTTGGTTTTGCGGCTGGCCTGTACTTCCGCCTCGCTTACCCTATGGAGCGGGTGAAGGAGGCCGATGAAACATATGCTTAATTGAACAGGCTCACATACCCAAAATGCACCTTGGGCGCGCTGAAGTCGATGGGGTTGCCGAGTTGCCTGCCATACGCCAGGCTGACGCCGAAAACGCCCGCGCTGGTCTCAAAAGAAATACCCGCCCCAAAGCCATAGGGCCAGTCGGTCACGTCCCTGACGGGCGTCACATCCTCCACATAAGCCACATCACCAAAGGCATAGAGGTAAGAGTTTTGCCCGATCAGCAGGCGGTATTCCAACGTAGATAGCGCATAGCGGGTCGCGAAAATGGATTCCTCATCAAAGCCGCGCAGGATTTGGTTGCCCCCAATGCGGAATTGCTCATTGAAGTATACCGGCGCTTCTGAGAAAATCGCCCCGCCGCGCAGCCGCCCGAGCAAAGTGCTGCGGTTGAACAAGGGCAGATAGCCTTCTATCTGGCCACTAAGCTTGTACTGAAAACTGCGCAGCTCCAGGGTGTCGTACAACTCTCCGTAGCCCAGTTCCAGAATGCGGTTATTGCGTTCAATGCGCTTTACCCCTGCGCCTCCTCTCAGCCTTACAGCCCATCCCTTTCGGGGATTGAAGCGGTAGTCGAGCTCCTGCAGCGCGTATTCCAGCCCGAAGTAGGCATTGCTGACATCCAGGTTTTGGGGCAGGCGCTCCTGCAGTTGGAGCCGTGCTTCATCTACGGTAAGCAGGGTGGAAGAGCGGTTGTTCCAAAATACCTTCAGGTAGTTGCCGCCTTCAAACAGGTACTGTATGCCCAGGTCCGACTCCAGGTCGAGGTAAGAAGTGTCGCGTTTGTATAAATCAAAACTAAAGTCTACCCCAAAGGGCAGCCCCAGCACGAAGGGGTAGTTGAATTCCAGCTCCAGTTCCTGCGTCTCCGGCCTGAGCTGCTCGAAGGAAGCATAGATGCGCTCGCCCCGGCCAAACTGATTTTGCAGTTCCCCTTTGAAGGTGCCCGTTACAAGTACGGTACGGTCATTGAGTTGCCGGCCCGCTTCGTTCTGAGGCAGCACGCCGAGGACAAAGTCGAACCGGCTCGCCCGCTTTTTCTCCAAAGGCAGCTGTATCGTCGCTTCCCGTTCGATGAAGGTGACCGTAGGGTCCGCTGCCAGGGTAAGAAAGGGCAGTTCCTGTATGCGGTTGCGAATTTGGCGGACTTGCTGATTGTTGTAGGGGCGGCCGGGGGCAATCCCCAGGTAGTTCTCCATGTAAACCTGACTAATTTTTGCATTGCCGCGCAGGTCCATCTCCTTCACAAGAATGAGCGGGCCCCGGTCCATCATGAGCTGAGCCGCTACCCGCCCTTGATCGATCACAATGCTGTCGAGCCACACTTTGGCAAAGGGGTAGCCGTGGTTTTCGGCATAGTCGAGCAGCTTCTCCTGCAGCTTGCGCAGTTGATCGTAGCGAAAAGGCTTATTGCGGTAAAGCCGCTCCCGGAACCCGGCCCCATCAAGTATCGCCGGAGAGATGTTGCCATTCGACAGCGTAACCCACCGGTAATGCGGGCCAACGTGCAGCGCAGCGAAAAAAGTGCTGTCTTTACGCGAAAGCCGGTCTACCGAGGCTTCTGCGAATGCCATATTGTGCAGGGTGCGGACTTGCCCGGCAAGGCCTGCTTTCAGGGCAGCCGTATCAGGCCAGGTGGACACGGTTTCAGAGAAAACCTCCTCCACAAATGCCTGCGTAGTGTCCGTGGCCAGCCATTGCAGGCGGTACTGCGCGTGCGCCAACACGGGCCCCAACAGGATTAACAGCAAAAGGAGGTTCTTAAACATTTATTAAAGTTCGTCGCTTTTTTAACAGCTGGTCGCCTAAAACACGTTCTACATTCGGTTTTATTGGCTTTTTAACAAAAAAGCGGGTTTTTACCGCATACGATTGGCATCAAATAACGTTATTGAAAACATACATTGCTTACCTGGTGCGTTCAGCCGTACACCTTTGATTGTTAAAGGCTCTGGTATTGGAACAAAATTCAAATCCTTCAGCCCGGCCACACCGGTAAGCTTACAACACCCGGTTCCCCCTCAGGGATGGACAAAATCATGCATATGAAACGTATTCTAAAAATTAGTGCTATAGTTGGGATCGTCGTTATCGGTATGTCGGCTACGATGTCGCCCCGAAACAAGTACTTTGAGATCCTGAAAAACCTGGAGATTTTTACCAATCTCTACAAAGAAATCAATACTTACTACGTAGACGATGTGGACCCGGGGCAGCTTATGCGTACCGGCATCGACGCTATGATGGAGTCGCTCGACCCCTTCACCAACTACATATCGGAGTCGGAAATCGAGGGGTACCGGTTTATGACAGAAGGCAAGTACAACGGTATTGGCGCCATCAGTCAGCAAATCGACAGCTTTGTCACCATTGTTGAATTGTACGAAGATCAGGCTGCAGATAAGGCGGGGCTGAAACCCGGTGACCGCATTATTTCCATTGATGGCAAAGATGCGGTGGGCAAAACGCCGGAGCAGGTCAACAACATCCTGCGCGGTTTCCCGGGCACGGAGGTGGAATTGGAAATCCGCCGCCCCGGCGAGCCGCAGGACTTCAAGGTGAGCATTACACGCTCGGAGGTAGAAGTCGAGAACGTGCCTTATTATGGTATGCTCAATGATGAAATCGGTTATGTGGCCCTGACAACTTTCACCCGGAATGCCGGAAAGAACGTGGGCAGCGCCCTCAAAGCCCTCGAAGCGGAAAACCCGAATATGAAAGGCGTGGTCTTTGACCTGCGCGGCAACGGTGGCGGCTTGCTGACCGAGGCGGTCGACGTCTCCAACGTGTTCATCCCCCGGGGAGAAGTGGTCGTGACCACCAAGGGTAAAGTTAAGGAGTGGGACCGCTCCTTCAGCACAATGGGCAATCCTACCGATGAAGAAATCCCTGTGGTAGTCCTGATCAATGACCGCTCTGCTTCTGCTTCAGAAATTGTGAGCGGTGTGCTGCAGGATTATGACCGGGGCGTGCTCATGGGACAGCGGAGTTACGGAAAGGGGCTGGTGCAGAATACCCGCGATATCGGCTACAACTCCAAGCTCAAGCTCACCACGGCTAAGTACTACATCCCAAGTGGCCGCTGCATTCAGAGTGTGGAATACGAAGATGGCGAGCCTGTGGATATCCCCGATGACCGCCGTACCCCATTTACCACCCGCAACGGGCGTACCGTACTTGATGGCGGTGGGGTGAAGCCGGATGTGGTCGTGGATAAATTCACCGATGCCTCCATCGTCAAGAGCCTGATCGATCAACATCTGATTTTTGACTTTGTCACGTCCTATTTTTCAGGGGTAGACAGCATTGAGGCGGTAGAAGATTATCGCTTCGATGACTTCCAGGCTTTTGTTGACTACCTTGATGCGCAGGCTTTCCAATACGATACAGAGAGCGAGAAATTGCTCAAAAAACTTCAGAAGGCCAGTGAGGATGAGGGGTATGACCTGACAGAGGAGATCGCCGCCCTGCAGCAGGATATCAAAGCCAGCAAAAAAGATGCGCTGCAAAAGAACGAGGAGGTTATTATCGACCTCATAGAGAAAGATGTGGCCAGCCGCTTTTACTATCAGAAAGGCAAAATCAAAATGGGGCTGCGCAACGATAAGGAAATAGAGGAAGCCATAGCGCTGCTCAATGATACGGCACGGTACAACTCGATTTTGAGTGGTCAGTAGGCCAGCCGGTTTAAGAACAGAGTGGGCAAGTGCAATTCATCATGCGCTTGCCCGCTTCTATTTCAGGTAGGCCCGAAAGTGGCTCTTAGAATATTGTATAGGCCATAGCCTCTGTGAAAAGGCCGTTCCACTTTCCGGAGTCTATGCGGATTTAATACCTTAAGCGCATGAAAAAGATACAGGTAACCATTCTCACCGGCTTTTTGGGCGCAGGCAAGACGACTTTGCTCAACGCCCTGCTGCACCAGCTGAAAGGTCAGAATAATGTGGTCATTGAGAATGAGTTCGGGCAGGTGTCCATTGATGGCGGATTGGTCCGGCAGTATTCCAGCGATGTCTATGAGATCAGCAACGGCTGCATTTGTTGCTCGCTTGACGATGAGCTGTTTGATGTGCTCACCGAGCTTGTCCACGAAGACCCGGTGCCAGACCACCTCTTTATCGAAGCCACGGGCGTAGCCGATAGCGGCAACCTGGCGGGCGTCTTTTTGCGCCGGGATATCAGCCAGCGCTACGAGCTGGCACAGATTATCGGGGTAGTGGATGCGACCAATGTCGCCGAGCGCCTTGAGGAAGCCGGAGAAGTCAGCCGTCAAATCATCGCCGCCGATCTTCTGGTGCTGAATAAAATGCAGGAAGCCACAGAGGAGCAGATTGCAGAAGCCCGCGATTTGCTCCGCCAGCTCAATCCCTTCGCACCGGTAGTGCCCAGTGAAGATGGCAACATCCCCGTATCCTGGCTCGAAACCCGGCGTTCCCGTATGGCTTTCCAACTACCGGGGAGTGTTGCGGCGGCTGCAACACCTAAAGCAACGGGGCATCTTCAGCAGTCTGATATTTCCTCGACTACTCATACTTTCGACCAACCCTTCGACCTCAATCAGCTCCGGCACGTACTGACCGTAAGCCTGATGCTCTACGCTAAGCAGATTTACCGCATTAAGGGTGTGGTAAAGAGTAAGGAAGATGGCCAAAGCTATTTGCTGCAGTCCACGGGCAAGGCGTTGCAAATCACGCCGGCCGCTGCACCGCTTTCAACCGATAGCCCTTCCACTTTGGTTGTGATTGGGAAAGGTTTGAAGAAGGAGGCGATTGAACGGTTGTTGCGGCAGGGGGGGGCGCGGTGACAAAAGTCACTGTTAAAAAGGGCGTTTCTGCTTCAACAATGTTCTGGGATTTGGTACTTTTACAGTGCTGGTCAACAGCATGCTCTTTTGTAATCTTTTTTACTTAACATGCCATACTTCGGAAAGCACTTTCGAAGTGCGTATAAATTCAAACGCCATGAAGAAATTCTCTCTTCTCTTCTCTTCTCTTCTCTTCTCTTCTCCTCTCTAGTGTTATGATATTCGCTCAGACTTGTACTGATCCAGTTATCGCTTTGATACAGACGGGCAGCGACTGCGATAGCTATGAGGTGAGAATGTTTAGTCCGCCTACTGATGATTTAGTTCGTCTCAACGTGACAGTTGTTGTATCCTCCAATGGCAGCAACCTTAATGCCACACTTGGAAGTGAGCTTGCCGCAGCAGGGGGGTATAACCTGACTGTTTCGCCAACCAATTTAATTACAGTAAATCAAACAAACTTTTCTGGCTTTCAGCTGCCGTCATTTTCAGGTACTGGATTGACACTGTTTACCTTTAGTTTTTTAGGAGACTTTGGAGCTACCGTTGACGTAACGATAGATAACTCAGCAATGATAATTTTTTTCGATCCTGTTGAGATTATTGGAGATGAGTGCGCACCCACATTCCTCAATCCTAGTGCCTCTTGCACCTTCAGTGGAGGAAGCACCCTCTCCGGGAAGATTACTGCTATTCAAAATTGCATGGGCTCTATCAACCAAAGCTTAGCCGATGCTACGGTAACCATCTCGAGCACAAGTGCGCCGGGCCTTACCCCTTTAATTGTTCAAACAGATGTGGCAGGGGATTATTCCGGTACCGTACTCGATGGAGAAGACTATCTGGTAAGCCCTGAGTATGATCTTTCCGAACCAGACTGTGGCCTGGATGATGCCGATATTGTCCGGATTTCCGGGCATATCCTAGGCTCGTTTCCATTTACGAATCCCTGGGAGTTTGTTGCTGCGGACTTCAATCTAAGCAACGGAGTGACCACGCTTGATCAAATAGGGATCAGAAATGCCATCTTGAATGATGTTTACCCCAGCGGGTTCAAATCCTGGCGGATGGTCAATGCTGCCGCTTTGAGTGGGGGTGTTTTAAATGGTTTCAACTTAAGTTTGATTAGAGAAACGGCAACAGTAATAAACGCGCCACTTTCCGGTGCACCCAACCTCAATTTTATTG
>JANSXW010000089.1 GCA_024742755.1 bacterium | reverse complement strand
GGAGTGGTTATAGTGGCCGATAGCCAGCGTAAAAATGTGGATGATAAAGAAATCATACAGACCAATTCCAAGCAGAGCCAGCGGGATGTACTCCAGTGACCGGTAGACCACATTTTCTACCCAGTGGTAACGCAGGTGTGCGGCAAAGCCCATCTGCTGAACCGAGTGGTGCACTTTGTGGAACTCCCACAGGAAGTCACTGCGGTGCAACAGCCGGTGTACCCACCACTGCACAAAGTCGCGGACCAGAAAGCCCACCAGCAAGATGAGCCACATCGGCGAGGCATTTAGTGGATTGCTGGCTTGCAAGTCAAAACCGCCAGTGATAGCTTTGATGCCGTCATTAAACAGGTTGACGATGACATCCGAAGCCGCATTGTAAATGATGAGCGAAAACAGGAAGAAGTTGAAAAACATGTAAAAGAAGTCCAACCAGAAGTCCTTCCTGAATTTTGGCTGGTCTTTGCGCCAGGGCGTTACTACCTCCAACAGGAAGAAGAAACCTGAAACAATCAGCAGCCAGTAAAAATAGTTTTGCCACCCCGGGTGGGTGATCTCATACCACAGATAGCTTGCATAGCCCCTGTAGCCTTCAACGAATATATCCCAATACTTCATGACGAAAGGTTAATTTACAGTTTACAATTTACATTACAGTTCAAGGATGTACCACTCGATGGCATCCATGTCAAGGTTGGCGCGGCGGCTCGATTCCTCCGGCGCGTAGTTAGCGGCCAGGTAGTCCAGTATGGTTTTCTCCTGATCGCCCAGGTCCCAGAGCCCCTGCGTCTCCTGCATCCAGACAATCATGTTCTTCCAGCCATCACGAGTAGCTTTATTCTGAGTGACCAATTTGGCAGAATGGCAGGCTGTACAGGTAGCCCGAACGGTTTCCCAGCCTTCCGCAGCAATTAGCCCGGTCTCCAGGTGGATACCATTTTCCACCCGGTCCATATCAGCCGCTTTTTCAGCCATACGCTGTTGCGAAACTTCTACAGGAACCGTTTGTGGATTGTCAAACCATCCATTCAGGGCAGGCTGGAATAGGGCAAACAGGAATAAGCCAACGACCGCAAAGAAAATAGCAGACACCGTTTGCACAATGAGCCCTATAGTGCCCAGCCACCGCTTTCGGTAGGCCTGCTTCTGCTTTTCGGTCAAATGATCAGGTAAGTGCAACATAATATCAGATTACTTTTACAGCGATTCTATGACAAGCGTTATTGAGGTAGCCTTTGGGGTTCCAGCCCGGCAGGATCATCGGCTGTGCCGTGCCCCGGCTGTCGGTAGCGCGGGCCCAAACCTCGTAGTAGCCTTTTTCCGGGAAGCTGACTTCTGCATTGAAGTGCTGCCAGGCCAGACGGTTGGCTGCCGCTTCAAGCTTGGCGGGCTTCCAGGTAGCGCCGAAGTCGATAGAATATTCCATCTTTTCCACACTCAGCTCACCAGCCCAGGCATGGCCGCGGATCGGCAGTTTCTGCCCTACATTCAGGGAAGCACCGGTCTTTGGGTAAGTGATCACGGACTTCACCGGCATACTCTCAATGATGCACATGTCTTCATCCTTCACCTTGGTGCCCGGAGCGACCGGCTTACAGGGAACCCGGTAGGAAGGCGCCTCCATTTTTGGCCCATCGTGCACTTTGTTGCGTACCAATAGCTTGGTGAGCCATTTGCCGGAAGTAGAGGCCGGCCAGCCCCCTGTCACCAGGCGCAGCGGGTGCCCGTTTTGGTAAGGGATATCCTGCCCGTTCATTGCCCATGCGATAATGGTCTCATCCTGCATCGCTTTTTCCATAGGCACCCCGCGGGAGATGGGCTTCTTCTCCGGATTGCCGCTCACGTGGCGGTCCATGCCTTCGTAGCCCACATAAACAGCATCGCCCTTCAGCCCCACATCATTGAGCACGTCTTTAAGGCGCACACCGGTCCAGGAGGCACAGGCTACGGCGCCTACCCCCCACTGATTGCCTTTGGCGGGCGGGTTGAATTCGGCACGGCCATTGCCGCCGCACTCCAGCGTCAGCGCATAGGTGTGGTGCTGGAATTTGTCTTTCAGTTCCTGAATCGTATAGGATTTCTTTTGCCGCACAGACTCGCCCTCTATGGACAGCGTCCAGGTATTCACGTTGATTTCATCCTCCTCTGGCGGAATGCCGTTGTTGCGGATGAAGAATTTGTCTGCCGGTGTAAGTTTGTCGTCCAGCAAGTGCGCCGGCGTCTCCACATTGAGCGGACGGTCATTCAGCACGATCAGGTCGGGGTGTTTGCCCGGTATTTGAAAGGGCGTATCTTCCTGTGCCAGTCCGGCAGGGATCATTCCGGCGGGGAAGTGCTTTCCGTAGACCATAGGTGCTCCAAGTGCAGCGCCGATAGCCAGTAACGCACCTTTGCGAAGGAACCCCCGGCGGGTTTCCGGGTCAGATTCCCGGCCCCAGAGCAGGCGGTCCGCTTCGATAGGGTCTTTTGCATAAAGCTCGTGCAAGCCTACTTTTTTCTTGCGATTCTTCATTGTAGAACTGTATTAGTAATGCAGATTTTTTGGCTTTTGTACTTGGGAAAACCTCTGGCACAGCACGCTCAGGCAGTGAGATGCCAGAGGCTTAAAACTATTCCGCAGCTTTGCTTAGCTCTGCTTCGAGCGCTGCCAGCCGTTTTTTGTGTTCCGCATCGTCAATATCCCGCTCAATAGCTACGCCGCCTTTGTTGACGTAGTTGTGGCTCCATTCTATCCACGAACCATCGTAGTTTCTTACATCCTCAAATCCCAGTATTTCAGTGAGCACATAGGTGGTGTGGGCAGAACGCACGCCAGACTGACAATACGCGATAACTTTCTTATCAGGCGTAATGCCTGCTTTCTCGAAATTGTACTTCAGGTCTTTCAGTGATTTGAACCGGTGGTCTCCGTTGAGGTCCACCGCATCTGACCAGTTCAGGTGTACAGAGCCAGGTATACGCCCGTAGGTGAAAGCCCCGTCTTTGTAAGGGTAGCAAACCCCTTTGCTCACGTAAGGCACGCCCTGATACTCCTCAGGTTCGCGCGTGTCCAGCAGAATATAGTTCGTATCGGTCATGGCAGCCAGCACATCTTCGATACTGGCCAGCCGGGTGTAATCCGGAGCATTGCTGAAGGTATAAAGCACGGGATCGGCTTTAGTCGCTTCGGTAGTCAGTTCAAAGCCTTCGGCCTCCCAGGCCGCTTTGCCGCCATTCATCACAGCCATATTTTCATGGCCGTACATATCAAGCATCCACATGAAGCGGATCGCGTCCACACTGCCTTTCGTATCATAGATAACCAGGAAGTCATCCGCGCTGATGCCGTTGCTGCCCAGAAGCGCAGCCATTTCTTCGGGTGATGCCCGCATGCCTCCGTAATCATACCCTCCGCCTTCGTAATCCGGGCGCCAGAAATTAACCGCGCCGGGCAGGTGGCCCTTTACGAAAGCGTCCTTTTTACTGATCTCGATGACTTTGAAGGCTTTCCCTTCCTCGTACATCGCCTTTACATCGGCTGTTTCAAGAAGGTGATTGGCTTTGACAGAAGACTTTAGCGATTCATCTACCTTTTCTTCAACCCCGGTAGTTTCTGTTTTCGCTTCTTTTTCAGAACTGGTTTCTGACTGGCAGGAAAATACGAAAAAACTTAGCAAAAAGCCTAGCAGAAGCAGGCTGGAGTGATGTAAACGTGACAATTTCATGATAATCATTGGTTAGGTTTAGAATATTGCATGCAGACCAAGCCCCAGCCAGTTGCCCCGGCGAATGGCACCGATGCCGCTCTGACTGAAGAATTGATTAACCCGGGCACCGTCACCGGCAGCGCCGGGGTCACCGTCGCGCCAGGTATAGTGCAACATGAGCTTAAGGTTGCGGCGGTCCAGGTACAGGTTTACGCCTGCATCGTAGGTCTGCTCTGAGCCAGAGAAGGCCCCTACCGCAGAAGCATCTGCCTGTTCTTCGGCCGTTTCACCACCATTGAACTGCATGACCATAAATACCGGCTCCAGCATATACTTGCCTACCGTGATGTTATAGCCTACGCGGACGTGGCCGGTGTTGGAGGTGTAGTCAAAAGCACGGGAAGCCCCATCGCTGTTGGTGCGGGTGCTGGAGCGTGTCATGAAGATCCACTCCCCATCCAGGTTGAGCGGGCCCCAGTTGAGCAGCATGCCCGGGCCAAAAGCCAGGGATTCCTCAAACAGGTCCGTCTGCCCCTGATAGGAAGCGTTGAAGTCCAGGGAAACGCCCTTGCGCTTGTTGTAAAAGTTCGTTTCGTACCCGATCTTGTACTTCGTCAGTTCCGGGTCGCCCAGATAAAGCACGGCACGGCCGGCAATCAGAGGCGCAAACTCCCGCCCCACTGTTTGTCCCAGCGGGCTTGTAGTCAAAGGGTTGAAAACGCCAAGGTTGTAATTGAGCCCTACCTTTTCTCCCTGAAACAACCCACCAATATTGAGGCCTGCAGCCCGGCCAGGGCCCGTGCCTACCAGGTGGCGGCGTACGTAATTTTGAGACATGGACTTCTCAAAGGAGTTGACCGACCAGCCGGAAGTAATGCTTTCCCGCTGCATTTGCGGACGGAACCAGCCTCCGGTCAGCCAGGCTGCCTGACTGCCCTTGGTGAGCTGATACTGGAAAAAACCATCCCAGACCCCGAAGTTGGGCTGGGCAGGGTTAGTACCGCCTATGCTGGAGCTGAGCAGGTCTCGTCCGGCAAGGTCATAAAACATCGCCAAAGAGTACCTCAGCCGTGGATAAGGCTCTCCCCCGATCAGGAGGCGCGCCCGGCGGAGGTTGGTGTTCAGGCGGTTGTCCACACCCTCGTATTCTCCCGTCTCTGCATTATATACTTCCTGATCCATGGAGTACAACGACCATAGCTGTACCATCATCCGGATATTGAATTTGAAGTCTTCTTTCTTTTTGAGCCACATCTCCTGAACAGGAGCCTTCTCGTCTGTAACCGTCTTTTCCTGTGCCTTTACCGCCGTAGCAGCCATGAGCACAAATGCCAACGCTAACCCAAAAGTTAAGCCTTTCATTTACTGAATTTGGTTTTGGTTAATGTTCTGATTTACAAATATCTGCGTATCGCAGCTAATAGTTTGTGCGTTTGCGCACACAAGAAGCAACACGGGCAAAAAATGTAATAGGCTTATGAGGCAGTGCAGTAGCCGAAACAGAGCGTACGTTGCGATTGCATCAGCGCAATACGCGGGGGCTTTGTTCCATGACCGGTCAGAATTTAATGCCAAACTTACAGCATTTCGCCCAAACATGTTCAATACAAAACGCAAATTTTCAATTTTTATATCAAAAAATGTTCAATTCGCCAAAAAAACCTACCAACCCAATATAAAAAACCGGAATAATCTACTTTGCATAGCAAAAGCCCCGTCAGACCAAATCTGACGGGGCTTTGCCAATAACCCTATTCTCCTATAGGATTTACACAATATGCAATGTCGCTAGTTTTTGACTTGCAGCCTGACGTAATAATCCCGCTGCACTTTCAGGTCATCCGTCCGCTTAAGATTAATTTGTTGCCATTCTGTGGACGGCTTCAGCATGACTGGCTCGCCTTCGTGCAATAAAGTGACGGGCATGTCAAATCCGGCTATGGTTTGTTCCCAGCGGTAGAAGAGCTTGCCTTTTTCCCACTTGCACGCCAGTACCGGGATGCGCGTGTCACGCAGGTACTGATCAAAAACCGGCTGCAGGCCCAACCCTGATTTTTCGATGAGGTAATCCTCAATTTGCTTTGTGGTCACCGTTTGGTGGTAAAAATCCTTGTTCAGCCCACGGAGTATGCTGCGCCATTTCTCATCATCGCCCAGAAGAGTACGGATGGTGTGCAGCATATTCGCCCCTTTGTAATACATGTCCGAAGACCCCGCACGATTGACATCGTAGTCCCCGATGACGGGCCGGTCATTCATAATCGCCTTGCGGGTGCCAATTACATAATCCGCACTGGCTTCGCTGCCGAAGTGGTAATCGAGGTAGAGGTTTTCAGCGTAAGCCGTGAAGCCTTCGTGTACCCACATGTCGGCGATATCTTTGTAGGTGATGTTGTTGGCAAACCATTCGTGCCCGGCCTCGTGGATGATGATAAAATCGAACTTATTGCCCCAGCCGGTTCCGCTCAGGTCCATCCCCAGGTACCCATTTTGGTATTTGTTGCCGTAAGTCACAGAGCTTTGGTGCTCCATGCCCAGATAGGGGACTTCCACCAGCTTAAAGCCATCCTCATAGAAAGGGTAAGGCCCAAACCAGTGCTCGAAGGCTTCCAGCATCATGGGCACCTGTACAAACTGCTTTTTGGCTTTGCCCAAATTGCCGCGCAGGACGTAGTAATTGCAATCCAGGTCTCCTTTTTCCCCCTTGTAGGTTTCTGACCAGTGCACATAGTCCCCGATGTTGACGTTCACGCCGTAGTTGTTGATGGGGTTGTCGACGTACCAGTGGTAAGTGTGGGTGCCGTCTTTGTTTTTATCTACGCCGCGGAGTTTGCCGTTAGACACCTCCACCAGCGTATCCGGTACCCGCACGCTGATCAGCATACTGTCCGGCTCATCGTACATATGGTCTTTGCAGGGCCACCACAGGCTCGCCCCTTCCCCCTGACAGGAAGTCGCTACGAACGGGTTGCCATTCTCATCTTCATCCCAGCTCAGGCCGCCGTCCCAGGGCGCACGGACTGCCACCCGGGGCTTTCCGCCGTACTCCAGTTCCAGTTCGTACACCTGCCCGGCCTTCAGGCTTTGGGGCATTTGTATGTAGTAAACATTGCCGTCACGGCTGTATTCCAGTGGCTGGCCGTTTTGCACCGCACTTTGAAGCCCCATGGGCGGCTGCAGGTCAATTTGCATGCGCCCGCCGGGCTCCAGCACTTTATACTGAACGGTGTTCCGCCCTTGAATCGTCCGCTTGCCGGGATCAACCGCTATATCCAGATGATAATAGGTCAGGTCCCACCAGGCCCGTTCAGGGGTTACAGCCCCCCGGAGGGTATCCTGACGGTCAAACTGAGCAGCCAATGCCATGGGCAGTAGCAGGAAAAGAACGATTGGGGCCGCAGAGGCGGAAAGTTTTAAGCAGTTCATAAATCACTAAAGTTGTTGAGGGTCAGCAATAGAACGTGACCAACAAAACAAAAATTGGCGTTACAGGAAGGGATTATGTTGCTTTTCGTATCCAATATTGGTTTCAGGCCCGTGCCCGGGATAGACGGTCACATCGTCACCAAGTGGTAACAGCTCGGTCTGAATGCTCCGGATCAAGGTATCAAAATCGCCCCCCGGCAGGTCGGTACGGCCTATACTGCCCATGAAAAGCACATCCCCTGCAATCAGGAAACGATCGCTTTCGCAAAAGAAAGAGAGGCTCGCCGGAGAATGGCCGGGCGTGAACAGGGCTTTGAGCACAGTATTGCCAAAAGTGATCGTATCGCCCGGGTGGATAAACCTGCCGGGTGTACCAGTGAAATTACCGGAAGGCAGCGGCAGGCCAAACATGGAAGCCGACTGAGGCGCTGCTTTCAACACAGGCACCTCCCCTTCGTGCATTTCCAGCTCCAGCCCGTAGGTGTCCATTACAAATTGGTTGCCAAAGACATGATCGATGTGGCAGTGGGTATTGATCAGGCGTACCGGAGTCAGCTCCTGTTTTTCGATGGTGGCTTTGAAGGCTGCCCTCTCCTCGGCCGAGTAACAACCGGGGTCGAAAATGATGCACTCCCCTGTCTCGTCGTAAACGATGTAGGTATTTTCCTGGAAGGGATTGAAGGTCTGTTTGAGTACTTCCGCCATTTTTCGGGGCAAGTTAAATAAAAAAGACCGGCTGTGGCACAAACACCTGCATTACCAATCATTCTCTGATCCGGCAGCGCAATCACAAAAGAAAGTTCGCTATTTTCCGTTCAAGTTAAATGATAAAGTAGCCTGCACGGCAAAATTACACAGCCATAATATAAACCGATGGCCCCGTGCGACTGTCTTTATAATGCATACTACATCATGAAACTACTGCTCCGGCATTGCCCGATGCGCCCAAATCGAAACTTCCTTATGCGAACATACCTACTTCCACTGCTTAGTCTGCTGCTATCAGCCACCGTTGTTACCGCTCAGGGCATACAGGTGGAGTTTGGGAAAAACCGCGTGCAATACCATGACGACTTTGCAGAGTGGTCACAGTATGAAAGTGACAACTTCGTAAC
Source organism: bacterium (assembly GCA_024742755.1). Lineage (GTDB taxonomy): Bacteria > Bacteroidota > Bacteroidia > Chitinophagales > Saprospiraceae > Phaeodactylibacter. Next base: position 17,374 of record JANSXW010000089.1, on the reverse strand, counting down.
CTACTGGTACGGCGAAGGGCGGTATATCGGGCAGGCGGTCGTTCAACTCGCAGAGTACGACTTCCAGGAAATACAAAACGTCCTGGAGCACCGCATCAATGAAAAAATCCAGATTATCGTATATACGGACCTGACCGATGTCAAACAAAGCAACATCGGCAGCGAAGACACTTTTGTCAATAATGCAGGGCAGACGAAGATCGTGGGCAACAAAGTTTTCGTCTATTTCGACGGCAACCACCGCAATTTGCGCAAACAGGTCCGGGAAGGCATTGCAAGCGTGTACCTGAATGCCATGCTTTTTGGCTCCAACATACAGGAGATTGTTCAGAACGCCGTGATGATGAACCTCCCGGTCTGGTTTAAGGAGGGCCTGGTGGGCTACGTAGGCGAGCGCTGGAATACGGATTTAGACAACCAACTGCGCGACTACATTCTTTCAGACGAGTTCGAAGGTTTTGAACTGCTCGCCGAACGGGACCCCAAGCTTGCCGGGCATTCGCTTTGGCATTTTATTGGCCAGCAATACGGGAAATCTCAGGTGTCTAACCTGCTCTACCTCACCCGGATCAACCGGAGTATTGAGAATGGCTTTCTTTATGTCCTGGGCATGCCGTACGAGCGGGTGGGGCTGGACTGGGCCGTTTTCTACAAAGACCGTTACTCGGTGGAAGAACAGCGCCGGGACACGCTTTCCTCTGCGCCTCTGGCGATAAAAAACAAGCGCAACCTCCCCGTTACGCGGGCCAAGATCAGCCCGGATGGCCGGCAGGTGGCTTACATCATTAATGAGATTGGGAAGCATCAGATTTACCTGTATGATATAGCCAAGGGCAGTTCGGACCGCATCTTCAAAGGTGGTTTTCGCAATGCTTTTCAGGCTACAGATTACAACTATCCCATCATCGACTGGAACCCAAACGGGCAGGAGATTGCGATTCTCTACGAGAAAAGAGATGTCGCCTACCTCCGCATCTATAATGTCCGCACCGGCAAGCATACCGAAGAGCCGCTGTCTTCCGAATATCAGCGGGTATACAGCATGTCCTATGCGAACCCCATCACGATGGTCTTTTCGGCTACTGTGCGGGGGCATTCTGATATCTTCCTCTACTACACCAATACCCGGCAGACTCAACGCATCACCAATGACTTTTGGGATGACCTCGATGCCACTTACGTAGAGATTGATAACCGCCGCGGTATCCTTTTCGCCTCCAATCGGCAGGACACGCTGCTGAAGCAGGAAAAGCTGGACAGCATACTGCCCATTGATGATTTTGACCTCTTTTATTACGATCTGGAGGACCGCTCAGAGGAACTGGTCCGGATAACCAACACGCCCTATGCCAATGAGCGCGAGCCGATGGCTGTAGACACCACCTGGTTTTCCTACCTCAGCGATGCCTCAGGTATCTACAACCGGGCTTCCGGTTACCTGGAGGAATACATCCACCACTATGATCAGCTGATTCAGCTGGAGGATGGCTCTGAAATAAGGCTGCATGCCGATTCCACGATGACTAGCCTGGACAGCACCCTGATCGATACCATCATCATAGAGCCTGTTATCAAAAAGCGGGCCGTGACCCAACCTAATACGAACTACCACCGCAACATCCTGCGGCAGAATAATGCCCGCAGGGCTAACCGCGCCGTTCAGCTGGTCCTTGAAAATGGGCAACATCAACTGCACCTCTTTCAGCCTGCCCCCACAGATGCTATCAGTAACGCTATGGAAACCGGATTCCAGCAACAGCGGTCTGCTGAGGTAAAAAAAGCCACGGTGGTCCAACCGGAGCAAAAGCAAAAAGCGCCCCCTTCCTCAAGACAGGCACCTGTCATGTCCATTCTGACCGAGTCGGATAGGGTCAGTGTGGATACGGTCCGGGTGGACGAAAGCCGGAGAGATACAGGAAAGGTAGACATTGACAACTACCTTTTCCAAAGTGAGTTTGATGACGAAGAGAGCGAGCCCACCGTTATTATCGTTCAGGAGCCCGATAATGAAAATGAACCGGAACAGGTCCGGATTATTACCAATGACCGTCAGCTTTCCGATGTCATGAACCGCCCGGGGCTGCGCACGAAAAAGCCTTACGAATTCCGGTCTTCAAAAATCATCCCTTACCGCCTGGAATTCAGGACTGACTTTGTGACCACCCAACTGGACAACAGCCTGCTTTTTGATGGGCTCAACAGCTTTGCCGCCAACCCGGATGGCTTCAACCTGCCCAATCCCGGCATTTTGCTAAAAGCGAACTTCAAGGATCTGTTCGAAGATTACGAGTTTGAAGGCGGCGTGCGGGTGCCGACCACCTTTAACGGTACCGAATACTTCGTCACCTTCAAAGACAAGAAACGCCGCCTGGACCGGGAATATGCCATTTACCGGCGCAACCAGCAATTCTCATCGGAAAGCCTATCCTTTGTGCCCAGCCGCCGGGAAGTGAATATCCTGCTTGGCCAGTATGGCGTGCGCTATCCGCTGGACATTTTCCGCAGCCTGCGGGCAACGGGTACCCTGCGCAGAGACCGGGTCACGCAACTCGCTACGGAGCGTAGTTCCCTGCAAGTGCCGACAACCAGCGAACAGCGGGCGGGCCTGAGGCTGGAGTATGTATTTGACAATACCCTGGATGTGGCCCTCAATATCAAGAATGGCTCCCGCTATAAGATTTACGTAGAGGGTGTGAAGAAATTCGACCTGGGCTTTACCGATGGGGTTTCCTTTGACCTCGCGCGCGGGGCTATGGGTATTGTCGGCTTTGATGCCCGCCACTATCAGCGGTTCCTGAAGCATTCCGTGATCGCGCTGCGGGCTGCCGGCGCCACTTCATTTGGCTCAGAGCGCATGATCTACTTCCTGGGTGGGGTAGACAACTGGCTGTTCAACAGCTTCAACAACGAGATTCCCATTCCGGCTTCTGGTCAGGATATCGCCTTTCAGGCGCTGGCTACCAATATGCGGGGTTTTGACCTCAACATCCGGAACGGCAGCTCCTACCTGCTGTCCAATATCGAACTGCGGATGCCCATCTTCAAATATTTCTCGAAGCGGGTACGCTCCCAGTTCTTCCGCAACTTCCAGCTGGTCGGTTTCTTTGATGTAGGTACCGCCTGGGAAGGCAATGACCCCTACAGCGAGGAAAATCCTCTGAATACTTCAGTGGTAGACAACAGCGGCCTGGTCTCCGTGAGGGTCAATTATTTCCGGGACCCTATCGTGGCAGGTTATGGCGCAGGGGTGAGAGCGATGCTTTTTGGCTACTTCGTACGGGTGGATTATGCCTGGGGCATTGAGACCCGGGTGGTTCAGGACCCTATGTTCTACCTTTCCATTGGCACAGACTTTTAGTGGATATTGAAAGTGCTATTTTTGAACTTGTTATGTAAATCCTGCCCGCTGGAATGCTATGGTAATCCAACGCGGTGGGACAATTATGAGGTCATTAAATACTGATGATGCCGGCAATTAAAGGAGCTCAACCGTTAATCCTCTCCATACATATTCCAAAGACAGCCGGGCAGACCCTGCTGCAATTACTGGAACTTGCCTACGGAAAAGAACAAGTTTTGCACGTCAACAGAGGGTGGCTGAAGCGAGAGCAGCAAAGCATCGGCAACCTAAACCCGCAGCAATACAAGATCTTGCACGGGCACCTTCCCTACCGTGCCTTCCTTGCCCCCTACCACCATTCTGAAGCCAAATTCATCACGTTCATGCGCGATCCGGTAGAGCGGGTCCTGTCCAACTTTCGTTATTACCGAAAAATGAAGTCAGAGCGGCTCAAAGCCGGCAAAACCGTACGCCACCATTACGACCTGGAAACCTTTATTGAGCTGGAGGAAAGGCGAAATGTGATGGCGCGTTTTCTGGACGGGCTGGAACTGACCGGCCTCTTTTTCCTGGGGCTGCAGGAACAGTTCGGGCAGGATGTCAGGCTCCTTAGCAAAAAGCTGTCGTGGGAACTCCCGGAAACAGCCTTCCATATCAAAAAGAACCCGACGCCTTCCACGGATGAAACAGACAAGGCCATACGCCAACGCATTGCAGCGCTCAATCAGGCAGATATTGAGCTGTACAACCGGGCTGTTGCCCTGAAATCAGAAGGGTACTGGCATTAGAGGTTATGAATACGGGTTTTGTATAGACAATTAATCAAGATTTTTCGTCAGATCAAAGAGCGCCCGGAACCTCGTAGCCTAAGCTACGAAGGTGAGGACGTGATGCAGAGCTGGCGGAAAAGATTATTCAGGGGCATACAAAATTTGTGTTCATAACCTCTATAAAAAAAACAGCTGCTCTCACTAATCAGACAGCAGCTGTTGGGCTGTTAAGCCAGAGTATCTTGAATCGTACAACAGGCTAAGCTGTAGTAACTCTAATCTTATCTTTAATGGACTGAATGAGCGCAGGGGAAGGTTTTCGGCGGTGGATCTTGCTCTTAATAAACTCCCGGAAGGATTTTTCCTGACTGAGGACTTTCAGGTAGGCGGGGTTGGATTTGATTTCAATCAGCAGTTCTCGTTCGTCGCTTTCACTGAGTTCGTTGTCGAGATACATCGTGACTTTTCTGACGAGTTCCTGATAGTTCTGATCTCTCATTGTGATACGTTTTTTACTGTTGGGTAGTCCGCCCGGTCAACGTAAAACAGAGGCCCCGCCAGGGTGGCACCGTCACACCATCCGTATGCACCGGATGCGGGCACGGCAGTGTATCTGAAAATCGGTGTTTGTGGATAAGGCGTTGCATCTCTTTGCGTTTAAGGGTAGCCGGCAATGAAGCCTGAGTGCCATGCACAGCAGGCTCCACCATCGGACTACTTTGAGTAGTAGGTTAACGAATTATTTGCGCTTGTCTTTGTAGCCCAAAGACGCCGCGTAAGTTTTCAATTGTTCTTTTAGCATATTTCTGGCCCGGTGCAGGCGGGAGCGAACCGTACCGATAGGGATATCCACAATTTTGGAAATCTCTTCATACGTGAACCCTTCCACATCACACAGCAGAATCACCACACGGAAATCGACCGGCAATGCATTAATCGCATTGGTCACCTCGTCGCCCATCATGCCCTGAAACATCTCTTCCCTAAGGTCGTGATAGGACGTCAGGCTCGACTCTTCTTCATCGTGGTAGTTGATGATCTCCTCATAGTCAACCTGAGTAGGTTGCTTGCTCTTTTTCCGGTACTGATTGATGAAAGCATTCTTGAGGATTCGGAACAGCCATGCCTTGGCGTTGGTGCCGGCGTTGTAGCTATCGATAAAACGAAAAGCTTTGAGGTAAGTCTCCTGTACGAGATCGTTGGCGTCCTCCTCATTATAAGTCAGGTGGTACGCGAAGGTGTACAGGGCATCAATTTGAGGCAGAAATTCTTCCTCGAAAACGTTGCTGTTCGAACTGCTCATCGTTGTTATTTCCTTCGTCTGTACCATAAAGATAGCATTTTTGGGCAATCAGCAAATTCCCGGGGATTGTAAATCCGTACGATGCTGACCGAAGCTAAGAAGCTGCAGCGCCACTGTTTGTGCTGCATTTTACCCTTCACAGGACCATCAACTGAGATCGGAAAAAAAAAGTTTCCTGACCCGGAAGAAAAATATCCACCCTCTGCCTGAGCACCTACAAACCAGGTACATGCGGCAACCATTTAGAGGGGCTGTTGTTTCATCGTTCCGAAGCCCGCACCGACATGCCGGTAAACCTAATGCTAAATTTTGCTGGACAAAACCACTATTTTTATGACCTTTACGAGCAAACCATTAGATGTGGACACATTATCTCCCAAGGAAGACCCCACGGCTTCATCCAGAAAGCGTGACCATATTGAACTAGCGTTCCGCTCCCAGGTGGAAAGCGGTACCCTCGACCAGCGTTTCTACTACGAACCCCTCCTGTCCGGCCATCCGGAACGGGGCAGCCTGAAAAGCTTTCTGTTCCTGGGCAAAACCATGCGCGCGCCGGTGTGGGTGTCGAGCATGACCGGAGGAACGGAATGGGCCAACACCATCAACCACAACCTGGCCCGGGCCTGCAAGGAGTTTGGCATGGGCATGGGGCTGGGCTCCTGCCGGCCATTGCTCTACAGCAACGACAGCCTGCCCGACTTCGATGTGCGCAAAGAAATCGGGGATGACCTTCCGCTGTTTGCCAATCTGGGCGTTGCTCAGCTGGAAGAACTCATTGACCGCGGAGAGTTGTACCGGGTGCGGGAACTAACGGATAAACTACAGGCCGATGGGCTTATTATCCACGTCAACCCTTTACAGGAATGGCTGCAGCCGGAGGGCGACCGCTTTGTGCGCAGCTCCCTTCAGGTCATTGAAATGGTACTGGAAAAAGCCGACTTCCCCATCATTGTGAAGGAAGTAGGGCAAGGCATGGGCATAGGAAGCCTGCGGGCGCTCCTGCAACTCCCTCTTGCTGCCATAGACTTTGCCGCAAACGGCGGCACCAACTTTGCCAGGCTGGAAATGCTCCGGGGCGATGAGGCCAAAGCCGCCATTTACGAACAACTGGCTCATGTGGGGCACAGCGCTGCCGAAATGACGCTCATGGCCAATCAGTTACTTGAAGAACTCGGCGACAAAGCCATCTGCCGGCAATTCATCATCTCAGGGGGCGTCCGGACTTTTCTCGACGGTTATTATTTGACTCAAAAGCTCAATGCACCTTCTATATACGGGCAGGCTTCGGGCTTCCTGCGGCACGCCCGTGGCAGCTATGAAGAACTTCAGGCCTACGTGTCCGCCCAAATAGAAGGCCTTGAGTTAGCCAACGCGTTTCTCCGGGTAAGATAAAACAGCGAATAAAGCGGTGTACGGTACGCATCGCTACTTTAACCTATAAACATGCAGGATAAGACGATTTCAGGTTTTTCACGCCTGTCCAAAGAAGAAAAACTGAACTGGATTGCAGCGCAGTTTTTCGAAAACCCACAGGAAACCATTGAGGAGTTCAAGAGCTTTTGGCATGCAGATGCGGAGCAGCAGCGCGTTTTTGATGGCTTTAGTGAAAATACCGTCAGCAATCACTTCCTTCCCTTTGGCATCGCCCCCAACTTTATCATCAACGGCGAGGCATACGCGGTGCCGATGGTGATTGAAGAAAGTTCAGTAGTCGCCGCCGCGTCCAGTGCTGCCAAGTTCTGGTCCAGGCGGGGAGGCTTCCATGCCGAAGTCCTGTCTACCCGTAAAGTCGGGCAGGTACACTTCAGCTGGACCGGCGATGGAGCCGCCCTTAAAGCAGCCATGCCCCATATCGAGCAGCAACTCCGGGAAGATACCCGCCACATTACCGCCAACATGGAGAAGCGGGGAGGCGGCATCCAGGATATTGAGCTGGTAGACCTCACCGCCGAAGAGCCTGGCTACTATCAACTGCGCGTGACTTTTGAAACCTGTGACTCCATGGGCGCCAACTTCATCAATTCTGTGCTGGAAGAATTTGGCATGAGCCTGCAGCAACTGGCCTCCACCCACGAAGCCCTTCGCCGGGAAGATGCCACCCTGGACATCATCATGGCCATCCTCTCCAACTATACCCCCGAATGCGTGGTCCGCACCTGGGTGGAATGCCCGGTGGAAGCCCTTGATGCCGCCGGCCAAAACATGGATGCCGCCACCTTTGCGGAAAAGTTTGCCAAAGCCATCCGCATTGCTCAGATCGACCCGTACCGGGCCACGACCCACAACAAAGGAATCTTCAACGGTATTGATGCCGTGGTACTGGCTACCGCCAATGACTTCCGGGCCATCGAGGCCTGCGGCCATGCCTATGCCGCGCGGGACGGCCGTTACCGCAGCCTCAGCAGCTGCACGGTCAAGGACGGCGTATTCAAATTCTGGATGGACCTGCCCCTTGCGGTCGGCACCGTTGGCGGATTGACCCGCCTCCACCCTATCGCCCGCCTATCGTTGGAAATGCTGGGCCACCCGAGTGCGGAAACCCTAATGATGATCATTGCCACGACCGGGCTCGCACAAAACTTTGCGGCCGTGCGTTCTCTCGTCACCACGGGTATTCAGAAGGGGCACATGAAGATGCACCTGCTCAACATTCTCAACCACCTCAAAGCTACGCCGGAGGAGCAGGAGCAGGCTACGGCATTCTTTGCCGACAAGGTAGTGTCCTTCACCGCCGTGCGCGATTACATCAAGCAAAGCCGCAACAACCGGCTGGTGCCTGAACACTTTTTGAAGAAATAGCAAAACCTAACGACCATCGAACAAGCGATTCACACCAACGGCAAAGTGCTGCTGACCAGCGAATATGCCGTACTCGACGGTGCACTGGCGCTCGGCCTGCCACTACAGCGCGGGCAGTGGCTCCGCGTAAGAACCGCACCACAAGCCGCGCACCACAGCTGGCAAAGCCGGTTAATGGATGGCACCACCTGGTTTGAAGGCAAATTCGCTGCCGGCGGGATGCTCCTGCAGGCCAATGACTTGCAGGCCGGCAAGCGGCTGGAGACCATCTTTCAGGGCATCGAAAAGCAACGGTCCGGCTTTTGGAGCAACCAACCTTATCTTGCCTTCGAGACGCAGCTGGAATTTCCCCGCGAATGGGGCCTCGGCAGCAGTTCCACCCTGATTGCCGGGATTGCCCGCTGGGCTGGCGTCGACCCTTTCCAGCTGCTGGAAGACACCTTCGGCGGATCGGGCTACGACATCGCCTGCGCCAATAGTCAGCACCCGGTGCTTTTTCAGCGGCGGCAGGGGCAGCCCTCTTATGTTGAAGTGCCCTACCAACCCACTTTTTCGGAACACATCTCTTTTGCCTTTCTCGGCCGCAAACAAGACAGCCGGGCGGGCATTGCCCGGTACCGCAGCCGGGGCAGCGGCACCGAAAAGCTGCGCGGCCGCCTTTCGGAACTGACCCTCCTCTTCCTGCAGGCACGCACCGCTACCGAAGCCACCCTGGTACTGGAAGAACACGAAGCTTTGCTTTCCAAAACCTTAGGCTTGCCCACGGTGAAGGAAAAGCACTTTCCAAATTTCCCGGGCGTCGTCAAGTCGCTTGGGGCATGGGGAGGCGACTTCGTGATGGCCATCAGCGAAAAGCCCGCGCAGGCCGTACAGCAGTATTTCAAGATCAAGGGCTTTGAAACCGTCTTTAACTACAGGGCGTTTGTTTAATCAATTTTTGGCGAGCGCTGAGGCAGGATCACTTTATGGTCCTGGTGTGGAATGCAGTTATTGAGCTTTTGCAATACCTGCTGGAGGGCCGGCACAAACGGCTTATCAAAAGAATAACAGACTTTTGTTTCCCCTTTGTACTGGATTTTCAGTTCTGTTTTGAGTGTAGGGCGGGCGACAGGCGTGTACGCTACGCAGTCTGTACCCACCGCCATCAGCCGGTTGCGCTCCGCTTCCTCTACGATCTCATTGTAGCATGTTTTGGATAGCACCTGATTGACAGACACCTCTGCTTCCGGGTCATCAAACCCTTCAATGAGAATGGTCAGGGCCTCTCCCTGCATACGGTATACCCGCAACTGCCTTTGAGGAAATTCCTCCGGCTCCACTGTCTGCCGGATTTCAAGGTAGAAAACGCCCGGCAATGGCGGTTCCTCCTGGCTGTACAGAAAAGAAGAGGACAGGAAGAGCGCGGTCAAAACGGTGCAACAGTATTTCATTCTTCGGTTTTCTGTCAAAACGTACCGGTCAGAGCCCATGTTCGGCTACAGGAATTGCCCGATACCTTGGGCAATTTGGGAATACTTCTTATTTTTGGCTCCGAACGGGATGGCAGCGGCCACCTGACGGCAATCAATAACAGAATCAACAACCGAGATATGGAAGCGAATGCAGAAAATAAATCAACGGCAATGGATTGGATCCTTTTTTTAGTGTCCACTGCTGTCGTCATCCTCATGCTGATTTTCATGAATGAGTGGTTTTGGGTCGCGCTGCCCTTTTCCCTCACCTACCTGGTGAAGGCACTGCGCGCGATGTAAAGACTGCTTCAGCATTGAAGAGATTGGAACAGCCGGCTTCCCTGTGGGGGAGGTCGGCTGTTTTGATTCTTAGATTCAGTTATTGAAGGTAATATTTATCGCGTTTTTAATGATGAGGTCAATGATGAACGCTATATCATTGATGAAAGCGGCGAAAAAGTTCTGTTCGATAAGATGATTTTCAAGTATGATTTGATATGACTGCTGTTCTTGAAACCCTGCTTTCCGCTATAGTATCTCCAGTGATGATGGGAGGAATCGCTGTTGGAGGGATATAATCGTACTTGTTTTTTTGTGGGGTAAAACCCGACCTGTGATCGTCGTTGAATCTAAAGATGGTGGAAGGTTCTTTTTTGGAGTCTCTCATTCAAAAAAGCGAAAGAACATGCATCCTTTATCGCAAGATGGGATCAAAGGAGTGGAGGTTGACGAAGACACCTGCTTTGGGCTGTCGAACACTCCAAATAAAATTATTAAAGAAATTGGTACAATAAGCGAAGAAAAGGCACAAGAGCTACTTAATAGTGTAAAGGATAAGAAAGTGAAAAAAATAGAGAAAAGGGGTAAAGGGACAAAAAATGAATAGCCACCCTATCCCATTTTCCGCGAAAGCAAAACCGAAGCAAAATCACATTCCGGATCTTCGGGTACGAAGTCAAGGACCGTCATGCCCAGGCTATTGAGTACCTCCTGATAAGCGGCCGGCGAAAGACTGCTGTGGTAGACCGGCTGCCCGCCCACGTGCCCGGTAACTTCCCCTGCATCAGGGCCCACCGTGAGCAAGAGCAGGCCTCCCGGAAGTAAATGTTGGGCAAACCCGGCCAAAGTGGCCCGTTGCTCAGCGGGCGTCAGGTGGAAAAAGCTATGCCAGCTGATGATGCCCTGAAAGGATTGGGGCAAATCCAATGCCCGCATGTCCATCCGCAGCCAGGTGCTGCCGGGGAAGCGCGCTTTAGCCAGCTCAACCATCGGCGCTGCGAAGTCGATGCCGGTGACCTCATAACCCTGCGCTATTAAATAACGCCCGATCGGCTCCCCTCCCCCGCAACCGACATCAAGGATAGCGGCTGATGCGGGCAACAAATCCTCAAACCGGCGGAGCCATTTCTTTTCAAACAGCAACCGGCTGCGCTCAGCGTCGTACTGCAAACCGTACTGCTCGTACACGCTTCTTGTTTTTGCAGCCAATGCTCTGATATTTGCGTTTTTGTCCATTTTTTGGTGATTAAAAGCCTGCCTGTGGAGCAGTCCTGCCAGCCTATACCTTTTGACCAATGTAAAACACGTAACCATAGTAAGGCTTAAACCGCTCGTACAAATCAGCTTCTGCCCGGTCGTTTTCAATAAAGGCTTTCACGGCAGGATTGCCGGGGTGCTTCTCCAGGAAGGCTTCCCGTACCGCCACCTGCGGACTGTAGTAATGATCGGTCCAGCAATTTTCCGGGAGGACAAAAGCAGCCTTGGGCGTATAACCTGCGGCTTCCATCTGAGCAATTTTAACGGAAGCGGTGTTGATCTCCGGGTAAGCAGCAGCCCAGTAATCCTGCAGCCCGGCGGGGCGCTCCTGCGTGAGCCAGGTGATCTCTGATACCGCCAGGTAACCACCCGCCCTGAGCAGTGGCCGCCATTCCCGGATACCACGCTCAAAGCCAATGTTGTAAATGGCGCCTTCGGACCAGATCAGGTCCAGGCTGTCAGGCTCAAAGGGCAGGGCCTCCATGTTGCCGGTAATGCCCTTCACCCGGTCTTGCAGCCCAGCCTGCGCAGCATTGGCGCTGAGTTGGTCTATGAAGGCAGGGAGGAAGTCCAGCGCAGTGACCTGACTGCCGGGGAGGTGCTCCGCCAGCAACAAGGTGTGGGCTCCGGTGCCGCACCCGATATCGGCTATCCGTACGATTGAGTCATGACCCTCTACAAAGCTGAGGGCCTTTAGGGTCGTTTCCGGGCTGCCGGGTCCCTGCCGTTCCAGCATGGAATAGTAATCGCTTAATAATTCGAAATCAGGTTCCTCCATTTAGGATATGTTGTTTTCTAACCGGAGCAGGCTCTGATGGACAGTCAGGCCCGGAAAGAGGCTCTATAGGCTAAATCCCCGCTGCCTGACCGAACTTCCGGCGGCTGCACCAGTTCAAGCGGTCAGGCCTTCTCATCCACGCCTTTTGCCGCTTTCTGGTCCATAAACCAGTGCAGCTGCCCGTTTGTGGGCTGTACATGCGCTGCGGGGTAATCAGCCGCTCCGGATGCCTTGTTAAGGATAGCAGAAACTTTTTCCGCCTTGCTTTGCCCGGTGACCAGGAAGGCGACTTCCCGGGCATTATTCAGCACGTGGCCGGTTAGCGTTACCCGCTCCTGACCACTTACCGGGTGTTGCGCCAAAGCACAAACCTCTTCTGCTCTCAGCAATTCCATCTGATGGGGGAAAATGGATGCAGTATGGCCATCTCCGCCCATGCCCAGCATGATAAGGTCGAACACCGGCCAGCCATCCTGCATAGGCAGGCATTCCTTGATCTCCTCTCCGTAACGGCCCGCTTCGGCCTCGGCCGGCAACTCCCCGCGCAAACGGTGAACGTTGCAGGACGGCACGCCCACCGGTGTCAGGAACAGGTCGTCTGCCATTTTAAAATTGCTTTCGGCATCATCCGGGGGCACGCATCGTTCATCACCCCAAAAAAAGTGGACTTGCTCCCAGTCTATCCGGTCCTGATATTCCTCCGTCCAGAGCCGGAACAAAACAGCGGGGGTGCTCCCTCCCGAAAGGGCGATGTTCACCTGCCCATCTTTTCCGGACAGCCATTTCTCAAAAAACTCAGCAAAGTCACGGGCCACCTGCCCGGGGGTGTCTGCAATGTGGATGTGCATATGGCTTCAGGTTTTTGTGTGCAGCTAAAGTTCGCAAAAATTCCGGGAGTCTGTCAAGTTCCGGCAGGGATTTCGCCAGCTTACCCGATCGCCTTCGATGAGGTTGTCTGCCACATCGGGCCCCCAGGTGCCGGCCGGATAGCCGTATAACTTGATGTCCGGATTGTTCTTCCAGGCGTTCAGGATCGGGTCCACAAAGCGCCAGGCTTCCTCCACACTGTCGCCGCGGGCATAGAGGGTCGCGTCTCCCTTCATGGCATCCAGGATCAGGCGTTCATAGGCTTCGGGCACGTGCGCATCGGTCAGGTCGGAATAGTGGAAGTCCATCTCCACATTCTTTACGTTGAAGCCCGCACCAGGCACTTTCATGCCAAACTGCAGCAGCAACCCCTCGTCCGGCTGAATGCGCATGATCAGCTGATTGTTCATGTTCATCATTTCTTCATTGCTGCGGAACAAATGATGGGGAGGCGATTTAAAATACACCACTACCTCGGTGGCTTTGGTAGGCAGGTGCTTGCCGGTGCGGATGTAGAAAGGCACGCCTGCCCAGCGCCAGTTGTCAATAAAGAACTTCAGGGCTACGTAGGTCTCTGTCATGGAGTCATCCCCCACGCCTTTTTCTTCCCGGTAGCCTTTGATGTGCTTCCCGCCAATATCCGCACCGATGTACTGCCCCCGAATGGCATACTGCTCCACCTCCGACTCTGCGATGGGGCGCAAGGCTTTGAAAAGCTTGAGCTTCTCACTGCGGATTGACCCGGCATCTGCATTGATGGGCGGCTCCATAGCCACGTGCGCCACGATTTGCAGCAGGTGGTTTTGGACCATATCCCGCAGCGCACCGGAGGAGTCATAGTAGCCGCCCCGGTCGCCCACGCCGATTTTTTCAGCGGAGGTGATTTCGATATGATGAATGTAATTGCGGTTCCAGAGCGGTTCGAATATCCCATTGGCAAAGCGCGTCACCAAGAGGTTTTGCACGGTCTCTTTGCCCAGGTAGTGGTCAATGCGGTAAATCTGATCTTCGTCAAAGTACTGCTGCAGGCTTTTATTCAGGCTTTGGGCAGACTCCATATCATAACCAAAAGGTTTTTCAATGATCAGCCGCCGGAAGCTGCCCTCCTTTTTGTTCAGGTCTTCCTGAGCCAGGTACTTGGGGATTTCGGTGTACAGCCGGGGGGGTACCGATAAGTAAAAGACATAGTTGCCCGATGTGCCCATTTGCTCGTCGATCTTCTCCAGGCGTTCGCGCACCTTAGGGTAATCCCTGGCTTCGAGGGTATCAATGGGTTCGTAAAACAATTTTTGGGCGAAGTCTTGCTTCTTGCTGTCCTCGATAAACTCGTTGTCCGTAAAAACCTCCTGCCGAAAGGCGTCATCGCTGTAATCCGTCCGGCTGACGCCCAGCACAGCGAACGACTCCGGGAGCAGATCGCTGCAATAAAGCTCGTAAATAGCCGGGAGCAATTTGCGCTTGGCCAGGTCGCCGGAAGCACCGAAAATCACAAAAACCTGTGGGTCCATTGGGTTATTTTTTAATGAATTCGAGCAGTGCCATGCAACCAGGAATGCACAGCCCTGTTTAAACAAAAGGCTGGACCGCCACTAAAGTTCTAATACAGAGATGAATTACCTATGAAGATTGGACTTGCTGCCGACCACGGTGGCTTCGACCTTAAAAACCAAATTGCCGAATGGCTGCGCGAAGCGGGCTTCGAGATCACCGACCTTGGGGCACATGCCTACGATGCCCGGGACGACTATCCGGATCTGGTGCACCCACTGGCTAAAGCCGTGGCTGCGGGCAAAGTAGACCGTGGCATAGCCGTATGTGGCAGTGGCGTGGGCGCAGCAATTGTCGCCAATAAAACCAAAGGGGTCCGTGCCGCCCTCATCACCGAAACGTACTCAGCCCGACAGGGAGTAGAACACGATGATATGAACCTGCTTTGCCTGGGCGGAAGGGTCATTGGCCCTGAACTGGCCCGGGAACTGGTCTTTGCTTTCGCGAAAGCACAGTACAGCGGCGAAGCGCGCCATGACCGCCGCTTGCATAAACTTCAACAAATCGAAAACGCCAACAATGAACAATAAAGGATACGACTTCGGCATGATTGGCCTGGGTGTGATGGGCCGCAACTTCATCCTCAATGTGCTGGATAACGGCTTTTCGGCTGCCGGGCTGGACCTCGATGCTGAAAAAGCGGCTGCACTGGAAAAAGAGGGGGAAGGCAAGCCTGTGATGAGCACTACGGACACTGCCACGTTCGTAAAGGCACTCGCTCAACCGCGCAAAATCATGCTGCTGGTCCCGGCTGGTAAAGCTGTGGACAGCGTCATCGAAACGCTCCTCCCCCACCTTGATGAACAGGACCTGATCATCGACGGGGGGAATTCCTACTTCCCGGATACCGACCGCCGCTTCGAACAGCTCAAGGCCAAAGGCATCCGTTTTATGGGCATGGGAGTTTCCGGTGGTGCAGAGGGGGCAAGGCGCGGGCCAAGCATTATGCCGGGCGGAGACCCGGAAGCCTATCAGTTGGTGGCTCCGATTTTGGAGGCGGTGGCAGCCAAAGCTAAAGGCGAGCCTTGTGTGGCGCACCTGGGCAACGGTGCTGCCGGGCACTACGTCAAAATGGTGCACAACGGCATAGAATACGGGCTGATGCAACTATTGGCGGAAGCCTATGACATCCTCAAAAACGCCGGAAAGCTGGATAACCCGGCTCTGCATGAAACCTTCAAAAAGTGGAACGAGGGTGCACTGGAGTCTTTCCTGGTGGAAATCACCAGTAAGATTTTTGCTCAACCCGATGATCAGGGCGAAGGCTGGCTGGTGGATAAAATCCTGGACAAAGCCAAGCAGAAAGGTACCGGCAAATGGACCTCCCAGAACGCCATGGACCTTGGCATTCCGGTGCCTACCATTGATGCGGCAGTGACCATGCGCGGACTATCGGCATTCAAGGCAGAACGGGCGGCAACGGCCCCGCACTACAGCCGGTCAATTGAAAGCTACCCGGCTGTGGATCAGGCACAATTGGTCAGTCAGGTCGGTGAGGCCTTACATTTTGCCTTTATGATCACCTACGCACAGGGCATGCACCTGTTGGCGGAAGCCTCCCGGGAGTACGGTTTCAACCTCAACCTCGAAACGATCGCCAAAATCTGGCGGGGCGGATGCATTATCCGGGCAGAAATCCTGGAGGACATGCGTCAGGCGTATGAGCAGGAGCCGGAGCTGAACAACCTGGTGCGGTCGCCACTGTTCCAAAGTTCTTTGCTATACGGGCAACGTGGTGCGAGGAGCGTCATTCAGACAGCTGCACAGTTTGGCATCCCTACGCTTGCCTTATCCTCCACCCTACATTACTTTGATGCTTACCGGGATGAGCGCCTGCCGCTTAACCTGGTACAGGCACAGCGCGACTTTTTCGGATCGCACACTTACGAGCGAACGGACCGGGAAGGCATTTTTCATACAAAATGGGCACCATGAGTGTAACACAGTTAGACCAATACTTCGCGTACGCTGACACTTTTCCAAAAATAGAAGTAGAGGAGGGATTCCGGTTTGTCGAGTACCGGTCTTATGAGCGTACCAACCGAACGAGGGTATGGTCTGCTCAGCACTTAATCGTTTTCGTGTTGCAGGGTGAGAAGGTCATTGAAGCAGGAGGCGCCAAATTCCAGATGGCGGCGGATGAAGCCCTGTTCCTGCGCAAGGGCAGCTATCTGATGTCTGAAATACCTATTGATCAGGGCGTATTCCAAAGTGTCCTTTTCTTTCTGGATGAGCCTTTTTTGGAGCAGTTTGCCCGCCGGCACGCCGATTTGCTGCCCAGCCCCAACCGGGCCAGTCAGGCGCCGGCGATCCGGTTGCATATCACAGAACCGGTAAGCCAGTTTTACCATGCGGTACTGCCTTATTTCAACACGCCGCTCAACGAAGCCCGCCGCCGGGGGCTTACCCTCAAGCTGGAAGAACTGCTGCTCAACCTGATTGCTGAACCTGAAAACGCCAGCTTTGCTCTATTCCTGAACGGACTGCTTCAGAGCAAGCCCACCATTGCTTCCGTAATGGAGCAGAACTTTATGCTCAATTTGCCACTGCCTGCATTTGCCCAATTGGCCCAACGCAGCCTTTCAGCGTTTAAACGGGACTTCAAAGCAGCCTATGCCCAACCGCCTGGTCAGTGGCTGCATGAACGCCGCCTTCAACACGGTGCGCATCTGCTGGAACATACCGGGCTGCCAGTCACTCAAATTGCTTTTGAATGTGGCTTCCAGGATTTATCCCACTTTAGTGCGGCTTTCAAAAAGGCTCACCGGTTAAGCCCCTCTGATTACCGGAAAAGGGCTGCTGCACACAGCTTTTGAGCCCGGCACCAAAGCATGGGCATTCAGACTATGTTTGGAGCTTGCTCCTATTGCAAACCAAGGACTTATGAACCCCGCTGAAATGCGGGGCAGGCTCTGGCGTTATCTTTTTTAGCTTATTTGGCCCTGACGATAAATGTCTGGATGTAAACACCCGCCAAACGCG
>JANSXW010000385.1 GCA_024742755.1 bacterium | reverse complement strand
TGCCCGATACCACCGAAGGTTTATATATGGCACATAATAATTTTGTTGCTGTTAGTGTTGGTACTGTAAGCAATGCATCTAACCAGTATTTTATGTGCGACGGTGCTGTATCAAAAACCATATTCAATAAACCAGTTGACGTATTAGTTTATGTATATACAAATGTCGATTTAACAATGGTTTCTGGTAAGAAAGTTGAAGTCAACCAAGTTCAGTGTGTGTCAGGAAATACTTTATTATTACAAAATTCACCGAGTGGCAATGTTCAATTTGGCAACACATCAAAACTAATAACTAATAATGCTGAAATGTATCTTGATACAAATGATTTAATAATCAGGAATAGCAACACTTCAAACTCTATTAATTTGGTTGTTGGATCATCTACAACATATGCTGATAATAAAAAAAATGAATAGTGGACGTAATAGCGAAATACGAGGCGATTGGACTATCGACGGCGATATGACTTTTGGAATTGCTCATAAAATCAATTTGAGACATTTAAATAGTGATGCTGTTTTAAGATTAAAAACATCAACAACTATTGATAGTTATATTGATGGCACTAAATATTTACAATTGGATGATACTCAATTTTCATCATTTAACGATTTAATTTAAGTAGCGATAAGAGACTGAAAGATAATATAGAAGATGTAGAAGATGACACTATAAATATGGTTAAACACATTAAGATTAAAACGGTTGTTAAAAATCAAAAAAAAACAGAAACACTGAATTAGGATGGATTGCTCAAGATTTTCAACAATACACAAATCCTAAATATAATATTGTAAATGATTCGGGAGAATACTTAACAATGTGTTATGACAGAATGGCTTGTATTAGTTGGGATGCTTTATCAAAACTAATCCATCGTGTAGAATATTTGGAAAACAAAGTCTTTAAAAATGAAAAAAAAAGAAAAGTCTAAATAATATTTATGCGATAAGTAATACTCTTAACATCAAAGAACTAACGAAGATTTCATATTAATATCAAACTTTTAAAATTAATTCTATTTTATTAATCTAAAATAGAACTAATTAGCGACAGCAACCATCGCATATTCTGTTTTGTATTTTCTGCTATGGTGATACTTTGGTTTATCTTCATCTTCTTCTCCTTTTTCCTTCTTCTCCATTGCTTCTCTCTCCGCTTTCTTTTTGTGATACAATGCTTTGCCTGTTATTCTTTTTCTCGCCCTTACAGTATCCATATATTCGGGGTCGTCTTCCTTTCTCTTATGATAATACAGTCGGCAATACAAAGCCATTTGTTCTTTGATTTCTGCCAATGTCATATCTTCAGGTTTCTTTTGTGTGGTCAT
>JANSXW010000124.1 GCA_024742755.1 bacterium | reverse complement strand
GGCTTTTGAGATTACAACACCGCATCAATATAGTTTTTCATTCCGGCAATAGCCAGCAATGGATGCCAGCAATTATAAAATGCTATGCATCATGGGATTATAACTCTTCCGGGGCTAATAGGCAAGTGTCTTGTTTATCGAACTGAAAGCGGTTGTGGTCCTGATTAGTACGCTGTGTTGGAGCTGTACTTAGGCATCTGGTAGATAAAGACAACTTATTCGGGGGGCGAACACGATACAAATATAAAAAAAGATAAACAGTAATCCCATCATTTGGGAAAACAGCCCGAATAATTCTCTTTTTCCTGCTTTGATACAAGACACCTGAGCCAGATGAATTGCTGCCTGATCATTAAAAAACTATAATATAATTTTCTTCTGTTTCCGTAAGTGCTTGTTTTACAATAATTAAGACAACCCCCGACGCTTCATTTCCTCATGAACAAGACGGTGCTCCCGGGTCATATCACCGGTGACAGAGGAGTTTTCCTCAGCTCTGCGGATCAAATAGGGCACTACCTCCCGAACCGGCCCGTAAGGCAGGTACTTCCCGACTTTGAAACCAGCGGCAGCCAGATTAAATGTGAGGTTGTCGCTCATGCCATAGAGCTGGCAGAACATCAGGTGAGGATGATCGCGCGAAATCCCCTTGCGGTGGATCAACTCCGCCTGCAGCAGGTTGCTATCTGCGTTGTGAGAAGCATTACAAGAGGCAATGCGCTCAAAATTGTCGATGCAAAACTTTATGCCAGTATTGTAGGCATCATCCGTTGCCGCTTTTGTCGGGTGGATGGGGGATTCATAGCCCTGTTCCCGGGCACGTGCCCTTTCCTTTTCCATGTAAGCCCCCCGCACAAGCTTTGCGCCCAGAATGTAGCCATTGCGTTCTGCCTGATTGTAGGAACTGATCAGGTACTGCAGGCGGTCCTTCCGGTACATTTGGAAGGTATTGTACACCACCGGCTTTTCCCGGTTGTAACGGCGCATCATCATATTGACGAAGTGGTCGATGGGGTCTTGTACCCAGGACTCCTCCGCATCAAAAAACACACTGACGCCCTTCTGAGCGGCTATATGACAGATCGCATCAATGCGCTTCAGGATGTTTTTATACTCTGCCCGCGTCTCTTTGGTAAAGGCCTCTCCCTCCTGTATTTGCCTGAGCAGCCCAAAACGGGCCATGCCAGTCACTTTGGTGCTCACCACCGGCACATGATCCGCTTTGGCAGCGAACTCAATAGCGCGGATGGTTTCATTCATGGTCTGATTGTACTCATCTTCCGAGTCTTTGGCTTCGGCCCCGTAGTCCAGTATGGTCAGGCAGTTCTGGGCTGCGAGCTTGTTGATAGAAGGCTGACTGTTCAAAAGTGTCGTCCCTCCGCAGAATTGCTCATAAATGGTATTCTTGACGATGCCTTCTACAAAGGGCAGGTGCATCTTGATGGCTGCCAGCCCCAGTTTGGACCCGATGCCGACCAGCCAGTGGCGGTTCATCATTCCAAAAATCCAGGCTGACTTGCGCAGTTCCTCATCGGTTTTGCCTGCAAAAGCGACCTCTGTATTGGAAAAATCAACAATGGGCTCTTCCTTGCTGTTGATGACTTCCTCAACAGCTTTCTTCATTTTCTCTATGTCCTTCACAGGTTTACCTATCTTTTCCATGAATGTAATTTGGTCAGGTTAAGGGCTATCCCAAGGTAAGCTATATTTATCATTTTTTAATATTCGGCCCGGTCCAAATTGTCCACGCGGCCTCGGCCTGTCCATGCAGCATTTCCAAGCCATTCATAGCCTTTGCCCCCTGTTGGAGGCCCGATTTCATGAATGCGGTGGAAGCGGGATTATAGACCAAATCGTACAAATAATGACTGCTGCCCAGGGCGTGATAGGGCAATTCGGGCTTGCTTGCGGTATTGGGGGACATTCCCAGCGGGGTGGTGTTGATCAGCAGTTCATGGATGGCTGCTACTTCGGGGGTGACCTGCTCATAGCTTAGCCGGCCATTGCCGGGCGTGCGCGAGACCATTTGAAATGGGATTTCCAGCCGGCTCAAAACAAAGGCTACCGCTTTGGCTGCCCCACCGGTCCCCAGCACCAATGCCTTCAGGCCGGACCAGCCTCCCCGGGTGGCTTCCAGCCAACTGCAAAGGGAGGTTTCAAAGCCCACCACATCGGTATTGAAGCCCTCCAGTTGATCTCCGCTGCATCGGATCGTGTTCACCGCGCCAACGGCTGCTGCCCCTTCTGACAGTTTGTCCAGATAAGGCAGTACTGCTTGTTTGTAAGGGATGGTCACGTTCAGCCCGGCTAAATTGGGATGTTGTTGCAGCAGCTCCGGCAGGGCTCCGATTTCAGGGAGGGGAAACAACTCGTAGCAGGCATCTGCAATACCGGCTTTGGCAAACTTCTCCGAGAAGTATTTTTTGGAGAAAGAGTGCGAAAGCGGATACCCAATCAACCCAAACAGCCGCTCGTAATTGTCCAATGGCTTCATAACAATCTTTTTTTATAACCCGCGCTGATCCATCCGGTCCAAAGCAAAGACAATCGCCAAACCCGCCACCATGCAAAAGAGCGCGCCTGCCAGAAAAGAAGGCCCAACCTCCGCAGCGTACTGCCCCGGCATCAGGTTGACTTCTTTGATGACTTTGTCCACCATCATGCCCGGCTGCAGCTCTACCATTTCACCCTCCTCGGTAAGGCCCAGTACCGCTTTGCGCCAGGGCCAGATTTTGTTGAGGGAGCCCAGCATGAAGCCAGTCAGGACGGCCAGGGTCAGGTTGTGGTAATGCTTGAACGTCCAGGACAACACCCGGGAGAAAGTCGCCAGGCCCAACAGGCAGCCTGCACCAAACACGCCAAGGACAACGAGGCTCTCCGGCGCCAGTGTCTTCAGCGCATCTTTCAGGGTCGGTATGATAATGGTGTACATCCCCATCAGCAAAAGGATGAAGCTGCCGGAAATGCCCGGCAAAATCAACGCAGAAATGGCAATCATGCCCGATACAAACACCAGCCCGAGATGGGTACTGCCTTCCGCCGGGCTGGCAATGGTAATGACGTAGGCGACGGTGGTCCCAACCACCAGCCCAACAACTTCAGTGGCCTTCCAGGTGCCTACCTGCCGCCCAATGTAAACGGCAGAGGCGATGATCAGCCCAAAGAAGAAAGCCCAGAGTTGTATCGGATAGTTTTCCAGCAGGTGGGTAATGCCGAACACGCCTACTACAATCCCGAAGGCCATGCCGGCCAGCAGGGTCAGCAAAAACGTCCCGTTGGCTTTGCTCCAGGCTGCAGCCAGCCCTTCTTTACCGAGGGTACGCCAGACCTCCGGACCAAGTATATGCTTGATGGTCTCAAGCAAACGCTCGTAAATGCCCGTAATGAAAGCGATGGTACCACCGGATACGCCCGGTATGACTTCTGCCATGCCCATCGCCATACCTTTGAGTACCAGTCCGATTGTTGCTGTCCAGTTTTTCATGGCAGCAAAGCTAAATATTCAATCCGAAAAAACCGGCTTTTTCCGGGGACAGACTCTTTTATTCCACAGCCGCCATCATGGCAGATTTTGCTTCCTGCACACCAGGGCTTAAACCGTAAGGATAGGCGGTACGGGCGGAAAACTGCTGCCATTGTTCTGCGGCGTAGGTGCGTATGTCGGAAAGGCTTGGAAAATCGTAAACCAATTGCCCGTGGTCCAGTACGGGGACTAGCAGGTCCTGCCCGTTTGCGGTCTCCAATTCCAGATAGCGGCTTTGGCTTTCATCCCAAAGTTTTGCCCCTTCATAACCCTGCCGGATATCATAAAGGACATCCCCCTGATACTGCCCGTCCTTTTCGGACCGCCAGACTTGCAGCAGTCCGGGGTGAGAAGCTTTTATGGCTTCCTCCGACCGTTTGATCCGGTCTTCCCATTCTCCATGCTCGTTTTGTATGCCTGCCAGTTTGTAAACGCCCCCCAGCGCGGGGTCGCCGTGCCCGGTAGCCAGGCGCGTGCCAACTCCCCACACGGTAATTTTGGCGCCTTCTTTTTTCAGTTGCGCAATCCGGTACTCGTCCAGGTCATTGCTTGCCACGATCGCTGCCTTCGTGAAACCTGCGTCATCCAACATTTGGCGGGCTTTCCGGCTCAGGGAGGTCAGGTCGCCGGAGTCGAGGCGTATGCCGTTCATTTCGTGCCCCTGTTCGCGCAACCACTGCCCTACCCGTATGGCGTTCCGCACCCCGGCTTCTGTATCGTAGGTATCAACCAGGAAGATGCAGTTGCCGGGCAAGGCTTCGGCATATTGCTGAAAGGCCAACAGCTCATCTTCGTAAGCCATCACCCAGCTGTGGGCGTGTGTGCCCTTAACGGGAATGCCGTAGATGCGCCCTGCCATCACATTACTGGTCGCATGCACGCCCCCGATGTAAGTGGCCCGGGCGGCCGTCATCGCGCCATCCAGCCCCTGAGAACGGCGCATCCCAAACTCCAGCACACTGTCGCCCTGTGCCGCATCGACAATCCGGGCAGCTTTGGTCGCCAGCAGGGTGGAGAAATTGATCAGGGTGAGCAAGCCGGTTTCTACCAACTGGCACTGCAGGATGGGCCCCTCCACCCTCAGCATCGGCTGATTGGGAAAAGCCGCAGTGCCCTCGGGCATAGCGTGCACTGTTAATTCAAGCTCCATGCGCTGCAGGTAATTGAGAAAGGCTTCATTGAACAGGGGGGCGCCGGTCGAGCCCTTCAGCCCGCCCAGGTACTGAATGTCTGCTACGGAAAACCGGTACTGCTGCAAAAAGTCAACAGCGAGCTCCAGGCCAGCACTTATCGCAAAGCCATTCTGAAAGGGAGGCTTCCGGTAAAAGAGATGAAAGTTAGCCTGTCGGTTGTGCAGCCCCGATTTCCAGTACCCGTAGGCCATGGTAAGCTGATACAGGTCGGTCATAAGGCCAAAGGGGCCGCGGTAAAGTTGACTGAGGTGCGTATTCGGCATATCGGCAATAGTTAGTTTAATTTCAAAACTAAGTTAAACCCTTTAAGGTTGACTTGCAAGTAAAATTTTTATTTTCTGCACCTGCCCAGCCAACCCATAGGGGTTTCCCCGGGTTTTTATGCGGAAGAGAAAAGCTGTCTATGAAGAATTTATTAGTTGTCCCCCTACTTTTGCTCTGTTCCCTGAGCTTCGCACAATCGGATACCTGGGAAGAGGTCAAATCTTTTGAAGGGCGCTTCCGGGTCTTGTCTCCCGGTGCCATGCAACTGGCGGTGGACACCATGGAAACGCCGGTGGGGGCCCTGACCTACTATACCTATTACTATCAGCCGCCGACAGAAGAAAAATCGGCAGAGAACCTGATGTATATGGTGAGTTACTGCGACTATCCGGAGGGGAGTTTGCATGCAGACAGCACAGAATTGCTTGCGGAATTTTTTGAGACGACCCGGGAGTCCGGCGCTTTCTCCATCAACGGCGACCTCCTCTACCATTCTGAGCGCAACCTCGGGGACGCAACCGGGCAATACTGGCGGATTGATTATCTGGATGGAAATGCAGTGCTGAAAACCTGGGCGTTAGTGGATGGGCGGCGTTTTTACTCGGTACAAACAGCGACCGTAGCCACCCGCAGCCTCAACCGGTCAACCGACCGCTTTTTTGAGAGCTTCACGCTTATTGAGGCGGAGCAGAAGTCTCCACAAAAGCCTTAGCGTGCCGGATGGCGTCCGGGAAAAAGGCGTTGAACTCCGTATTTAATTCCTGAAAGTGGCGGACCATGGTATCAAGGGCGCCTGCGAGCAACTCGGGGCGGCTCACCCGCCGGCTCATCCGCCTGAAGGTATAGGCAATGCCATTGTGCGTGGCGTAGGTTTCCAGCCAGTTGTCCGCAATCATTTTGGGCACGTAGGTGTGGACGGGCTCAGGCATCAGGTGGTGATGACGCTGCAGGCAGGCGTAGGTATCCAATATAAATTCAGGCAGCGGCTGCTCCGAGTACGTGGACCAGTTCAGGGAAAGGAAATAATCGTAAAACACATCAATGATAACGGGCGCATACTTGGAGTGGCGGCCGTACATGCGCCGTACGCCTTTCAGCACTTCGGGGTGCTGATCGGTGTAGGAATCAATGGCCCGGTGCAGGGCCACGCCCTTTTGCACTGCCGGCGGCAATTCACTAACCTGCGCATTATTGAGGTAATCTCCCAGAAAATTGCCCACCATCAGGTGGTCGTCTTTTCCGGAAAGAAAAAAGTGGGCGAGAAAATTCATGCCTTAATAACGCTGCTGAACCCTTAGAGTTGCGGGCGCACCCTCCGTTAAGGTACAGGCACGTCGGGAGCCTCGGGCGTGTTCATGCCCAGAAAATCAAGCACCGCCTCAGGCAGCAGCTCCGTGAGGGCCAGATCGGCACCATAGGTAAAGTACCCAATCAAAGCGATGTGGAACAGGAGGGTAAACAACAACGCCTTGGAACGGATGGCGCGGGCACTACGGATGGATTTGCTTTGGTAATACATAGCCATTGGGTTTTGGTATGGTGGAATAACGCAGCCAGGGCTGCCTATATTTTTTACTAAAATGTTAAGACGCCTTACATCGTTGCCACCGTAGTACTCACCATGATTGCAGTCAGCATTTCCTGAATAGCCTTTCCTACTTCCTCCTGCATTTTTTCACCCTCCGTTAGGTGCTCCAGGCGGGTTTTCGCAGCCTTCCGCCGGGTTTTGTCTTTAATCATCTCTTTATAAAGCTCGCACTTCAGGAGAATGACCAGCAGCATGCGTTCTTTTTTGTCGGGCTCGGTGGACTCGTCCAGCATTAAGGCTTTGAGGCGCTGCCGGAGTTCATTTTCAGGGTTTATGTCTTTGGTTGGATAGCGGTCAACGGAAAAAACCCAGAGTACTTTGCCTTCGGTTTTTTCCAGCACCCCTTCTTGCACGAGCTTATCTACCGTCAGTTGCCGGAGTTTGGTCAGGCGCTGTACGCAGGCATGAATCCAGTTGGAAATCCGGTCTGCCTTTTTGCGCTTTGCGATGCGTTCGATGAGGTGATTAAGGGCACGGCTGTCAGTAATGGCATTGGTAGTCAGATGGACACGGTCGTCCTCAATTTTGATGCGCTCTTCCAGCAGGAGGTCCATCATAAAGGCGGCGCCGAAGGCGTAGTTGATATAGCCTCCGGCTTGCGTAAAGTTGCCTTTTTCGTCGTCCAGGCTGATCAGTGTAATGGCTTCGTGCAGGTAAAGGTCCATATCTTTTTTTACTGGAATGTAAGGTGCTTTACCGGATGATGCCAGGAAATTCTACTGATCAGAGCCCTGTTTAGATGAATGCTACTTAAAATAGCTCTTCCATTTTCCGAAAGCTTTCTCAAAATCTTCCTGAAATTCCTTCCATTCTTCTTTGGCTTCGCTTTGCCATTCCGCCGTTTTCTTTTTGAGTTCAGCGATGCGCTTTTGAGCCTCTTCCCGGGCTTCCTCGTATTCTTCTGAGGCTTCTGATTTGGCGTTGGCAGCCAGCACATCCATTTGGGCACGGAAGCGCATCAGGCGGTCCTGCAGGGAAGCGGCGGCTTCTGCCGAACCTGCTTCTTCTTCCTGCGCTGCTTTTTTGGCTTTGGCCTGCAGGTTGTCTAAAGTGGCCCCAAAGGCAGCTTGCTGCTCGGCAAGATTGTCGGCCGCTGCGGTTTTTGATTTTTTGAGCTTCGCCAGTAGCTCATCGTATTCTTCTTTGAGCTCTGCCCGGGCTTCTCCGAACTCTTCTTTCACTTCGGCCTGCTGCTCTTCCAGCCAGTGCTGAAGGCGGGTTTTCTGCTTTTCAAACTCCTCGGCGGCTTCCTTTTTGCCCAGATTGAACTGCACCTGCAATTGCTCCAGGTCGGATTGCCATTCTTTGAGGCGGTCTTGCATGCGTTGCTTTAGTGTAGACATAACGGTTTGGTTTTTATGATAGAACAAGGAATATTACCGGAATGCTCACCCGTATTTAAAATAATTAGATGCACTCAAAAATCCAATCGGCCAAATGAGTCGTAGGTCTGGTAATTTTTCACCCGATAATACAAGATTCATGAAAAACCTTACCACTCTTCTGGCATTCCTCCTTTCGGTTCAGCTCCTGGCGCACAACGATGACGACCCCGTGATTGGCTTTCAGTCCAGCGAAATTGGGCAGGAAAAAGCGCAAAAACTGGGCTACCCCCTGCCCTATGGCAGCCGCATTGACCGGCTCTACCCGGGGACTCCGGCGCAGGTGGCTGGCCTTCAGCCCCTGGACTATATTTATGCCGTCAACGGGCAATCCGTCAGTAAGCAACGGGACCTGAGTGACCTGCTCGAAGATTTTGCGCCCGGCGACAAAGTCGAGATTGGGTTTTACCGTAAGGGAGAAGCGCTAAACCGGACTTTGTTTCTGAGCCGCCGCGGGGATTTGAACAGGCTGCACCGTCCCAATTCAGAAGACCCGTTTCTAGGCATCAGCCAGGTTCATGACGAACTTCCACAGGGTGTAGTTGGTGTGCCGGTCAGCGTGGTGCATAATTCTACCGCTCAGGCCATGGGGCTGGAACGCGGCGACATCATTACGGCTATTGATGGCAACCCGGTAGCCGACTGGCACGACCTCAGCCCAATGATTGACATGCGGAAGGTGGGGGCCCCAATACAAGTATCCGTTTACCGTGCCGGGGAAACGTTTACCCGCAGCCGCCCCATTAAATCTCAGGCCGCCACCCACGGCAATCACAGCCGGCCAAACGGACCGGAAATCATTCAGCCTCAGGAAGATGATTTGCCGCCTGTTGCTCAGGTTGAGCTACAGCCTGTCACGCGGCAGGAGGCGGCCGTTCTTCCCATCTCTGTGGCGGGTGTAACTTCCGAAATTGGCAGTCCGGTGGCTTCCGAGGCAGAGGTTCAGAAGCCCGTTGTCCGAAATTTAGCCATTGAAGCCCTGAATATTTTTCCGAACCCTACTACCGGGATTTTTGACATACAGTTCGAGCTGCCGCAAAGGGGCGAGACAGCCGTGTACATTTACAATCCGGCAGGGCAAGCTGTCTATTTCAATACGCTTGGCGAATTCACCGGCACTTTCAGCGACCGCATTGATATTGCCAATGGCGTGCGTGGGATATACTTCCTGGAAATCCGGCAGGGGCCGCGCTCGCTTACCCGCAAAGTGGTTTTGCAGTAAGCCCAAAATGACACAGGCCCGCCCCGGTTTCGGAGCGAGCCTGTTTATCATTCAGACGTTGACCGTTAAAGCTTAGCTTTTCTTGTTGTCTTCGTCTACTTCTTCAAATTCTACATCGGTGACATCATCTGCACCACCTGCATCAGCACCGGCATTGCCTTGTGCCTGCTCAGCAGCAGGGCCTTCGGCACCGCCTGCCTGCTGGGTAGCGTTGTAGATATCCTGGCTGGCTTCCTGCCATGCGGCATTCAGCGCTTCGGTTGCCGCATCGAGGCGGTCCAGGTCTTCAGCTTTGTGGGCTTCACGAACGTCGGCTACTGCTTTTTCGATTTTCTCTTTCTTATCGGCTGGCAGTTTGTCACCGTATTCCTTCAGCTGCTTTTCGGTCTGGAAAGCCAGGTTGTCGGCAGCGTTCATCTTTTCGATGCGCTCCTTCGCCTTTTTGTCCTCGTCGGCATTGGCTTCCGCTTCTGCTTTCATCCGTGCAATCTCTTCCTGAGAAAGACCGGTGGAAGCTTCGATGCGGATGGACTGTTCTTTGCCGGTACCTTTGTCCTTGGAAGCCACGGTCAGAATGCCGTTGGCGTCCATGTCAAAAGTTACTTCAATCTGAGGTACACCGCGTGGTGCCGGCGGGATACCGTCCAGGATAAAGCGGCCTACTGTACGGTTGTCCTTCGCCATTGGGCGCTCGCCCTGTAGTACGTGGATTTCCACACTTGGCTGATTGTCTGCTGCCGTAGAGTAGATTTTCGACTTCTTGGTCGGGATAGTCGAGTTGGCTTCGATCACGACGTCGTATACACCACCCATGGTTTCGATACCCAGCGAAAGCGGCGTCACATCAAGCAGGAGCACATCCTGTACATCACCGCTGAGCACACCACCCTGAATGGAAGCACCGATGGCAACTACCTCATCCGGGTTGACCCCTTTGTTAGGCTTTTTGCCGAAAAATTCCTCAACGGCCTGCTGAATGCGGGGGATACGCGTGGATCCACCTACGAGGATGACCTCGTCGATTTCACTCTTGCTCAGGCCCGCATCATCCAAAGCTTTCTTGCAAGGCTCAAGGGTGCGCTGTACCAGCTCATCTGCCAGTTGCTCAAACTTGGAGCGGGTCAGCTTCAGCACCAGGTGCTTGGGCACACCGTCCACGGCTGTAATGTAAGGCAGGTTGACTTCTGTTTCGGAAGAGGAAGAAAGCTCAATTTTTGCTTTCTCCGCAGCATCCTTCAGGCGCTGAAGGGCCATAGGGTCCTTGCGCAGGTCCATGTTTTCCTGCTCTTTGAAAGAATCTGCCAGGTGATCAATAATCACGCGGTCGAAGTCGTCACCACCAAGGTGCGTATCACCGTTGGTAGACTTGACCTCGAAGACGCCTTCGCCCAGTTCCAGAATGGAAATATCAAAGGTACCACCACCGAGGTCATACACGGCAATTGTAGCATCCTGATCGCGCTTGTCCAGGCCATAGGCCAGTGCAGCAGCGGTAGGCTCGTTGATGATACGGCTAACCTTGAGGCCGGCGATTTCGCCCGCTTCCTTAGTTGCCTGACGCTGAGAGTCGTTGAAGTAGGCAGGAACAGTCACGACTGCTTCTGTCACTTCGCTGCCCAGGAAGTCTTCAGCTACTTTCTTCATTTTTTGAAGCACCATCGCTGAAATCTCTTGCGCGGTGTACATGCGCCCGTCAATATCTACACGAATGGTATCGTTATCTCCTTTGACAACCTTGTAAGAGGAGCGGTCTACTTCACCTGCCACTTCGCTATACCGTTGCCCCATGAAACGCTTGATGGAAGAGATGGTGCGCTGTGGGTTGGTAATCGCCTGGCGCTTAGCCGGGTCACCAATTTTACGCTCACCATTATCCATAAATGCGACTACTGAGGGCGTCGTGCGCCGGCCTTCGTCATTCGGAATGACAACGGGCTCGTTACCCTCCATCACAGCCACACAGGAGTTGGTCGTACCTAAGTCGATCCCAATAATTTTACCCATATTATGTGCTTTTGAATTTTGTTCTTTTAGTTTTCAGTCATCATCACATCAAGCCACATGCCAAGCCGGGCAGACTGACACTTTCGCTGAAATCGCGGGCTTTTTACTGACAAGTATGCCCGCTATGCCCGCACGCGGACTGACAGAATGACAAAACGGCAGGAAATGGCAGTGACGATTCTCATCTGCCGGGAACAGGGGCCGGCTTATCTTTGCGCAACTTTTAAAATCTGACCTGTATGCTGATCTTCAAGGAATTCACTTTTGATGCCGCCCACTTTCTGCCCAAGGTGCCAAAGGAGCACAAATGCCGCAACCTGCATGGCCATACTTACCGGCTAAAACTTTTTCTGGAAGGGGAAGCAGACCCGGAAATGGGCTGGGTGGTAGACTTCGGGGAAGTGAAAAAAGCCTGGAAGAAGGTGGAACCCCTCGTGGACCATCAGTACCTAAATGACGTGCCGGGGCTGGAAAACCCTACTGTGGAGAATATCGCGCCCTGGATTTGGCGAAAGCTCAAACCCGAGCTGCCCCAACTGGCCAAAATCGAACTTTGGGAAACACCTACGGCAGGAGTGGTTTTTGAAGGATAAGCCTCAAAAGGTGAGTACGTAGGCTATGCCTAATAATAAGGTGTAGCTACTCCACCATCCTACCGGTGTGTAAGCTCCCGGCGCAATGCCAAAACGGTAGTACAGGTAAAGACAAAGCAATAATTTATCGGCGGTGTAAGCAATGACCGTAGCCCAGGCCACCCCCAGTAGGCCGAAGGGCACCACCAGCAAAAAGCCCAGCGCTACATTCAGCAACAGCTCCACCAGCGAAAAGCAGAAGACCGCCCGGTTGGCGTCCAGCCCAATGAGTACGGTGCGGGGGAACAGCATTCGGCTGACCAGGATCAGCAAAAAGGCATTGAATACCGGAATACTGTCTTCAAATGCGGCACTGAACACCCAGGTAAACCAGTAGGAGCTGCTTAGCATCAACGCCAGGGTAAGGGGAAAGAGCAGGTGGTAAAGTCGCAGCGACTTCCGGCGCATCACGGGCAGTGCTTCCTGCAAATTAGCGGAAACGGCAGGCAGCATGGCCGTCCCGAAGGCAGCAGCCAGCGCCATAGCGAGCGGCAACTCCCGTGCGCCGTACCGGAAAACAGCGAAAACATCCGGATCACCACTAAAATGATAATTGACCAGCCAGGGGTCGAAGGCCAAACTCAACGTACCTACCGCCGCGTAGAGGACCAATGGCCAGGCAGACCGCAGCCATACCCTCACCGCTTCCCCATGCCAGCCCCATTGCCCCAGTTTGCCCAGCCGGATCAACAACCAAAGAAAACGCAAACCGCCCAGCCCTCCCAGCGCCCAGATGGCCGGCCCCAGCCCCCATCCCATCCATGCGGGATAGACCACTGCAGCGATCTGTGCCGCATAAGTCAGCGCGGCAAACCAGAGCAGTTCAGCGGGGCGGTCCCAGAGCAGGTAAAAATTTTCCAGCAGGAAGGTCGCCAGGTTGAGCCAGAGAAACAACAGGAAGGGGAATAGAAAAGGCAGATCCGCCTGACCAGTTAGCAAGGGCACAAGCCAGTGCCGCCCCCACCAGAAGCCAAGTGTCAGAGCAGTACCAATCCCCCCGAAAATGAGGGCTACATTGGTCAGGAAAACCGCCCGCTGCCCTTCTTCCACTTTGCTGAAGCGGG
This sequence comes from bacterium, assembly GCA_024742755.1. GTDB lineage: Bacteria > Bacteroidota > Bacteroidia > Chitinophagales > Saprospiraceae > Phaeodactylibacter. The sequence continues at coordinate 7,066 of JANSXW010000124.1, read as the reverse complement.
ACAATAGGGCTTGCATCAGCCCGGTCACCCAAAAAGAGGTGAGCACATAGCCGAGGTACAACAACTGCTCGTACCAGCCAATGCTTTCCTTGGGCAGTGCTGTTTTGGCCAGCAAAACAGAGATCAGGATGGCGCTGCCCTGCCGGGACAAAGCATTGCCCTGCATGGCCCTTACGTTATCGATTTGGAACAGCGCTTTCAACATCCGGGGTTACAGGTCCCGGACCTCATCCTTGAATACCACCCCGAATTGTTCCAGCTCGTCCAAAACGGGCTCATACACTTCAGGGATAACGGGGATATTCACGCCTTTGGACTCAATACGGCCCTCCATGACCAGCTTAACGAAGATGCCCAGGGGCAGCCCTACGAGCTTAGCCATAGCGGTGTCGTTGGAATTCGTGCCCTTCATCACCAGCGTGGATACCAGTTCTTTCTTTTTGCCATCCAGCTCGTATTCAAATTCGTGCTGCATGATAATCATGTCCTTGTCCCTGGGCTCAAGCTTCCACTTTTCCATGAGCAGGTTTTCCAGGATGAGTGCCGGCGTGGCATTGGCCAGCCCTACTTTCTTCTTGCGGAAAAGCCCCAGCCAATCCAGCTTATGCATGACCTCGTGGTCGGGGTCCAGCTTCAGCAGGTCAGCAATGCGGTCGCGCACGGACCCGGACTTGTTCTGTGGGCTGAGGTAGCCTTCCATCAGCTCGTGGTAGCTCACCTGCTCGCTTTCCAGAATGGGATAGGAACCATCAGTCAGCCCGATTTTCACCAGGGCATTCCATGCATCACAGAAGCCCCGGTAGCGGATGGTGCCCCGCAGGATATTGGGGATGTCTGAAAGCCCGTAAACCTCCCGGTAGAGGAGGGAATCGCGGTTGGCATACACCTCAAACTCGCCCATGCCGGGAATATCAACCACCCGGTACTCCTTGAAAAGGCGGTTGTAGGGAATGTATTTGTACTTACCGTTTTCCAGGTACTGCGCCGTTCCCTGCCCGGCAAGCACTACGTTGCGTGGATTCCAGGTGAACTTGTAGTGCCAGGGGTTATTATCGCTTTCGGGCGCAATCAGGCCGCCGGTATAGGAGCGAAAGGCCGTGATTTTTCCGCCCTTTTCTTTGATCTCATTGATTTGCCGCATGGCCGACATATGATCGATGCCCGGGTCCAGCCCCATTTCCCCCATAAAGATGAGCTCCCGGTCGCGGGCTTCATCGCCCAGGCGGTAGAGCTCCTGAGAGACGTAGGAAGCGGTAATGAGGTGTTTCTTGAGCTTAATGCAATCGTGGGCCACCTCAAGGTGCAGATGGGCAGGCAGGAGAGAGACTACCAAATCGGCACGCCCGATGAGGTCGCGGCGGTCGTTTACTTTTGTAACATCAAGCCAGGCGGGCCGGCCGTGGGGATGCCCTTTCACCCGTGCCTCAGCCAGCTGCGGGTCTGCATCTGCAACGGTCACAAACCAGTTTTTTTCCTGTGCCTGCCCGAGTACATAATTGATACAGGCGCTGGAAGAGCGTCCGGCTCCGATGATCAATATATTTGTCATGGTTGGTTTTTTCTGTTTATTGAGGTAATTTGCCGATTCGCGCAAGATAAAACTTTGCCTGAAACTGTAAAGCGGGTCCTGCCGCTAAATTCCAAATTGTACAAAATGCTATGCGACATCGAAAGCTGGAAACCAATATCCGTATTTACGATAGTGCTGATGAGTTGTCAGCAGCTGACCAGGCACTGCTGAAGGCAGCGGCCCGGGCGATGGATTTAGCTTATGCCCCTTATTCTAATTTTAAGGTCGGCGCTGCGGTGCGGCTGGCAGACGGGGCTATCGTGATAGGCTCCAACCAGGAAAATGCCGCTTATCCTATGTGCCTGTGTGCGGAGCGGGTGGCGCTGGGCAATGCATCGCTCAACCACCCCACCGAAAAGTTACAGGCCCTGGCCATTCGCGTACGGAATGAGAAGAAATCCATACCCGAGCCAGCGGCGCCCTGTGGCTCCTGCCGGCAGGCAATATCTGAGATGGAAGACCGTCAACAACAGCCCATCCGCATTCTTATGCAGGGGGACGATGAAATGGTGTACGAGGTGGAAAGCGGGCAGGCCCTTTTGCCACTGGGGTTCAATCGTCATTTTTTGTAGCCGGCCCGGGGTAGTTCAGTTGGCCTAAATGCAACTGATGGTGCCCCCGTTTACGGTCGGCAAAGTAGCGCCGCAAGCTGAATACGGAAGAGGTGAAGGCGATTTCATCCCACGGGATTTCCGCTTCGGTAAACAAGCGCACCTCCAGGCTCTCCTCTCCCACCCCAAAGGCATCCGGCCCCTGAAGCTCGCCCAGAAAATGCATATACACCTGATTGATGTGGGGTATGCTATAGATGGTGTGCATGCCGGTGATTTTCACCTGAGCCATGGCTTCTTCCCTGACTTCCCGCAGCGCGCCCTCTTCCACCGTTTCGCCATTCTCCATGTAGCCGCTGGGGACATTCCAGTAGCCGAGGCGGGGCTCAATGGAGCGCTTAGCCAGCAGGACTTTGTCCTCCCAAATAGGCAGGCAGCCTGCTACAATTTTCGGATTGGAATAGTGGATACGCCCGCAATTGCCGCAAACGTAGCGTGGCCGGTTGTCGCCCGCCGGCACTTTAAAGGACAGGGCATCAGAACCGCAGTGGCTACAGTAATTCATGCTTCCGTTTCTTTTTCCAGTGCCCGTTCATACCGTACCCGCTGCAGTATGGAATCGCCAAAGATGCTCAGCCCGCTGTTGAAGACCACCAGGGCCAAAGTGCCATAGGCTACCCAATGCCAGACGGGGGCGCCATCGTATTTGTCCATAGCCGCTTCGGCAATCAGGCAGGCGCCAAAACCAATAAGCACCAATCCGGCCGGTGCGCGGAGCAGCCAGCGGCGATAGTAGCGTTGTTTATTCATGATGATTGCTTTCTTTCCAAAGGCGTTCGGCGGCTTCCAGGTCTTCGGGAGTGTCAATGCCCACCGTTTCGGTATGCGTGGTGCCGATGTGAATGCGATAGCCGGCTTCCAGCCAACGCAGTTGTTCCAGGGACTCCATTTGTTCGTAATGCCCGGGAGGCAGTTGGGCTACCTCAAGCAAAACAGACCGCTGAAACCCGTAAATGCCCAAATGCTTGAAAAAAACACCCTGTTCCATCCATTGTTCAGGAGGTACGCCCCTCAGGTAGGGAATGGGCGACCGGCTGAAATACAGGGCCTGGCCGGTAGCGGATTTTACGGCCTTCACGACGTTAGGATTGTGCAGGGCCTCGGCATCGCTGAGGCGGACAACAAGGGTACTGATATCTGCCGGATGATCGCCCATCAGCGGTGCCACTACGAGATCAATCTGCGCCGGGTCAATAAACGGCTCATCGCCCTGTATATTGACAATCAGGCTATCCTCAGGGTACTGCAGCGCCACTTCCGCACAACGGTCCGTGCCGCTGAGGTGGCTCGCATCGGTCAGGACGGCTTTGCCACCAAACCGGGCAGCCGCTTCCAGGATGCGCTCATCGTCGGTGGCGATGCACACCTCGTCAATTTGGCGGGCCTTTTGTGCCCGTTCGTAGACATGCTGTATCACAGGCTTGCCTCCCAGTAAAGCCAGAGGCTTGCCCGGAAAACGTGTACTTGCATAACGGGCTGGAATCACCGCAATTGATTTCATATATTTGTTTATATTGCTTCTCTGGTTCAGCAAAATATGAACCCCAAACAGGAAACCTAAACTATGAGGAAAACGACTAGTGCGACTAGACTGGCAGGGACTGGCCTTGCCCCAATTATATTTAAAGCCACTGTGCTGTGCGCTTTCCTGAGCCTGCCGCTGATGGCCAACGCTACCGGGGACAGCCTCCATTACCTTACCCCCAAAGATACCATATTTCTGTCGGTGGGGCAGTTTAATGAAAAATACTTCAGCCACCGCCTGGAGCCGAAGCAGACTTTGTTTTCGCTGGCCAAATTCTACGGGCTTTCCCTTCAGGAGCTGTACTTCCACAACCCGGGGCTTAGCCCGCAGACCATGCGCGTGGGCATGCCGGTCCGCATCCCAATCCCCAAACAAGCCATTGAACAGTATCAGGAAAAAGACATCATCCCCGGCCGGTTCGCACCGGTGTACTATGTGGTGCGCAAAGGGGATACCCTCTACAAAATATCCAAATCCTACTTTGAAATCCCAATGGAGGAGATCATGATGCGCAATGGCTTGCTGGACCACACCCTGAAGAGCAACCAAATCCTGCATGTGGGCTGGCTGAGCCTCAACGGCATTCCGGACAGCCTCCGTGCCTACGCGGGCGGGGAGCTGGGCAAGCGCAACGCGGCCTACCGCAAGCTTTTTCAGTACGATATGTCTGACGAACGGGAGCGCGAGCATCAGGGGGTGGCCTTCTGGCCCAAAGACATGACCGATGAAACAGACCTCATGGCGATGCACCGAAAGGCAGAGATTGGATCGGTGGTGTCCATTTACAACCCGATGAGCCGCCGCACGGTTTATGCCAAAGTGGTGGGCCGGATACCCGACACCGTTTACAAGGATGATGTGATTGTCGTCGTCTCGCCACTCGTGGCTAAGTTATTAGGTGCCATCGACCCCCGATTCTTTGTGAAGGTCAAATACCACCGCTGAATTTTATACCTTTGCGGCAAACCAAGTAAAGCCCATGGAATACTACGAAAATATCCTGCACACCATTGGAAATACGCCTCTGGTCAAGCTCCATAAAGTTGTTAAAGACATCCCGGCTACGGTACTGATGAAGGTGGAGACCTTTAACCCCGGCCACTCGATCAAAGACCGGATGGCGATGAAGATGCTTGAAGATGCGGAAGCCCGGGGGGACATCAAACCCGGTGGCACCATCATTGAATGCACTTCCGGCAATACGGGAATGGGGCTGGCACTGGCGGCAGCAGTCAAAGGCTACAAATGCATTTTCACCACCACCGACAAGCAGTCGAAGGAAAAAATCGACCTGCTCCGTGCTGTAGGTGGCGAAGTCATAGTCTGCCCTACCAACGTGGAAGCCGATGACCCGCGTTCCTACTACAGCGTGGCCCGCCGCCTGAGCACGGAAATCCCTAACAGCTACTGGTGCAATCAGTACGACAACCTGTCCAACCGCACGGCTCACTACGAAAGCACCGGCCCTGAAATCTGGAAACAGACCGACGGCAAAATCACTCATATGGTGGTGGGTGTGGGCACCGGCGGCACCATTTCCGGCACCGGCCGTTACCTCAAGGAACAAAATCCGGAGGTTAAAATCTGGGGCATTGATACTTATGGCTCCGTTTTCAAGAAATACCACGAAACGGGCGAGTTTGACGAAAAGGAAATCTATCCTTACATCACGGAAGGCATAGGCGAAGATATTATCCCCGAAAATGTCGACTTCAAGGTCATCGACCGCTTTGAGAAGGTGACCGACAAGGATGGCGCCTTAATGGCCCGCCGCCTGGCCCGCGAAGAAGGCCTGCTGCTGGGGTACTCCGCAGGTTCCGCTGTTGCCGGTTTGCTGCAGCTCAAAGATGAACTTTCGCCCGAGGATGTGGTGGTAGTAGTCATTCACGACCACGGAAGCCGCTACGTCGGTAAAATCTACAACGATGACTGGATGCGCGAGCGGGGCTTCCTGGAGCGGGAGCTTTGCGTGCGCGACCTGCTGCACATGAAGCACGACAACCGCTTTATTACCCTCAGCGAGTCAGATACCGTTCAGTCTGCCTTCAAGATGATGAAGGACCACGATATTTCTCAGCTGCCGGTCATGCGGGATGGCAAAATGGTAGGCTCGATCACGGAAACGGCGGTCTTGTCTTATCTGTTGGAAAATCCGATGAACCACGCTGAGCAAACCGTTGCGGCTATCATGGGCGCCCCCTTCCCTCTTGTGGAGGAAGACTTGCCATTCTCGCAGCTCAGCAAGTATGTGGACCGGACCATTCCGGCGGTTATTGCGAAAGACAAGGCGGGGACCCTGCACATTCTGACGCAGTACGATATTATCCGGGCGGTGTAAGGCTGTTTGGGGGGATTCGCTCTTAGCGCGCGTTCCCCAACACAGTCTAGAAGAGCTCGACCTGATTGGGGATATGCCCGCTCACCCGGCGCTTCACCTGCCTGGGCGTGGCTTCCGTCTTCAGCATTCTGCGGACGACGCGCAGGCGGTGCGTATAGCGTTTTTCAGACCGGTCGTAGATGCCGTAGTGGTCAATCTTGTCAATGCGCACACTGCCGAAAGCGTGAATGACCTCCGCATCCGGCAGAATGATGCCGCAGTGGGTAATGCGCCCGGTACGGTTTTCAAAAAAGGCCACATCGCCGGGCATAGACTGCTCCACAAAGTCCACTATACTGCCGATATAGACCTGCTGAGCCGCTTCCCGGGGCAAAGCGACATTGGCGATTTTGAATACCATTTGTACCAGGCCGGCGGCATCTATGCCCATTGGGGAACGCCCACCGTGGAGGAAGGGCGCATGCAGGTAACGCCTGGCAATCTTGAGGATAAACTCAGCCGTTGGTTTGATATGCTCGGGAAAGACAGCCTGCCCGCTGAAGGTGTAGACGGTGTTGTCGAGGGTGAAGCGCATGCCATCGAAGTTGGGCAAACGGGCGCCCATGACCACCGGGATCACTTCGTTGTCAGCCATAAGGGGCTGAAAGAGCTCCAGGCTGTAGGCAAAATGCTCCCGGAAGACCGACAGCTCGCTGGGCGTGATGGCTTTGAGCTGATTGGCCGCCACCCAGCCGACGTAATTATCCCAGATGCAGCGGATTTTTGCCCATTGCCGCCCTTTGGTCTCCAATACCTCAGCCAGCTCGCCAAACAGCAGTTGGGACACAATCTCGCTCTTGTCCGAAGAATTGCTCCGGATGGGCACGTTGCTCAATGGGCAGATAGCGTAAGAGGGCATGCATGCGGGTTTACGGAAATCAAGATATTTTCAAAAATAATAAATATCAGCCAATTCCGTTCCTATTTCTGACTTATCAGCGCGAAATACTCGTTTTAGTCCGGCGGCCTGTTTAACTTTGGCC
>JANSXW010000201.1 GCA_024742755.1 bacterium | reverse complement strand
GTACGAATAACACGAGTAAATTACGTACCATAAAATTTCCTGTTTTAAAATTTCGACAAACCAATGGGTTTCCCTAGCTGTGTAAATTAATGTTCGCTCTCTTTCTAACCTGATGATTATCAGGATTTATCGCTTTGTTTCTTGCTTGATGCTTTTGGGAACTGTGAGAGGGAGCTCACTTGTCTCATTCCCAAAAGTAGGAAATAATCCGTGTTCTTCACCAATCACATTTGTGCATAAGTCAGGTTTCTGATTTGAAAAACCTGCCTTTCCGTTCAATTGAATGATGAGGCTTTAGCTAAACGGACCGCGCAAATATAACGCTTCCTTGCTAATTCCAAAGAATGATATTTTAGTCCTCTCCCCGACAAGGAATTTATCCTCTAGCATATCGGTTAAGACGTTTAAGGCCTTCGCCTAAGAGCGCCGCGCATTTCCGGCTGCCCATCAGGATTTTGGGGCTAATGGGGCCTGGGCGGCCCACCGAATATGTCGGCAATTGGCACAAACTGCCATTGCGCTGCTGCGCCTGTCGGGCAGATGCGTTAACCGGCCCAAATCCGCAGAAATGCCTCTCCAATTGGTATTCCCTTCAAAATTCTCAAAGAAGGAATTAAATTTACACTCAATTTAAAACAATTACGATGGGACGAACACACCTGACTTGCCTGCAGTTTTCATTGCTTTTGCTGATCGGGCTCTCGGTTAGCAGCTGTCAGTCAGAGGGAAAACCGGAACAGCCCGGGCCAACCACCTACGCAAGCCTTTTTGTCAGATACATCGCGCCACAGGGGCAACTCAAAGTCACAGCTGCTTTCCGCGAAGGCGATAGTATATCCACAGCCCAGCCCGTTGAAATGCCCGGAGGCGTTACCTATCAGGGCCGCCCTCTGGAAGCCCGCCCCCTGCCCGACCAACAGGTGCGTTATACCCTTGATACCCGTACCCCCTTTGCAGAGGAGCACCGTTTTAGCTTTCAGGCAGCTGACGGCCAACAGCGGGAAGCAGTCCTCTCTCTGAGCCCAATCGAAACATTCGGCGTGGTTGGAGGTGTTGCAAGCCTTTCAGAAGGAATGAAGCTCTACATCAAAGACGAGAAAATTGATGAAGGAGAGAGCATCGTGCTCTTGTTTAGCGATGCAGATAATAAAGCGACCACCATTACCCTGACCAACCCCTCCGTGCAGGATACTTTTCCGGTTGCAGGCATCCGGCTCCGGAAACTTCAGCCCGGGCCGCACCGGGTTTACCTGGTCAAAAAACAACAGCAGCAACTCGACTTGCAGGGGGCAAAAGCGACCGCCGAAATCGAGTATTATACCGCAGAGCAGTCCTTTGAAGTCACAGAATAGCCCCACGCTGCCAAAAATTCATCGGTTTGCGTTCGTTCCGGAACGATGAACTATTGTATCTTTGCATGCAATTTGTAATTGCCCCTTGCCGGCACCTCCTTCCTTCCGCCGGTTAGCGGTCTAAAATACTCGTAATGCCAAAAGATCAATCTATCCAATCCGTCCTGATCATAGGAAGCGGACCTATTGTGATTGGGCAAGCCTGTGAATTTGACTATTCCGGTTCTCAAGCCTCCCGCTCCCTGCGGGAAGAGGGGATCGAGGTGAGCCTGATCAATGATAATCCGGCAACCATCATGACGGACCCCGTTACTGCTGATCACATTTATTTATTACCGCTGACCGTTGAGAGTATCGTGCAAGTGCTTGAAGAGCGGCAGATCGATGCGGTACTTCCTACCATGGGGGGCCAAACTGCACTCAACCTGGCCATCGAAGCCGGTGAACAGGGCGTCTGGGAAAAATATAATACCCGCCTGATTGGAGTTGACCTTGAGGCTATTGAACTTACAGAAAACCGCGAAGCCTTCCGGAAACACATGATTGACATCGGGCTGAGCGTAGCCCCTTCCAAAATTGCCAACTCCTTCCTGGAAGGCAAGGAAGCGGCTCAGCAAATCGGCTATCCGCTTGTCATCCGCCCTTCCTACACCCTTGGTGGGTCCGGGGGTGGCTTTGTGCATAGTGCCGATCAGTTTGATGCGGCCCTGCGCCGGGGGCTCAGCATGTCTCCCACCCACGAGGTACTCGTTGAGAAAGCAGTGCTGGGCTGGAAAGAATATGAGCTGGAACTGCTCAGAGATTCCAACGACAACGTCGTGATCATCTGTACCGTAGAGAACCTCGACCCTATGGGCGTGCACACGGGCGACAGCATCACGGTGGCTCCGGCAATGACGCTTTCTGATACGGCTTATCAGCAAATGCGGGACGAGGCTATTCAGGCGATGCGCTCCCTGGGCAACTTCGCAGGAGGCTGTAATATCCAGTTTTCTATCAATCCGGAAACGGAGGAGCTGATCGTGATTGAAATCAACCCACGTGTAAGCCGTTCTTCTGCGCTGGCCAGTAAAGCCACTGGTTACCCCATCGCAAAGATTGCCGCCAAGCTTGCCATCGGCTACACCCTGGATGAGCTCAAAAATCAGATTACCAAAACTACGTCTGCCTACTTCGAGCCCACGCTGGACTACGTAATTGTGAAAATGCCACGCTGGAACTTCGATAAATTCCAGGGTGCGGACCACGAACTGGGCCTGCAAATGAAATCGGTGGGTGAAGTGATGTCCATCGGGCGTAACTTCCTGGAGGCTCTGCAGAAAGCCTGCCAGTCATTGGAAAACAACCGCATGGGCCTGGGTGCCGATAAAAAGGAATGGATCCGTACGGCAGATATCCTGGAGCGCCTGGAAAAACCAAGCGAAGACCGCATCTTCCGGCTCAAGGATGCCCTGCGCCTTGGCGTGCCGGAAAAGACCATCCACAAACTCACCCGTATCGACCCCTGGTTTATCAAACAGATCAAGCGGCTGGTCAAAATGGAGCAGCAACTGATGCGGTACAACGTCGCAGAGGACATCCCGGAAGATTTCCTGCGGCAACTTAAGGAAGTTGGGTATTCTGATGCCCAAATCGCCTGGCTGCTGCGCATTGAGGATGAGGAGGTCAGCAACTACCGGAAGAAGCTGGGCATCCGCCGCACCTATAAAATGGTGGACACCTGTGCTGCGGAGTTTGAAGCGCAGACACCTTACTTCTACTCCACCTTTGACAAAGAAAACGAAAGCATCCCCTCCACCGACAAGAAAAAGATCGTCGTACTGGGCTCCGGCCCCAACCGGATCGGGCAGGGTATAGAATTTGACTACTGCTGCGTCCACGGCCTGCTGGCTGTCAAGGAAGCCGGGTACGAAGCCATTATGATCAACTGCAACCCGGAAACGGTCTCTACCGATTTCGATATGGCTGATAAGCTCTACTTCGAGCCGGTGTTCTGGGAACACCTGGAGGAAATCCTGGAGCTGGAAAAGCCTGAGGGGGTTATCGTACAGCTCGGTGGACAGACTGCCCTGAAACTGGCTGAAACCCTGCATCAAAAAGGGTATAATATCATTGGTACCTCTTTCCAAAATATGGACCTGGCCGAAGACCGGGGTGCCTTTTCGGACCTCCTCAAGGAGCTCGAAATTCCTTACCCTGAGTACGGCGTTGCCAATGACGCTGATGAAGCCTTGCAAACAGCCCGAAAAACGGGCTATCCGGCACTCGTCCGCCCTTCCTATGTACTCGGTGGGCAGCGGATGCGCATTGTCATCAATGATGAGGAACTGGAGCGGCATGTACTAAGCATTTTCAAGCACCTGCCGGACAACCGTGTCCTGATCGACCAATTCCTGGACCGGGCAAAGGAAGCGGAAATCGATGCCATCTGCGACGGAGACGAAGTACACATCATGGGCATCATGGAGCACATTGAGCCTGCGGGCATCCACTCCGGCGACAGCTCAGCCGTACTGCCTACCTACAGCCTTTCGGTTGAAGCGGTTAACAAAATGGTGGAATACGCCGAGAAACTGGCAAAGGCACTCAATATCCGTGGCCTGATCAACATTCAGTTCGCTATCAAAGACGACAACGTCTATGTGATTGAAGCCAACCCGCGGGCCTCAAGAACCACACCCTTCATTGCGAAAGCTTATCAGGTGCCTTACCTCAAAATCGCAACCAAAGTGATGATGGGCACGCACAAGCTTAAGGACTTTGACATTAAGCCCCGCCCGGGCGGCTTTGCGATTAAGGTGCCGGTATTCTCTTTCAACAAATTCCCGAATGTGGACAAAAACCTCGGCCCGGAGATGAAATCCACCGGTGAGGGCATCCGCTTCATCAAAGACCTCTCGGACCCCTTCTTCCGGGAGCTTGACAAACAGCGGTATATGTATCTGACCCGATAAGATATCAAATACAAACGGCTTCATAAGCCCCTGGTAAAGAAAATACCGGGGGCTTTTTTAATGGGGCAAACTATCCGCAATGTCCTGTTGTTTGTAGAATAACCAAGTAAAGAAAACAGTCGCTATTGCCTACCGGAGTTTATTGATTAGTTGTCATTCAGTCCTAAAAAAACTTTGATCGCACGCTAGCTGTTTAAAGCCCGCGCTTTTTCAGGTTAGCTATGGTTTTTTATCATTTGAAGTGATCCATGCATGAGCAACAGTCCATTATCTATTTCTTATTTTAATGACAGCCGGCCGGCCCTTCCTGCCCTCCATCCTGATTTTCACCTGCGAGACCTGCAAAGTGACAACTGGGAAGAGGAAGAATATGACTTCGCCCCGGATGCATTTGAGTTTTCCATTGACCCCATGTGGCAGGAAATCGCTAATCCGATGTTTAAGCCCGGAAGTGTCGTCAGCATTCATTCAGACCTCAATCCGCAAAGCTTTGAAGTGCCCAACCTTTCTGCCAAAGGGTGGTGCGGAAGAGTGGAAACCGGAATCACGGATGGCGATTCGAACTTTTTCGTCATTAGCCTGGACAGCAAAACCGTTGACAAATTGCCGGAAAAATACCTCAAAGAAATAGTCGAGTTAGCGGATGGAGACAACCCTTTCCTTTTTGAAATACCAGAGGAAGCTTTAAAAGCAGTAACGCCCAGAGATACGGAAACGGAAGCTCTGAACCGGCAGCGATTGGCCTACCATTCTTATTTCTGGGGGAATATCAGGAAAGATGCGCAGGCCAAACGGATGTTCCGGATTCTCACCCGGGATTACAACGATGACGATCTGGGCAATTGGCTTTACCATTTCCGGCACGAGGTGAAGTACCCGATCCCCGCAGAAGTTGAGGGGCTGCTCATGGATGAAATTGCACCGGGCACCAAAGTCCAGATCCTGGGCATCGAAGGCGTTGACCCCAAAGGACAATCAGGGCTGATTGGTTCCGTACAAAAGGGGCGGGCCATACGCTCCTACCCGCTCAGCGAATTAGTTCCACTTGATGAAGAGGACCCCATACAGGCCCCACTAAGCGACTACCGGTACTGGGCTGACTTTTCACTCGTCTAAAATCAGGCTTGTTGTAACTCCACAACGACCTTTCCGACCGTTTGGCCAGACTGGAAGCGCAGGATAGCATCATGCAAGTTCTCAAAAGCGAACCGTTCCCCTACGGTGGGCCGCCCCAAATCCAGGGTTTGCAGTTCATCAAGCAACTGATGCATTAATGGTGCCCGCTCGTACAGCCAAATGAGGTTGAACCCCATCACGCTTTTGTTGTGTTCGGGCATTTTCTGGGGGTCCAGCTTGGGCCGGGTGAGAAAGTGGTACAACAAGCGCAGATAATTCGGCCGGTTGCCCACAGAGGCGTAACGCGCTGAGCCATAGACAACCATCCTTCCCTGCGGTGCCAGGGCATCATAGCCGGCACTGAAGATTTTCCCACCTATACATTCCATGATCAGGTGCAGCTCTTTATCGCCGAGCGCTTCTTCCAGATCCAGCCGGAAAGACTTCCGGCGCACGATCCCACGATCGTACCCTTCCCGCTCCAATACCTTCAGCTTGTGGGGGCTGCCTACCGTGCCTATGGTGTACGCCTCGTATTGCTTTGCGATACGGTTGGCCCAAAGCCCTACCCCTCCGGCGGCACTGTGTATCAGCACGTTTTGCCCTTTTTGAATGTCGCCCAGTTGCTTCAGCCCGTAGTAAGCTGTCAGGACTTGCACCAAATAGGCACTCCCCTCAGCAAAGGTCCAGGATTCGGGCAAAGGGATCACATAGCGGGCATCAATATTGAGGTGAGAAGCGTAGGCACCAAATCGGGTCACTCCCATTATCCGATCCCCTGCGCGTACATTTTCCACTCCTGGCCCGGTGGCTAAAATCGTTCCGGCGTATTCCAGGCCGGGCACGAAAGCGCCTGCCGGTGTTGCACCGTAAAGCCCCCAAATGGCAAAGATATCTGCAAAGTTCAGCCCGATTGCATGGACCGCAACCTGCACTTCACCTGCGGCAGGGGGTGGCAAGGTTTCCTCTTCTAACTTAAGATTGCTCAGGCTACCGGTGCTCCATCGCCCTTTTTTAGCCTGAATGCGGTACGCTTTGCGCAGAATGGATCCTGCCATACTATTGAAGTTGGTTTAATTGCTGTAATATAGCTAGTGCCTGCGGGTGTTCCGGATCAAGCCGGAGGACACGGTTCAGAATTTCGTCTACAGCTTTGTAGTCTTTATTCAGCAACCGGACTGCTGCTTTATTGAGCAATGCCTGAATGTAGTCCGGGTCCAGCGCAATAGCGCTGTCGTAGTATGCTTCTGCTTCTTTCATTTGCCCCTGCAGCACGCTTGCAAAGCCTAGGTTAGAAAGGGCTCTTGGGCGTTTAGGGTTCTCCCTGATTACCCAACCCAGGACTTCCTCCGCTTCCGGCAACTGCCGTAGTTGGACCAAAGCCGCTCCCAGTTTTTCCTTAAAATCAAGGTGGAAGGGCAACAGCTCGTCCGCCCGGCGATAAAAAGTCACCGCTTTTTGAAATGCGCCGGCCTGGTAAAATGCTTCGCCAATCCGATAAGCCGTCCAGGCGTCCTTCACTTCAGAGGCGGTTTTGCCGGTACTCCGCCTCAAAACATTCGGGTAATCTTCTCTGGCAAAGAAGTAGTGCACCTCCACCGGAAACTGCGCTGCCTCCGGAGCCTTTGACCGCTGCAGATACGCCCAGGCAGAATCGAGTACCATTGGCGATTGCACGTATTTATCGTACATCGCGAGATAGCCCTTTGCCATTTCCAGGGCGGTTCCACGCTCTTTGGTCAGAATTTCCAACCCCCAAAACCTCCCCTCCTGTGCAGCCGGGCGTTCTTTTTTTGATGTTCGCGTCGTCTCTTTGCTGATGTAGTGATCCGTAATATTGACATGGGGTATATCGATACTACCCGAACGCGGCATATGGCACCCTGAGCAGTCATTGCCCTGCGATAACCGTTCTGCCATGGGAAAGGCACAAGCGGATTCCTCCGGGCCGTCGTGGCAATTTTTGCAGGCATTATTGTATTGACCCTTCCCGGTCACCTCGATGCTCTTGTGCGGGTTATGACAGGTAATGCAGGTCATTTCTGAATTCAAATAACACGCGCTCAGGCGCAGGCGGTCTGCCTGTGAAGCCATGATGAACTTCTCATGAGAATCGGTATAACGGGGCAAAAACACATTAAAAACCTCGTTGAGGCGCATACCTGGCTTGAAATCGTAGAATGACTTGCCGTCCTGCAAAACCGCAATCCCCTGCAGATGACAGCGCTGACAGAGGTCCATTTGAAGGTCACGCGAAAGATCACGGGGGTTGACAATGGAATAATCTGTAAACTTTGAGGTATCTATGATTTCTCCTGCCAGTTTTTCTCTTACATGAACTTCACCCGGGCCATGGCAGCGTTCACATTCTATCCCCGTTGGCATTTTTACATATTTGTTCATAGAGCCGGGCACTTGCTCCGGCAAATGATTATGGCAGGTAATACATTCTGCTGATAATAACCGGCTAAACCGGATGTTATCCCCCCTAAACCCAGGGGCCATATCCCATCTCTCTTCTTGCGTATAATAGGTAACCGGGGCCTGGTAAAGGTAGCCGTTGAAGTCCACCATATGTGAGTTTGTATGCTGCCCGGAGCCTACGATATAATCGATTTTCTCCAGCCGCTGATGGACGGTATCCAAACCTTCCAGCCGGTACTCAAGCACATACATCTGGCTATCCCGGAAAAAAGGGTGATAATGTAAATCCGAAGCTTCGTCATAGACTACAGCGTGCGCCCCAAACTTAGCATCCGTCTTCTCCAGGGTTGCACGGTCAAAAGAACGCCCCATGCCCGTGTGGATAAAAGTGGAATGCACATTAGCATGGCAGGATTTACAGGTTTCCATCCCCACATGCGCAACGCCCGGGGCCAGGTTTTTGTAGGTATCAGACTGGACCGCCTTATCCGGCAAATCACGTGTACAAAAGACCATCGCCAACGCCAGCGCGCCAAAAAAAAGGTATATCAAGCGTTTCGTCATCCCTATTCATCTAGTTTTCAGGGCTGTAAAGGTAGGCAAACTAAAACCATCCTGCTATTTCTGCCAGCAGGCAAGTTGTCAGATTTAAGCCTAAGCCTGGAAAACCCATCGCTAAAAACGGAAAGGCCGGGCACCCTTTCGGATGCCCGGCCTCCCGGTCTGCCCACTGCGGGCGCCGCCTAAGCAGCGCCCGCCGGGCTATATCTCAAAGAATTGGTTACTTGATGATAACCATCTTCTTCGTTGCTGTGTAGTCACCAGTCTCAACAGTGTAAGACACTACGCCTGTCGCCGCAAGCTCAGAAGACTTCACCGTGATGTGGTTGTAGCCTTTAGAGCCGTCGTGGCGGTACAGCTTCAGTACCTTGCCTGTTACGTCGCTGATGGTGATGGTCGCCTGTGCTGCCTCTGGCAGGTTGAAGCCGATCACCGTCTCGCCCTTGAATGGGTTTGGCTGGTTCTGGTACAGCTCGAAGCCTGCGCCCGCTACCGTACCGTTGCTGAACTCGATCGCTACGTCCTGGAAGCTGCCG
>JANSXW010000254.1 GCA_024742755.1 bacterium | reverse complement strand
TGTGGTTCTGGCTAAATCTTTTTTAGCGCGTTTGGCGGGTCAAATAAGCTAAAAAAGATGACGCCAGAGCCTGCCCCGCATTTCAGCGGGGTTCATAAGTCCTTGGTTTGCAATAGGAGTAAGCTCCAAACATAGTCTAAGACATCCCTATTCCCGGTTCTGCTTCAGGCTTTGCTGATTCTCAAAATCATAAAGCGTCAGGCGGCGCAGATCGTAATATGCGAGCCAGAAATCCCGCAGGGCGCTTACATAAGCTGCCCGGGCACTCGCTTCCTGGCTGATGGAAATATTCAGGTCCGCGATTGCAATCTTGCCAATGCGGTAGCGCTGCCTGGTGATCTCCAGTTGCCGGCGGGCGACATCGTAGGCGCGCAGGGCCAGGTCCACCTGATTGCGCAGGAGGCTGAACTGTTGCACTTTGATTAGGATTTCCTGCTCAAAATTGATGCGGTTTTGCTGTACCTGAAGCTGGGTCAGTTCCTGATTGGAACGGGCGATCTCTATGCGGGACCTGGCTTTGCCCCAGTCTGCAATGGGCACATTCAGGCGGATGTTGAGCCGTTCCTGGTCCAGCGGGTCCACATAGGCATCGCCAAACATATTGGCCGTTTGAGAAAGGGCAAAGTAGCCATTAATATCCGCAGAAGGGCCGGTGGTGCCTTTGGCGCGGGCCACTTCCCGGTCGGCTTCGCGCAATTGCCGTTCAAAACCGACTGACTCACTCCGGTTTTGCCGGGCGAGGCTGAGCGCCTTGTCGGCATCAATATCGAAAACCGGGATTTCACCCGGCGTGGCAGGCTCAAAATAGACCGCTTCCTGAATGCCCAGGAAATTGCGCAGGGCTTCCGTGCTGGTTTGCAGGTCGAGCCGGCTTGCAGCTAAAGCCGCATCGGCATTCATGGCACTAAGCTCGATCTGAAGAAGTTCAGTTTCTGCTATACGCCCTACATCGAACCGGCCGCGGGAGATGACGAGCAGGGTGTCGGCATCCCGTTTATCGCGTTGGGCAGCTTCCAGGTTGAGCTGCGCCACCAGTACATCGAAGAACAACAGTGCCGCATTATAGGCGACATCTTCCAGGTCTTCCGAATAGGCCCGCTGGGCTTCTTCGTACACAAGGGGCTGTATTTCCTTCGCCCACTTCAGCGCATTAAACTGAAAGAGCGGTTGCTGAAAACCAATGGCAAAAGGCGTGCTCAGGTAAGAAGTGGAGCCCGGATTGTTGTCGGTTTCGAAGATATCGATCCGCTCCAAAGCCGTTTGTGCGAAAATGGACCCCCCGGTAAGGGCAATGTCCTGCTCCAGGCTCAGATTGGCCAGGTTGCTCATCAGTGCCCGGTCGATAAAAGCATCGGAACCATTGGGCAACGTAATGGTCTGAATGGAGCGGTTCAGGTTGGGCAGGGTGGCCCCAAAGCTGATCTGCGGGCGGTAGTCTGCCAGGAAAGACTGATAACGCCAAAAGCCATTTTTGACGGCTGTCTCCGCAATCTGCACATCCGGCGCACCGGTCTGCGCCATACGGACCACTTCTTCCAGCCCCATCCGCAGGGTATCCGGCTGAGCGTGGGCAAGGTTGCCTGACAGGGCCAGCAGTACAACAAAAAAGTAATGCTTCATCGGGATTTGTTTTAGTCTGAGCGCAAGGCTTTAATCGGGTCTTGTCTTGCCGCTTTTTGTGCGGGGAAGAGCCCAAAAACCAGCCCAATACTGGCTGCGACCCCAAAGGACAGCAGTATGCTCCAGGCAGACACGATGGTCGGGATTTCCGCATAGGAGGCGATGGTTTTTGCTGCGCCTACGCCCAGCAGCACGCCGATCAGCCCACCAATCAGGCTGATGAACACGGCTTCAAATAAAAACTGTAAAATGATATCGAGCTGCGTGGCGCCCAGGGAGCGACGCACGCCTATTTCCTTGATGCGCTCCAGAACAGAAGCCAGCATAATGTTCATAATGCCGATACCGCCGACCAGAAGTGAGATGCCGGCAATGACAGCCAGTACGAGGTTGAAGGTATCCTGCGTTTGCTGTTCCTGCTCCAGGAGCAGTTCCGGTACTTCAATTTCCACATCCGGTACCTCCAGGTGGCGGCGCTGCAAGATCCGGGCGATCACATCTGCGCTGGCACGGAGCTTTTTACTGTCATCTACCCGTACAACGAGGCGGTCCAGCTGATGATAGTTTTTAGCTTTGTTTTCATCGTTGTTCCCGAGGTCATCCGGGGTGATGAGCGCCCGGTTCCGGAACCGGAGCAATGCCGTGCTTACCGGGATGTAGACATCCGAATTGTAGTCGCGGATCCCCAGGCGGGCCAGGCTTTCCTCGGAAGCGTTGCGTTTTTTCAGCACGCCAATCACCCGCAGCCACGTTTTGCCGCATTTGATGAGCTTGCCGACCGGGTCCTCCTCACTGAAGAAGCGCTTTTTTACTTCTGTGCCAATAATGCAGACGGCCTCCCCTTTTTCCATATGCACGGGCTGAAAGGCAATGCCCTGTCCGATTTCCAGCCCATTGAGTTCGAAAAAGGCATTCTCCACCCCGATGCAGCGCCCTTTCTCCTGCCGCCCTGCCCGGACTACGCTCACGGGGATGATGATCTCAGGGCTTAGGCGGTCTACGGTGGGGACTGTTTTTTGGATGGATGCCAGGTCTGCCAGGCTGAGCCCCGGGGAATAAGGCTTTTTCTCTTCTTCCTCTTCGTTTTCTGTGCTGATTTCGTCGCCCGTTTCCGGCACCACCGCCTCTATGACGATGTTATTGGTGCCAATGAGTTTCATCTGGTCGAGTATCGCTTGTTTGGCCCCCGTACCGATGGCAAGCATAGCGATTACGGCGCCCACGCCAAAGATGATGCCCAGGGCCGTAAGAAAAGACCGGAGCTTATTGGCATTGACGCCCTCTACCGCCAGCAGGAAGTTGAATAGTACACGCTGCATAGAATCAGGTTTTGCCCGCTGGCTTGTTTAGTCAAAGATGATGACGTTGCCTCCGCTGTTCCTGCTGTTGCTGGGCGGCTCAATGTCTTTTACGGATTCTTTCCGGCGAAGGGCTTCTGCCTGCCGTTTAGCCTCTGCTTCCTTTTGCTTTTTGCGGATGTCTTCTTTAATGGCCGGGTCGAGCGGCACAAAACTAGCATCTTCTGCACCGGGGGGCGGCACCAGATAGATTTGGTCGCCCTCGGACAGGCCGTATTCCACGATGATTTCATCTGCGTTAGACAAGCCGGTGATAACCTCCTGCCTGACGACTCCGGCACCGCTATCCTTATATACAAAGGAGAGGCTGTCGGACTGCAGCCCTTCAAGAGGAATGGAGAGCATGTCATCGTAAGTGCCGGTGAGGATCTCATTGCTTGTGGTCATGGCCGGGCGGAGGATAGAATCCGATTCGTTGACCTGTACGATGACCTCGAATACTTTGGCATCGTACCCGCTAAGCTGTTCGCCTATATTCGCCACTTTAATCACCTTGCCGGTGTACTTCCGCTCCGGGAAGGCATCCACCTGAATGGCAACATCCTGCCCCTCCTGCACTTTGCTGATGTCCACCTCATTGACATACGTTTGGGAAATCATATCGCTAAGGTCAGGCAGCTCTGCCACGATGGGGTCCCAGGCGCTGATCCGCGAGCCCGGCTCTTTTTTGCCGCGCCAGGAACGGGCGTAGATCATCATGCCGGGTTCAGGGGCATTGATGCGGAACTCTTCTGACAGGTCGGCGTAAACTTTGAGCTGCCGTTGATTTTGGCGGAGGAGGGCATCGATTTCCTGGATTTTGGCGACAGCCTGCTGCTGTTTGAGCTCGTATTTTTTGAGCAGCTGTTTGTAATCCCGTTCCGTCTTTTCGAGGTCCAGCTCCGCCTGTTGGATCACGGAGCGGGGTTCGAATTTGCTCTGTTCCACAGCCAGCAGCTTTTCCTGTTTGGCAAACTCCAGGTTGGCGAGTTCATCGCGGAGCCCGCGCATTTCTATTGCCGTGTCGATCCGGGCTTGTTCGAGCTGTGTCTGTATCTTTTCGAGCTCAGTCTGTACATCGCTCATCTTGCCTGCCAGCTCTGTACGGTCGAGGGAAGCCACATAATCGCCAGCTTCCACTACACTGCCTTCCGGTATGAGGTCAGAAAGCGTGGTCTCGTAGATGCCCGCAGCGCGCATGCCCTGCGGGGCTCTGATTTTGACAGAACGTTTGGCAGCCAGTTCGCCAGTCGCTGTAACCTGTATAGAAAAAGGTTGCCGTTTGAGTTGGTACCGGAGTTCCTTGTCCTGCTCGGTAGAAGTAGGACCCGACAGGAAGTACCAGCCCGCCAGTCCGGAAAGCCCAAGAAAGGCCACCAGAATAATGATGCCTGAGCGCTGCATAAGGTGATTTCTTTGATTGCACTAAAATTAAGAAAAAACCGCTGCAAAGCTCCCTCTTTTACATTAACTTAACATTTACGGAGCATAACCAAATAGTTTAAATCGTTGAAAAACAGCACTTTGCAAGGCTTTCAACAACAAACACCTTGTTATCCACATTTTTCACCCCCTATGTGGAAAGGCTTTTGGGAGAGGCAGATATTTTTTTGTTCCGCGCAAGCCCTTGCCAGTTAAGCCGCTAGGCGATTTATGCAGGATCAGCCCCGTCAAAACTTTTCAACATCAGTTTTAAAACCGGCATTTTTTTGCCAACTTTGTAGTCCTCCGATAGTTAAGGGCACAGATCAAAACATCGGTTAAATGCGACTTGGCTTTTTACTTCTTGTAAGAGCCGCCACCCTGCATTTTCAAAACCTAACTTGCTGATACTCTAGGCTTAACAGCCCACTTTTATTAATGCTTTTAAACCTGCAGAATGACAAAGGATCATGCTACAGTCTGGGGTAACTGTCTGCAAACGATTCGCAAGA
>JANSXW010000326.1 GCA_024742755.1 bacterium | reverse complement strand
GGCCAGAGGTGGAAGTAGAGGGTGTCGAGTGCCTCCGGGGCATTATTGTGGTAAATGAGGTTGAGGTGCCCGTGCAGGATATGCGCCTGATCATCGAGGCGGACATCAATGCGGTAGTCGGCCTGCTGTTGGAAGTAGGGGGCCTGGGCTTGCAGCTGTACACACCAAATCAGGGCAAATAGCCCGATCATTTTTTTCATAGCTTCAGTATTCAAGGTGGACTGCTAAAATAGGTCAATTCCTGAAAGGTTCATGGGGTTGAGCCGCAGTAAATTAATCTGGAAGGAGATGCGTTCTCCAAAACTCCATCTTTGCAGGGCTTCATCGTAGTTGCCCGAAAAGACAAGCGGGCAGTAGATCGCCAGGGTCTCATCGGCAATATCCAGCATGACACCACCACTCCAGACGAGCGGCTCATCCATTTCCCCTTCCGGGTCATAAATCCCGATGTCAAAGTAAGGTTTGAGGGGGATGCCGAATGTTATTTTGCGGGGCAGCCCGGCTTTCAGATTAAGGCTTAAGATATAGTGTTTGCTTTGCCCAAACGAATGGAATCTCGACGGAGGTGTGGACCTGAAGAATCTCCATGGGGGTATGGATCGGAATCCACCTTCCCGGGTATAGGTTTGTTGAATGGCCTGCCGCGAATAATTCTGCCGGTCAATGTAGAGCTCATCGTAAAAGAAGTCGTTCCCAGCGGCTGGTATGAGGTTCAGGGGCAGGAAAGGATAGTTCAAATCCGACCAGCGGTACCCTGCAAAAAAACGGTAATCAACCGCTGCGGTGGGGCAGTAGGGCAGGGTTTGCTCAAAGGAGAGGTGCAGCCGGTTGGCACTCCAGTTACCATCGTGAATTACGGAAAGCCTGAATGGGCGGACAGCCTGTTTCTGCACGGCCTCGAAGCTGAGCCTGTAAAAGCCGCTTCCGGTGGTATGGTACGGAGCAATCTGGCCAAAATCAGGATTGATTTGCGATGCTTCAGTGTCCAGGAATATAATTTCGGGTTTGAAATTCAGCGTAAGACCGCGCCGCCCCAATGGTTGGCTGCTGAGGCTTGCGGATATGGCCAGGCGCTGGTACATGGGTACGCCTATGAATGCATTTGCTGGCTGATGGCCAAATTGTCGTGCATTGATCTCAAAGGAGGTACGCTGCAGCCATTTGTTGTTTAAGTGCAAAAAGTTATACCGTAATCCAAGTGCCCCTACAATTGTTTGACCTTTCGTGCTATACATGGGCATCACCATCCACTCCAGCTTTTGAGCCAGCGGAGAGACATTGTGCAGCAACAGCCCCGCCATACCCTGATCGTAGTAGTTGTACCCGAACAGGGGGCTCCAGAAAAGCGTAGGGCGCTCATCATCGGGTACACCGGCCAGCCACTTGAAGTGAAAAGGCCGGGCAAAGTTGGCGGTACGCCTGCGGTTGTACATGGGGATGCGCCGTTCCGGGTCGAGCATCAGGCCCTGCCCGCGGTTGGGCAGCCGGAAAGTCCTGGTGCCGGTGAAGCCTTCTTTCCAGATAATCTGACGGATGCTATCCCGGCTCGTGCCCAGGCCTATGGGCAGGGGCGTCGCAATTTGACCTTTGTTCCGTACAGTCAGGCTGATAGACCGGCCGGTGGAGGAGATGCTCTTTATTTTGTAGCGCACCTTCGCATTGGAGCCGATCAGTCCGTCGAATAGCCAGCTTAGGTCGGTCTGGCTTTCTGCTTCCAGCACTTTGCGTAAATCTCCGGGCTGCGGATGCCGGAATTGCCAGGTACGATAGTAGGATTGCATGGCCCGGTCGAAGGTGGGCTTACCGAGAAACCCTTCCAGCAGCTGAAAGCTCTGCGCCGGCTTTTGGTAGGCTCCAATGTAGTAATTGACCGGGCTGAATGCCTCTGCAGGCGTATCGGGGGCCTGATCCTGCCCGCGCCGCGCCTGCATCAGATAGGGCAGTTCTTCTTCAGGAATACCGGAATTGCCCATCAACAGCCGGGGCAGCTGCCTTTCCGGCTCAGGGTAAAATGCCAGGCGGTACCGCGCTTCATAATAACTGTTCAGCCCCTCGTCCATCCAGGCGTGGTCGCGCTCATTGGAGGCCAGGATGCCGTAGAACCAGTTGTGCCCCACCTCATGCGTGATGACCATGTCCAGCGACTCGGCACTGCTCACCCCG
>JANSXW010000287.1 GCA_024742755.1 bacterium | reverse complement strand
TTGTTGATAGTAAAACTTTAAAACATCAACAATTGTCCAATTTATGAAAGAACAATGGAATGCTGACAACAGCGCCATGGGCAATGCTTCAAGCCCTCAGTCACAAGGCTCTACAGCAGAATCAAAGTCTCTGTCCAATCGTATCGCCGTAGCTTTCGGTGATGGTATCGGCCCGGAAATCATGCGTGCCACCCTCGATATCCTCGAGGCAGCAGGTGCCGGGCTGGAGTACGAAGAAGTGAAGATTGGCAAAGAAATGTACCTCAGCGGCCATCCGTCTGGTATCGCACCCGATGCCTGGGATATTTTACGCCGCAACCGGGTCTTTTTGAAAGGTCCGATCACGACACCACAGGGTGGCGGGTACAAAAGCCTTAACGTGACGATTCGCAAGACACTCGGGCTTTTTGCTAACGTACGCCCCTGCCGTGCTTTTACTCCTTATGTAGACAGCAACTTTCCGGATATGGACCTGGTAGTGGTCCGGGAAAATGAGGAAGACCTGTACGCTGGTATTGAACATCAGCAAACGGCTGAAGTCGTGCAGTGCCTGAAGCTGGTTTCCCGCCCCGGCTGTGAGCGCGTTATCCGGTATGCTTTTGAATACGCTCGTGCCAATGGGCGCAAGAAAGTCACTTGCATGAGCAAGGACAACATCATGAAGCACACCGACGGGCTGTTCCACTCCATCTTCGAAGAGGTGGCTAAGGAGTACCCCGATATTGAAAACGAACACCATATTATAGACATTGGGTCTGCGCTGCTGGCTGACCGCCCGGAACAGTTCGATGTAATTGTTACGCTTAACCTTTACGGAGATATCGTATCGGATATTACTGCTCAGGTGGCAGGCTCTGTTGGCTTGGGTGGTTCTGCGAATATTGGAGACCCTATTTCCATGTTCGAAGCCATTCACGGTTCCGCACCGGATATTGCAGGTAAAGGAATTGCCAACCCTTCCGGTCTCATTCATGCTGCCTGCATGATGCTGGCCCATATGGGGAAAAATGACATCGCCGTTCGAATACAGAACGCATTATTGCGTACGCTGGAGGATGGCATTCACACCGGTGACCTTTACAGCGAGGCCTACACCCGGCAGAGAGTTGGTACGAAGGAGTTCGCGAAAGCCCTGATTGAGCGCCTTGGCCAAAAGCCTAAGCATCTCAAGGAGGTAGAACCCTCTGCCGCCCAGAAGCCAATCGAAGTCAAGGTTAAGCCATTTGTGCCAGCGAATAAAAAGCTGGTCGGAGTGGATGTCTTTATCGACTGGGCAGTGGGGGAGCGTGACCCTAACGAATTAGGCCGGGCACTGGAGGAAATTGCCAAAGCAGACTTTAAGCTCAAGATGATCACGAACCGGGGTGTCAAGGTATACCCCAACGGTTTCCCGGAGACCTTCTGTACTGACCACTGGCGCTGCCGCTTTATTGCCGCAGCCAACGGGGGGACAGAAGCCGGTGGAAAGCCGCGTATGGCCGCCGTTACCTACGAGCAAATCACAGGTTTGCTGCAACGGCTTGCCGTAGAAGGGCTCAATTTTATTAAGATTGAGAACCTCTACGAAATAAATGGCGAACGTGCCTATTCTCTCGGTCAGGGAGAATAAAAAAGGCTAATATTCTTTATTTAGTCGCAAAAGCAGAAGTCAGGTAGAACAGCCTGGCTTCTCTTTTTTGTTCCTATATATAAAGGTGTCCCTGAAAAACCTCTTTGGCAGGGCCGCACAGCCAAATCTTGCTGTATCCCTTCTCTTTTTTTTTCATTCGGACCTCGAGTGGGCCGCCCTTTGTTTCCACCGGGATGGTTATAGCCGCTTTCTGCGTTAGCTCATGCTGTAGCGTATAGGCTATAGCTGCTGCGGTCACACCTGTGCCACAGGAAAAGGTTTCCGCTTCCACGCCACGCTCGTAAGTACAAACCTGCAGAGGGAGGTCCGGTGATGCCGATACGAAGTTGACATTAGTGCCCTTGGCTGCAAAGCGCTCGTTGTAGCGGATTTGGCGACCTTCTTTTTCTATATTCAGGGTATCTGGCTTGTCTTCAAACCTGACATAATGCGGCGAACCCGTATCCATAAAATAATAGCCCTGCCCGTGTTCTACCTCTTGCACATCTGACATCTCAATTTCAATCCAACCTTCTTTTTCCGGGCTCAAACGTGCCCGGTGAGGCCCGTCCGGGGCAAAAAAGTAATAATCGGATTGCTCCAGGCCCATAGAACGGGCAAAGGCAATCGTACACCGGGCTCCATTGCCACACATTGAGCCCCGGCGGCCGTCAGCATTGAAATAATCCATTTCAAAATCGTAGCCTTCTTTGGGCTGCAGCAGAATCAGGCCATCAGCCCCTATGCCAAAGCGCCGGTCGCAGAGCCTTTGTATAAGAGCTGTCTCGCTACCATCCAATACTGTTGTTTCCATCTGATTGATCATGATGAAGTCATTGCCTGTGCCCTGGTACTTGTAAAATTGGAGAAGTTTCATTGTTGACCAGGCTTTTCAAGATTAATACTGTCCGCTGTGGATTCTTCCTTGATCTCATCCGGCGCTTCCAGCCCAAAAGGGACATCAAGCGTGTAATGACGGTAGGCTGCAAAAGCGGAAAGCAGCACAATGACGGCAGCACCGATCAGGGAAATGCGCCACCCCCATATGTTACCAATATACTCCCCATCGAAAGGGTCTTTCTTTTCAGGTTCCTGAGTCATACCTATCGGGTTTTGAACAACAAATATAGGGCGTATGTCGGGAAGAATACAATCTTTCAAAAGTGGACAAGCGGGCCTTCCTTATAAGGCTGTAAAGTCTGGGGAAAACGTCAGCGATTGATTGTCAGTCTTTTTGGGATTCATCACTTTTCAGTTGCCGGGCAGTTACTTCTTTAGTGCCGCATTGTTGTATTTGAATATAAAATAATGCTATCTTTACCGCCGAATTAAGAAGCTTGTAGGAAAATAAAACAAACCAATTACAGATCTTAGGGTCTGTTGTTCAACACGCTCAGCTTCTTGATAAGACGACCGATACCTACAAGAATTATTTCATCCCTTGGGGTGATCATACAGTTTAACGACCTTTTTTTTAATCTAATTTTTTTCAAACAAATCGTGATCTTATGGAAAAAACGAAGTTTACTTTCGTTTCTCCGTCGCGGCTGGCAGGCGCACTTGCGTTCGCGCTGTTGACATTCCTGGGCCTTCCACAGGCTTTCGCACAGGATTGTCCAG
>JANSXW010000039.1 GCA_024742755.1 bacterium | reverse complement strand
GTAGTTTCCTATTCGTTGCTACCGACAAATATATACAATCTGATGGACATGTACAATAGTAAGCTGTTTGCAATTTTACAGCACTTCGATAAGTACGAACAGAACCGGTGCCGGAAGTACATTCAGTCGCCCTATTTCAACCGAAGTGAGGAATTGCTAACGCTTTACGAAGCCTTCCTCAAGGCCATCAACAGCAGCAAAAAAAACGGCGGGCTGGATAAAACCTATTTGTGGTCATTGCTCCAATCGGATAAGCCCTACGATGATGTGCGGTTTCGGAAATACTGCTCGGACTTGCTAAAACTGGTGGAAGGGTACCTCGGACAAGAGATCTACGAAAAACGCGATCTCCAAAAGACAGTAAACAGGATGGAGGCCATTGAAAAAAGGAGAGCAAAAGTCCTGACTCCAACCGTTATAAGAGAAGCCGGGCGCTATTTAAAAAGCTACCCCAATAAATCTGCTCAATTCTACCTCAACAATTATTTAGTTGAAAAAGCACTATATGAGCTTAAAGACTCTGACATTAAGCGAACTGAGCGAAACAATGTTGAAAAAATCTCCATCAACTTAGACTATTTCTACGTTGCGGAAAAGCTCAAATATTACTGTCTGGTACTCATGCAAAAGTCTATCGTCGAGGAGGACTATGACATCAAAATGATTGACGAAATCACTTCTAGCATAACCAAATACAATTTATCAAAGTCCCCTGCCATAGCTGTTTATTACCAGATTTTCCTACTGTTAAACGACAAAGAAAACGAGGATTATTTTTACGGGCTTATCAAAATCCTGAAGGAAAACAATATGGAGTTCTCCCGTGAGGAGGCTTACAATATGTATAGTTACGCTATCAACTTTTGTATTGGCCGGATCAATCAGGGCCAATCCAAATATGTCGAGGAATGTTTTAAAATTTTCAAAGAGCTGATCAAAACAAAGATTCTCTTCCGTGAGGACCGCCTAAGAGCATGGGACTTTAAGAATATCGTCGTCCTGGCCCTCAGGCTAGGTAATTACGCATGGGCAGAGCGTTTCATCAACACCTACTCAGAAAAACTCCCCCTTGCCTTCCGCCAAAACGCCATCTCTTACAACTTGGCTCAGGTCTATTTCTATCAGAAAAAGCACGAGAAGGTAATCGAGCTCCTGAGGGAGGTAGAATACGAAGACGTCGCCTACAACCTCGGCTCCAAAGCCATGCTCCTGGCCACCTATTACGAAACAGATGAAATGGAGCCGCTCTACAGCCTTTTTGAAAGTTTCCGGGCATACCTCAACCGGCATAAAGATATACCTGTCAACCGCCGAAAAAACTATGGCAACCTCATCCGCTTCACCCGGAAGCTTACCCGGATTATGCCGGGCGATCAGTCTGCTGTCGACAAATTTAAGAAGGAACTGAAAGAGACGAAAAATGTCGCCAGCCTCAACTGGCTCAAAGAAAAACTAGCTGAGCTGGAGGACTAGTGCGACTAGACCGATTTATTTGATAGTATTTTCAAGCTCAAGCCTTACGTAGTGCCTGGTTGTTAACTGTCAAGCATTTACGTCTCAATCCTCTAGCGCTCGCCCCGCACCAACGGCAAAGAACAACACCGGAAAGAACCGCCCGTAGCCGGTGCCCCGTCAAAAGGAATCCGGATAACCCGCAGGCCAATACCCTCCATTTCCTGGTTTACCCGCTTGCAGGCCGGATGGTCGCGGCTGATGACCACCCCGGGGCTGATGCTGAGGACATTGGTCGCCAGGGCCGCCTGCTCTTCTTTTCGGACTTCAATCCATTGGTAACCATTTTTGATGGCTTCAGGCACTTCGCGGAATCCCCCCGGATAGATCAGGCAGTGGTCTTGGCCTACCGGATTGAAGGTGCAATCGAGGTGCAGCACGTTCTCGCCATCAGCGAGGGCCCGGCAATGCACCGGAACGACTTCAAATTCCGCTCCAAAGGTGGCCTGAAGGAAAGCCAGGCCGGCTTCATTGGTCCGTTGGGAAAGCCCTACTAACAAGCGGCCTTTGTCCACCATGAGGTCTCCGCCCTCCATCAGGGCGGCAGGGTCGTCGGGGATGATCAGGTTGGGCTCCTCCCCTCCCCGGCTAAGAATAAAAGGGAATACACCGGTAATTTCGTACCGCCGGCTGCGCCGCGCCATGTTGCACATTAAAAACCGCTGCCCTATGGTTACACCAATATCGCGGGGCGTCAGCTGATCGTACACCATTTTGCCCACGTAGGCGGGTTCGTAAACCGTTACCCCTTCTGCCTCAAGGGCCGAGCGGAACGCCTGGAACTCGGACCGCAGGGCAGCTTCGTCAGGCAGCCCCTTTTTCTGGTCTTCATTCACAATTTCTTCGTAGGCCGCATGAGCCCGGTAGCCCTGATACCGGCCGATGATGACTTCCTTTAGCGGTGCGGTTTCTTCAAATTGACGGAAAGCAGGCTGCATGTGGTATTTGTTTTGATGGATGCCCTGATGGGATTTCTGCTCGGTTTAAGTTTGTATGCCGTAGCCCGCCAGGTCGCGAAAAGCTGCCCGAAGGCGATGCAGGTCTGCCGGCACTACCCGGCGCTGCCCTGTTCGGCCTTTACTGCCAAGGACGGGGCTTTCCCGGCGCTTGCGGCCAATGACCTGCTGAGCGGTACGCAGTAATTCGGGGTACCCTTTGAGCAACCGTCGGGTCGTGCCCTGAGCTTTGATCCCGTGCCCGGTAATGACGGCAACGGCTGTTTCGCCAAAGCGCAGCTTGCGGCGGTCGCGGAGCTTTTCAATAGCAGCCATAGCGATGTAAGATGCCGGCTCTGGCAATATCCCGTTCTTTAGCGCCAGTCTGCGCTCCCGGTGCAAAAAGCGGACCATCACCTTGCGGATGCTGTTGGTGCCCACCTCTACTGCCGTGCCCCCGGATTCAAGTACGGCTTTGGCGGCCTCTACGGAGTCGTACCCTTCCTCGGCCACGATGATGCTCCCAATTTGGGCATCCTGTTCCCGCAGGCCCGACAGGTCACAAGCCACGGGTGCTTGCTTTTCCTGCATCCGCACCGCCTTGCAAATGGGATTGGCATTGGTAATGCCTGCCACGACCATTCGGGGGAGCTTATGGGTGATGCCCAGGTTTTTAAGCTCCCGGAAGCCTTCCCAAATGCCTGCCAGATTGCTGCCGTTGGCAGAGGGCACAATGACGACATCGGGGATGGGGCCATGCGCTTGTTCCTGCAGTTGCCGGGCCATTTCCACCGCTGTCGTTTTGTCGCCCTGTACCCGGTAGGGATTGCGCACCGCCCAGTTGTCGAAGCCAGCTTCCTCGAAAACATTGGCTTCGTTCAGGTCTACAAACAACCGGAAGCCCTCTTCAAAGGAAGTACTTGCTTTGCCTAGCACCACCACGTCTGAGCCGCATTTCTGAATGTAGGCAATCTTTTCTGCGTAAGTGTCCCCCGGCACGAAGGTAATGAGCTGCATGCCGTGCCTTCTGGCAAACAGCGCCGCGCTGGCAGCAGCGTTCCCGGAGGAGTAGATCACCGCCTTTTTGCGGTTGCGCCGACGGGAATTAAGCAGGCAGGACAAGGTCTCCCGGTCTTTGAAGCAGCCGCTTGGGTTTTGCCCCTCGTCTTTGATGTAGACCTGTACACCAGACCTTTTGCTAAAGGACTTCAACAAATGAAGCGGGGTCAGCCCTACCTTCAGGTCTGTTGCTTCAGCGTATTCCCGGTTGGGCAATAGCGGGTACTGCAACATCCCCCGCTCATCATCGAAGCGATAATTCTGAAAGGCCGCTTTCACTTCTGCTATCTCCTGCCGGTTGAGCTGAAAGCGCAGCCCAAGCGCACGGTAGGCATGGGCAGGCTCATCCGCAATGCAGGAGCAGGTGTAGTTGGCTGTGTTGTTTTCTGCCCCACAGTACAGGCACCGTTTCCACTGGTCCAAAAGGTTGGCTTTGGTTAAGAATCGTTGGCTGCCTTTAATTTAGCAGAAAAATTGAATTTTCCAATTTTGGGGTTGGCAGGGTTTGTTCAACAAGTTGCACAAAACAGAAAGTGATACCGCAGATTATTAACGCCATACCATGTGACTACTAGCCATCAATACCGGGGGGCAACCCTCTGTATTTAAGCGTCATGGCTGCTGGGGTAGAGCTTCCCGCTCTGCTCCAGCTTATCCAAGAGAGGCAAACAGCAAATGCTGCCAGGCTATTCAAAAAGTGCAATTTGTTATGCAAACATTGGCAGGTACAGCAGGCCTGGAAGCCCGTTAGGCAGGTAAGGGGCACAAAAAAAGCGCAACAATCAGCACGACTGTTACGCTTTTACTTAGTAGCGGGAGCAGGACTCGAACCTGCGACCTCCGGGTTATGAGCCCGACGAGCTACCTACTGCTCTACCCCGCGATTTTAATTTTAACGCGCCACATCTTTCGTAGCGGACTGCAAATATAAGGGGGATATTTTTTCCATGCAAGCCTGTAGGTGAAAAAATCGTGCACTTTTTGTTAGACCCCTGGTAATCAGGGCTTAGCGTTCAAAAAAAGACATTTGTCGGACATACATTTACAATTGTGTTCCTAAACCGGGATGAAACCTTACTTTTGTTGAAACACCCTCAAATATGAAGCGACAAATACTCTACCCCCTGCTACTGCTACTCTTCCAAACCGCTGTCTTCGGGCAAGACCCGTGTGCCGAGGGCGAAATTTCGGTCACGGTTGAAGTACTAACCGATAGCTATGGTTACGAAACCGCCTGGACGGTATCTGATCAGTCAGGCACGGTGTACGGATCGGCCAGTTTTTTTGACTACGCCAACCATAGTTTTTATCAGTCTACTTTTTGCGTGCCCGATTCTACCTGCCTCCGGTTCCGGATTCAGGACAGCTTTGGGGATGGCATTTTTGCCCCTGGCTTTTACCGGCTGATCGTCGGGCAGGATACCATTGCTGAAGGCGGGCAGAACTTTGCACAGGAAGCGGCCCACAGTTTCAACTGCGCGCCCGGCGAAGAATGTGAATCTGCTGTACCCGTCTCCGAAGGGTTCTATACCGCTTACTATGACGACAGCTGGTATGCTTTCACTCCGGATTCGGTGGGTACCTACCTCATCTCCACCTGTGGCCTGAATGACTGCGACACCAAAATTTGGATATACGATGGCTGTACCGGCACGATTGCCGAAGACAACCAAAGCACCATATTCTACAATAACGATGAGGGCGACTGTGCGCCCGCTGCTGTAGTGGAAGCCTTCTTTGACCCAGCATTTACCTATTACATCCGGATCGGGGACCATGAAAATGCCTGCGCAGACAGCATCAACTGGGAATTGACCTACCTCGGCCCGGTGGTGGGCTGTACGGACCCCAACTCCTGCAATTTCAACCCCCTGGCCACCATAGACGATGGCTCTTGCCTGCCACAGGGCGATCCGGACTGCCCGGCTGCGCCTGACCTCGTTGTCGATCAGGGCATACTGGCCTCCAGTATTTATCTGTCGACCATCAACTCCACCGATCCCTGCCTGATCGAAGAAGGCTGCCTGCATGGCTATGGGCAGCGTGATATTGTCCGCTTCACCACCTGGATCGCCAATGAAGGGGAGCTCGACTACTTCATTGGGCAGCCCAGCACCGACAATACACAATTCACTTACGACAACTGCCACGACCACTTCCACTACGATGGCTATGCCGAGTATGTGCTGTACCAGGAGGATGGCACGGAAATCCCGATTGGCTTCAAAAACGGATTCTGCGTTATCGACCTTGGCTGTACCACCGGCTCACCGCAGTATGGCTGCAACAACATGGGCATCACGGCCGGCTGCCACGACATTTACGATGCTGCCCTGGAATGTCAGTGGATTGATGTGACCGATGTGCCGGACGGGCGCTACACCTTCGTCACCCGGGTAAACTGGGACAATGCCCCCGACAAGCTGGGCCGCATTGAGAAAGACACCCTCAACAACTGGGCTCAGGTCTGCATCCTTCTGGACCGCTCTTCCGGCAGCCTGGAAATGAGCCTCGATGAGGAGTGCGACCCTTACATCGATTGTGAAGGCACCCCTTACGGCAATGCTGTAATTGACTGTGAAGGCACCTGCGGCGGCACTGCCCTGCGCGGCGACCTCGACCAAAACGGCAATCAGGAAACAGCCGATGCCTACGCCTACGTGGGCCATGCGCTGGATGGCGACCTGACTCCCACCCCCTGCAACGACCTCAACGAAGATGGCCGCATCACCGTTTACGATGCCAGCCTTTTGTCCAATTGTTATAATTACGGTACGCTTCACCCGCATACCGGAGGAGGCGCTCATGACCACTGCAACTTCCCGGCGGGCGTGCTCAACACCACAGACACCACCCTGCTCACCATCCTTGATACCAATTTCGAGGAAGGCTATGTGGACATCGGGCTTTACAATTCCTCTGCCCGGATTAACGCTTACCAATTTACGATGGAAGGCGTGGTCATACAGCAAGTCGAAAACCTGGTGGACGAAGCCATTTACCCCATTTCACCCTATGGTGCGGGGCAGACCGTCATCGGCATTTCCTACCAGGACTCAACCATTAACAAAAGTAATGCCTTCCAGCCCCTCTGCCGGGTGCATTTCAGTGAGGTAACGGAGGACTTCATTTGTATATCCGCCATTGATGAGATCATCAATCTCGATCAGGAGCAGACGGTTACTTATTTGCTGGACCCCTGCGTGGAATACGAGGCTCCTACCGGCTCCCGTGACCTGATCCAACAGTTGGAGGCGAAGGTCGTCCCCAACCCCACTTCCGGGCCAGCTACGCTTCAGTTTAAGAATCCTGCCGGAGATGTTTACCAACTGGAGGTGCGGAACGCCAACGGGCAATTGCTCTATGCTCAGTCCATCGCTGGCAACTCTGTTGAATTGCCCACTGCGCAATGGCCTGCAGGCTTATACTTTTACCGCCTGAGCAGCCATCAGCGGCAGGGCAGCGGCCGGTTCAGCATACAATAAACACTTGCCTGTAAAGCACGAAACCGCCTGTCGCGCAATGAGCCAGGCGGTTTCGTTA
Organism: bacterium; assembly: GCA_024742755.1. Classification (GTDB taxonomy): domain Bacteria; phylum Bacteroidota; class Bacteroidia; order Chitinophagales; family Saprospiraceae; genus Phaeodactylibacter. The sequence continues at coordinate 40,421 of JANSXW010000039.1, read as the reverse complement.
TTTTGATCCTTCACCAATGGGATCAGAGCTTCACCCACTTTTGGACGATACGGTAGTTTTCACCATTCAGCACTACCTGATAAACACCGGCGGGCCAGCTTTCCGTATTCAGGTTCAGCAGTTGGGTGCCGGGGCTTAGCATCAGTTCTTGTCGCAGCATCTCTTGTCCGGTCAGAGCGGTTACGCTAACGGCTGCCGGACCGGCCTTCGCCACCGCTACTTCAAGGGTGACCACCTCGCTTCCGGGGTTGGGAAAGACCTTGAGCTGATTCCCCAGGCTAACCGGGGCTGAGGTATTCACCAGGGCTTCTCCTATCACGATGTTGTCCAGATGGATTTTATCGCCACGATTGAAAGGGTCGGCTTCCTGACTCATCCCGGTGCGGGTCTCAAAGCAAACCTCGACCTGCTGACCGGCGTAGGGCAAGAGGCTTACCTGTTGGGTTTCAAAGGGGCCTGGTACAATGGTCTCCGGCTTGAGCGTTAGAGAAGCCGAATCGCCATTCACCAGCACCCGGAGCGCGGAAGCAAAAGGGGTACTGCCCTGCACCCCATTGGCCAGGAATACCGGCGACCAGCTCTGCTGCAAATCAAACCTGAGCAGCGGGTCTTCCACATTAGTCAGGTCCGCACAGAAGCAAACCCGTGCCCCATAGTCGGGATTCACTTTCCAAACGTTGCTGCCTATTGGCAAGGTGTACGCCCCCTGCTGGAAGGCTTCAAAACTGTTTGTACCGGTTATCAGCAGCCCGAACCCACCTGTAAAGGCGGCACTTTCCGAAAAGCGGACCTGAGCCAAAGGGCCTGCATCGACAAAGAAGGAATCCTGAGAAGCCGCTCCTGCCTCAAAGGTGAGCACGCCATAGCCGACCACCGGGACCGGATTGGAGGCCGGCGCTAATGCCAGCGTATCATTCTCATTAAGAAAGTCAGAAGGGTAAGCCACCCAGGCATCTATCGCATTGGTGTTTTGAACGGGAATATCGACGGGAGCTTCAAAAGTGTAGAAAAAGCTTTCTCCCCGGTAAGTCGTCACCGGCACCGTGCCTTCTTCCGCAAAGATGGCCCCATCATTCAGCTGATAATGCAACGTGAGAGGGGTGCCTGCTGCTATAGAGTCACAGCCATTAAACCGTACCTCCACTTCCACCGTTTCTGCCCCCATGAAGCAGGCAGAAACCGGATTACGGACAGACTCCACACTGAAGTCTGAGTTCTGAGCCAGGATATTCTCAATAACCACGGTGAGAGTATCATTCGTGGCAATATTGTCTGGCCCATAGGCGGCCCATACTTTGATCTCATGCGTTGCCGGCTCGGCCAGTGCGGTGGCCGGCACACTAAACGTAAAACTCAGGATGTCCTGATGCACCAAAGCTTCCTCCAGGATCAAAGTATCTTCCGAAACAGCCCCACCATTGACCTGAAAGGCTAACGGGATAGCGGTCCCTGCGCCTGCATCCGTAAAACAGCTGGTGTAGGCCAGCTCAACGGTTAAGAAGGTGGCTTCCGGCAAGCCACAGGACAGGGAATCCAGGTTGGATATGGAAAGCGGCTGCAGGTCCGAATCGGCAAAAGGCGTACCTACACCTACGGCATACCAGGCATTGGTGACCTGAACCACAGGGTCTGAGCAAGGCCCAAACAGGTCCTCCGCCGACTGAATAGCCCCAAGGCGGGCATCAAAATGGTTGGAAGACTCTGTGAGGTAGTACCGAAGGTTGTGGAACGCAATCAAAGCAGCCGTATCCATCCCCAGGCCGGCCACATTGAAGGTGTCTAAACGGTCATTGACTCCGCTGCCGCCCTCGGTCAGGAGGTAAAACCAGTGGTTTTGCACGCCGCTGTTGGTATGAACGCCGCCGTTGTCGCCTGTGCTGGTAAACCAATGCTGCCCCAGGTAAGTGTCCGGGTGGCCGTCTTCCTTGGTGTCCTGCATATTCCGGAAGCCGTTGCCTTGCTGATCTGCATCCTCCGCAATGGTCCAGTCTGCCAGCTCCGGCGAGGCATAGAATTCGATGACGGTACCAAAAATATCACTGTAGGATTCGTTCAGCGCACCGCTTTCGTCCTGGTAAATCAGGTTGGCATTGCTCTGGGTAATGCCGTGCATGAACTCATGCGCAACCACATCGGTAGTGGCCAGTGAGGTAAAACTCGTGCCATTGCCATCACCAAAAAGCGCCCAGTCGCCATTCCAAAAGGCATTGACCACATCCCGCTCGTAATGCACATAGCTGATCAGCGCCATGCTGTCGCCATCCACCCCGATGTAATCGAAGTGCTCGGCAAAGTAGTCAAAGGTGGCAGCGGCAGCCCAGTGCGCATCCGTTGCTACTTCATCCTGATTGGCGTTAAAATTATCCCAGAAGTTATCGTCGTCCAGAAAATCTTCGGCTTGTTCGGCATCATCGCCGCGCAACATATTGTAGGTTTCAATGCCGTGCCCGCGGGTAGTCTCCACCAACCGGAACTGCCCATTGTCCATAGAGTCAGTCATAATGGTGCGCTGCCCGCTGTATTTGGTCTCGGCGGTGCCCGGTGTGTTGTGGGTATGCAGCAGATTGATCCGATTGAGCAAAGTGCCGTCTGCGGCATTGACAAAAACCAGTTCCCGTTGCAGCGGTCGCTGAGCGTTTAGGGTCATCCGGTATGCCAGTGCCAATCCGCTTCGGGCGCTCGCGCGTGCGCCTGCCCAGACCAGTTCCGGTTTTGGCAGGTAGGTAGCGTTGGGGTCGCGGCGTACCTTTCTCAGCATTCGTTCCAGCCCTTCGTTTTCCCAGGCGTACACCTCAGCCGGGACAACCGACAGCGCCTTATCCAGTGCTTCCTCCGGGGACAAGACCGGCACGCCCTGAACAGAAGGCCAATCCGTGGGCCAGTGCCCATTGATCAGCGTGGCCTGCCCGTCTTTGGTGTGCACAAACAACTGACTGCTCTGAACCGGCACCCCCTTGTAAAACAACTGGTAAAAATAGTGCGCCCTCTCCCCTTCTTCCCGGGTTTTCACCCGTTGCCACACTGCATGCTGTGGCCAGTTTTGCATGTTTTGAAAATGCCGCAGGGCTTCTTCAGCATCAAGTGAAAAACCAGGACGGACCCGAAGCCAGTTTTCGTGGCCCTCAACCGGCACAAACGGATGATCTGCCAAAGCCGGGCCGGAAGGCAGCTGCCGGAACCCAAACCCCAGGACTACGGCTACACTCAACAGGAGGAATAGTTGCTTTTTCATACTATAGTTTACATTCGCGGAAATGGTTTAAAAACAACCTAAAGTTGCAACATTAAACCCTGACTTTTGTCAAATTTCTGGAAAAAACTAAGCGCTTCTTTACCTGCAGGGCTTTACACTTCTGCAAAAAAAGCCTATTTTACAGCACTAAAGGAGTTTCCCCTACTCCCCCAAACGAATATGCACGATGAATTCCAGGAAGTACCGCTTAACCTTCTTTGTCTCTGTCTCCTTTATTGGGGCCATGTTTATTTTCTATTTCCTGTCCCTCCAGAATGCCCTCAAACAAAACAAGGACAGTGCCGCCCTTATCAACCTTGCCGGGCGGCAAAGGACACATTCTCAAAAAATTGCGCTTCAATCCCTCCGTTTCTTCTATGAAATCCCACAGGAGGACCAGAAATTAATCCGGCAGGATCTAAAAGAAAGCATTGCCCGCTTTACCGATGCTCACCTTTACCTGTTTGATGCCAGCCCCGGCAACCCTTTTCACAATCCGCTGAATGATTCCCTGACTTTCGCCATCAACAACTCCATAGAGGATGCCCGGAAGCGCCTGATCAGCAATGCGTATGCGATCGGTTTTGAGGGAGAAAAGGAGGCTTCGCGGCTGAAGATGCTCTTTGAGGACCAACAGACTTTTTTAAGTGGGATGGAGCAAATCGTCAACCGCTACGAATACAACAGCAGTGCCCAGAATGACCGGCTGATTGTGCTCAACCGCACGCTGCTGGTTTTGAGTTTATGCCTCGTGGGCTTCATCGCCACCTTCATCATGTACCCGCTGTTGGGGCAAATCGCTTCCTACACCAAAAAACTGCGCAGCCTGAATGATCATCTCCGGAACAGCAACGAAGACCTGGCGAAAGCACAAAGCGAGCTGGTTTTCCAGGTTAATGCCATGGAGTCCATCAACTCTGCCCTGAATATGAATGCGCTTATGTCCGCGACGGACAAAAAGGGCAAAATCATTGAGGCCAACTCCTTATTCTCAGAAGTCTCCGGTTATTCAGAAGCCGAACTGCTTGGGAATGACCACCGGCTGATCAATTCAGGCCACCATGACAAAGCTTTTTGGAAGGACATGTGGGACACCATTTCCCAGGGTAAAATCTGGCGGGGCCTTATCAAAAACAAAGCAAAAGACGGCTCATTCTACTGGGTAGACTCCGCCATCACGCCCATCAAGGGCAAAGACGGGCAGATTGAGAAATACCTGTCCATCCGGCAGGATGTCACGCAACGCATACAGTACGAAGAGGAACTCAAAGCCGCTAAAGAACGGGCCGAGGCTGCGAATATCGCCAAGTCGTCCTTCCTCGCCAATATGAGCCATGAAATCCGGACGCCTCTCAACAGCGTGATTGGCTTTACGGACCTGCTGCTGAAGACGAAGCTCAATGACACCCAGCAGCAATACATGAGCCTCATCCATCAGTCCGGCAATATACTGCTGGACCTGATCAACGACATCCTGGACTTCTCCAAGATCGAAGCGGGCAAACTGGAGCTTTCCTACGAACGAACCGACCTTTGGGAGCTGGTCAGCCAGGTGGGCGATATCGTCAAGTACAAAGTCAACGAGAAGGGCATCGAGCTGCTGCTCAACCTTTCTCCCAACCTGCCCCGATACGCCTGGGTAGACCCCGTACGCATCCGGCAAATCCTGGTCAATCTCGTTGGGAACGCCGTCAAATTTACAGAGGAAGGCGAAATAGAAATCGGCATTTCAGCGCTTCCAGGCAAAGATGAAAATGGCTATCAGGGGCTCCGGTTTGTGGTCCGCGATACGGGTATTGGCATAGCCGAAGAACGGAAAGACAAAATCCTCGAGGCATTCACACAGGAAGACAACTCCACTACCCGCAAATACGGAGGCACCGGCCTCGGCCTCACCATTTCCAACAAGCTCCTGCACCTGATGGGGTCACAGCTTGAAATCCAAAGCCGGCTAAACCTGGGCAGCACCTTTTCCTTTGTGGCTTACTTCCAAACCGAGGAAGGGGACCGCAACCAATGGGAAGGGCTTTCGGAGATCGAACATGTCCTTATTGTTGATGACAACCCCAACAATCTCCATATTCTAAGGGAGATGCTGCACCTGCAACAAGTCTACTCCTCCTCTGCATCGAATGGAATCACTGCCCTCGAAAAGCTAAAGCAGGATAGCAGCATTGACGTCCTGATCACCGATTACCATATGCCTTATATGGATGGCATAGAAGTCATAAGAAGGATCCGGGAGGAACTGGAGCTTGCGCCCGATGACCTGAAAATTATTTTATTGCACAGCGCGTCGAATGACCGGCTAATCAACCAAGCTTGCAAGAAATATAAGGTTTTCCAGCAAATCAATAAGCCCATTACCATCCAACGGCTCTTCGATGCCTTATCGCAAGTGAACCGGCAAGAGGAGGCCGTGGCAGCAGAAGTGGCCAGCGCTCCGGCTCCTTCCCTGACGGTCAAGCGCCAATCGCTTAGCATCCTGATTGTGGATGACAACCACGTCAACGTCATCCTGGCTCGCGAACTCATCAACAACATCCTGGATCAGGTAGAAATCCATACCGCCGCCAATGGTAAATCTGCGGTTGATCAATTTCAGGAAATTCAGCCTGACCTGGTCCTTATGGATGTCCAAATGCCCATACTTAACGGTTATCAGGCAACGCAGGCGATCCGGGAGTCTGAGCGCAACGGCCGGACTCCAATCATCGCACTGACGGCCGGTACCATCAAAGGAGAACGGGAACGCTGCCTGCAGGCCGGCATGGACGACTATCTGAGCAAACCAATAACAGCCAGTCAGCTCCAGCAAATGTTGGAAAAATGGCTCAGACTGCGGCAGGGGCAGGATCCCGAAGAACCCGGCGAAGCGGCTTCAACCGTAGCGCCGAAAGCCTCAACACCCGTTTTCAACCGAAGTACCCTTCTGGAACGGTTTGGCGGAAACGAAGCGATAGTGCAGGAAGTCATCGAAGAAATATGGAGCGTGGTACGGTCCGGCGAGCTCCGGAAAGATGCGGAAGCACTTCAGTCCGCCCTCGAAAATGGCGCTCCTGAGCAAGAGATCAAAGCCCACGCGCACAAAATTAAAGGCACCGGGCTGACGGCTTCCTTCGACCGGCTGGCAAAATACGCCATCGACCTGGAGCAACTTTCCCCCTACGAAGCAGGGGCCGCGCAATTGCTTTCCAGCCGTATTACTAATGAAGTGGAAGTCCTGGAGGAGATGGCCAGCAAACCTGCTTAAAACCAGGGCATACCGTTGGTGGCAGTCAGCACGAAAGGCTCATCTTCGGTAACGATCAACGGGTGCTCATACTGGAGCGACCAACCCTCCCCGCTCCGTTTTCATGGCCCACTTGTCCTCCGACTGAAAAACGTATTTTCCGGCAGTTGAAAAAGAGCGGCACTATCCGAAGTGATCAGATAGTGCCTTTAGATTTATTTCATTAACCAGGAATGGTATATCAAGGCCAGCATAAAGTACTATAAACCATAAGCTTTAAATACCCCTCCTGTTTTAGCCACACTCAGAGTATCCGCAGCTCTTGCAGATGAGGCAGCCTTCCTTGTAGATCAGCCCGTCGTCATCGTTACAGCTGGGGCAGGCGCTTTCAGCAGCTTTGGTACCATCGGGCACGAATTGCTTGAGGGCACGCACCACACCATTTTTCCAGGTGTTGATGTAGTCTTCCTCCACGTTGAGCCCCTCTACCAGATCCACCACATATGGGATCGGCATTCCATGGCGGAGCACTCCGGAGATCAGCTTGGCGTAGTTCCAGTATTCCTTGTCAAAGGAGCGGGACAGGCCTTCAATGGTCACCCGGTAGCCCTGCTTGTCTTCGAACTGCAGGTCGTAGCGGTTGTGGCCCTCATCATCTGTATTCTTCATCACCCAGCCTTTTGTCACATAGCCAGGGATGATGAAAATATCCTCCGACTTACCGGTAAAGATTTCGTAAGGCCGGTTGGCATACAAGCCAATTACTGCAATCCAATCCTCGGCGTTATTCTTGAACCGGACCACGGCTGCATCGAGGACTTCAGGGCGCTTAGGCGGCATTGTCTCCTGAAACTCATTGGCGGCACCGGTTTTCTTCTCCTTATCAGATACCAATACGCCCGAACGGGAGCCATCCCGGTAGATGGTACAGCCTTTGCAGCCTTCTTTCCAGGCCGTTTCGTAAATCTTCTGCACCATTTCCACAGAAGTCTCTTCCGGGATATTGACCGTTACGCTAATCGAATGGTCCACCCACTTCTGAATCGCGCCCTGCATTTTCACCTTTTGCACCCAGTCCACATCGTTGGCTGTAGCCAAGTGGTAGGGCGACTGCTCGATAATGGGGGTCAGCTCTTCGGTAGGCATACGGCGGACCTTGTCCACATCGTACCCATTGGCTTCCAGCCAAACCAGGAATTTATGGTGGAACACATTGTATTCTTCCCAGTGGTCGCCCACCTCATCGATAAAGGTTACGTTGGCTTCCTTATCGTTGGGGTTGACCTTACGGCGGCGCTTGTACGTGATCAGAAAGGCGGGTTCAATGCCGCTGGCCGTTTGCGTCATCAGGCTGGTAGTGCCGGTTGGCGCGATGGTCAGCAAGGCAATATTGCGGCGGCCGTGGGCCAGCATTTCTTCGTACAATGCCGGGTCTGCTTCGCGCAGGCGGTTGATGAAAGGGTTTTCTGCTTCCCGCTCTGCATCGAAAATAGGGAAGGCGCCCCGCTCTTTTGCCATGATTGCAGAGGAGCGGTAAGCGTTGACCGCCAGTGTACGGTGAACGTCTACGGAAAAGCTAATGGCTTCGTCACTGCCATAACGCAGCCCCAGCGAGGCCAGCATATCGCCTTCAGCGGTGATGCCTACGCCGGTACGGCGGCCCTGCACACAAGTTTTGCGGATCTTTTTCCAGAGCTCGTACTCGGTCGCTTTGATGTCTGCTGCTTCCGGGTCCTTTTCAATTTTCTCCAGAATCCGGTCAATTTTCTCGATTTCCAGATCAATAATGTCATCCATGATCCGCTGAGCCATCTGCACGTGCTGCCCGAACTTTTCAAAGTTGAATTTGGCTTCAGGCGTGAACGGGTTTTCCACATAACTGTACAGGTTGATGGCCAACAGGCGGCAGCTGTCGTATGGGCAGAGGGGGATTTCCCCGCATGGATTTGTTGAAATGGTACGATAGCCCAGGTCTGCATAACAGTCCGGCACCGACTCCCGGATAATCGTATCCCAGAACAGCACTCCGGGCTCGGCCGACTTCCAGGCGTTCTGAATGATTTTCTTCCAAAGCTTCTGAGCGTCAACTTCCTTCTTGAAAGCCGGGTTTGACGAATCCACCGGGTACTGCTGCTGATAAGGCTTGCCTTCGATGGCCGCTTTCATAAAGGCATCGTCGATACGGACTGAGACATTCGCCCCCGTTACTTTGCCCTGCTCCAGTTTGGCATCAATAAAGCCTTCTGCATCCGGATGACGGCTGGAAACCGTCAGCATCAAGGCACCCCGCCGGCCATCCTGCGCGACCTCGCGCGTGGAGTTGGAATAGCGCTCCATGAAAGGCACAATGCCCGTAGAAGAAAGGGCGCTGTTCATAACCGGCGAGCCTTTAGGGCGCAGGTGGGAAAGGTCCTGCCCTACCCCGCCCCGGCGCTTCATCAGCTGTACCTGTTCCTCGTCGGCCTTGGCAATACCGCCGTAGGAATCCGCACCACTACCGATAACGAAGCAATTAGACAGGGACGAAATCTGGAAAGGGTTGCCAATGCCAGCCATGGGGCTGCCCTGCGGGACGATGTATTTGAAATCTTTTAGCACGGCATACACCTCTTCCTCGCTAAGCGGTTCGGGGTAGCGGGACTCAACACGGGCGATTTCAGCGGCGATACGGCGGTGCATATCATCTGGTGTGCGCTCGTAAATATTACCATAGGAGTCTTTCAGGGCGTATTTGTTTACCCAGACGTTAGCGGCGAGGTCATCGCCATTGAAGTAGGCTACCGAAGCCTTCAGGGCTTCCTCGAAGGTATACTTCTTAGTGTAAGATTTTACTTTTGGGGTCGAAACTGCTGGCGTCTCCATCTTAGTATCTGTTTGGCTGGTTTTGGTAATACTATATCAGCAATCCACAGGCTCTGTCTGCCTGGAATTGTACTAGCAATGATTAATTTAATTGGTGACCGCTTGGGCCATTTAAGGGCGGAAGCCCGGACCTTACCCAGGAATAGCCTGACATCAGGCAACTCACAGGGCTCAGGTCGTCTCTCGCTTAGGGTGGTTACTCTTGCTTGAAGTTGGGGAATTCTATTCTCTACGATAAATGTAAGGGCCTTATTTTAAAAATGCGTGCAAGGAGTGGTAGTAGTTTTCCACAAAATGTTGATAACCTGCTCTGTGGTACTACAAGATGCGCTGTATCAAACGGATGAGCAAAGAAAGCAGGACACTGATCAGGATCATCGTTACAATGGGAAAATAGAACCGCCCGTTTTCCCCCTCCACCCGGATATCGCCTGGCAAACGCCCTAACCAAGACAGTTTGTCACCGAAGAAGTAAACAATCACGCCTGCCAAAACGATAAAAAGACCAAAGCAGATAATTAATTTCCCGGTTGAAGGCATAGGAACGGATAAACGAGGCCGAATAAACAGGGCCCGGCAAAAACCGGACCCTGTAGCAGTGGGCATTACTGGATTCGAACCAGTGACCTCTGCCCTGTCAAGGCAGCGCTCTAAACCAACTGAGCTAAATGCCCCCGTTTTGAAGTGGTTGGCAAAGATAAATAACCTCCCCGCTAATTTGCAAGATTTACCCCGAAAATTTACCGATGGGAAAATCGAAAAATCTTGCCTAGTTTAGTGGTCCAAACATCAATGAAAATTAATATGAAGATTAAACTGACCCTTTTTGCCCTTAGCCTTGGCTTTTTCACTTTCTCCTGCAAATCATCAGCTGAGCTGGCGCAGAAGTATGAAACCGCACAGCAGGAGCTGGACAACTGCCGCGAAAAAGCAGACCATTATGCGACCAAGGCCGAAGACATGACCCGGGAAGCCAACAGCTATCAGGAAAAAATGACCGAAATGCAGCGGGAGTACGGAAATATGCGCAATGAACTCGCGGAAGCGCAGGCGGCCCTCGAATCGGTCACCCGCGAGCTGCAGGCTACTTCCGATGACTATGGTACTTGGTTCCGCGTACAGATTGGTGCGTACCAGGACCCGAAAATTGATTCCGATTTGCAGACCAACGAGGATGGCTTGGGTGTCAAGACCATGGACGGCCTTCAGAAAATCGTCCTTGGGCGTTTCCGGGATTACCAGAAAGCCAAGCAACTGCAAACCCAAATCCAAAATCTGGGCATTAAAGATGCCTGGATCGCTTCCTATGAAGATGGCGTACGGGTACCTATTGAGCAGGTCATCGGCAACTAAACTTTTTCCTGGACCTTACAACAGCACAGGCTATCGGGAACGTTCCGGATAGCCTGTTCCTTTACCCGGCTACTCCAACCGGAAGAATTTCCCTGAGCTTAGCCACTACCTGATCCACTTCAGCCTTAGTGTTCAGGTGAGAAAAGCTGAACCGCATGGTCTTCCGGGGAGAATCCCCATGAAGGGCACTGACCACATGAGAGCCTGCATCGGCCCCGGAGCTGCAGGCACTGCCCCCGGAAACACTGATACCGGCAATATCCAGGTTGAGCAGCAGCAACTCGGCTTTGGGCGAGGGCGGAAAACTAACGCTCAGCAGCTTGTAATGCCCGTTTCGGGGATCTCCGTTAAACTCCAGGTCTTCGAAATTAGCTTCCAGCTGTTCCCGCAGGTAATCGCGCAGTTCGGTTATTTTGGCCCGGCGTTCCGGCAATTCCGCATAGGCAAGCTCCAGGGCTTTTGCCATGCCGAGAATGCCATAGATGTTTTCGGTGCCGCCCCGCATGTTGCGTTCCTGTGCGCCCCCGTCAATAAAAGGCTTTACGGCGTTGTCTCCATTGATGTACACAAAGCCTACGCCTTTCGGGCCGTGGAATTTATGCGCCGCGCCTGTCAAAAAAGCCATTGGCGTCTTGGACACATCAATCGGATAGTAGCCAATCGCCTGCACCGTATCGGAATGAAAGAGGGCGCCATGCTCCTGACATAAGGCAGCTATGGCTTCCAAATCAATCAGGGTGCCAATTTCGTTATTGGCGTACATGAGGGAGACGAGGGTTTTCTGATCACTTCCCGCCAGGAGTTCTTCGAGGTGTGCCAGGTCTATCCGGCCCGCCTGATCGGTATTGACCTCAACGCGCTCGATGTTATGCTCCCGCTGCAGCGCATCAATAGAGTGCAGCACGCAGTGGTGTTCCAGCGGGCTGCTGATGATGCGGGTAACGCCAAGGTCCCGTACCGCACATTTCAAGGCCATATTATTCGACTCTGAGCCACCGGAGGTGAAGAAGATTTCACCAATCGAGGCGCCCAGCTGCCCGGCAATCGTGCGCCGGGCCTGCTCAATCACCGAGCGGGCCGTACGCCCTTCGTTGTGAATGGAAGATGGGTTACCGTAATAGGTGCCCATCGCTTCGGTCATCGCCTGTATGACTTCCGGGAGTAACGGGGTGGTTGCAGCGTTGTCAAAATAAATACGGTCCATGTTATGCCATTTTTGCACTAAACCAGCGAGCGACCCGTTCGGTTTCATCGCCTGCAAAGTCTTTGTGCTGATACTCATTGGTGCCAGGGTTGTACGCGTAGTCCTTTGCCCACTCAGCATGATGGTCGTGCACCGCCTCTATGGCATCGAGAATGGCATCCATCTCCGCATCCGTCATGACCGGGTGAATAGACATCCGTATCCAACCAGGCTTGTGGGTCAGCACGCCCTGACTGATCTCATCGGTGATGGACTTGGAATACTGCTGATCCACATTGAGCAGATAATGCCCGTAGGTGCCGGCACAGGAGCAGCCGCCCCGGGTCTGCACGCCAAATTTATCGTTGAGCAATTTGACGCCCAGGTTATAGTGCAACCCATCAATATAGAAGGAGACCACACCAAGCCGGTCGCGCAGGTGGGGCGCGAGGATATGCAGGTTAGGCAGTTGGTCCAGGCGTTTCCATACCCGGTCCAGGAGCTCCTGCTCCCGGGCAAGGATTTTATCTACGCCCATTTCTTCTTTGAGCCGGATGCAGTAAGCGACTTTGATGGTCTGCAAAAAAGCCGGCGTGCCGCCATCCTCCCGCGCTTCGATTTCATCGATGTACTTATGCCCGCCCCAGGGGTTGGTCCAGTCTACGGTGCCGCCACCGGGGTTGTCGGGCACCCGGTTGGTGTACAGTTTGGGGTCGAATACCAGGATGCCCGTAGAGCCGGGCCCGCCCAGGAACTTATGGGGAGAGAAATAGATGGCATCAAGGTGCTGCAGAGGCTCCTCCGGCCGCATATTGATGTCGATGTAGGGTGCGGAACAGGCAAAATCTACAAAACACAGCCCACCCTGTTCGTGCATTAGCCCGGCAATCTCGTGATAGGGCGTTTTCAGCCCGGTCACATTGGAACAGGAAGTGATGGCCGCGATCTTGGTCTTCCGGTTTTGGTACTGTTGCAGCAGCGTTTTCAGGTGCTCCAGGTCTACCAAACCCTCCGGCGTAGGCCTGATGACCTCTACGTCCGCCAGCGTCTCCAGCCAGGACGTCTGATTGGAATGGTGCTCCATGTGGGTACAAAAGATGATCGCCCGTTCTTCTTCCGCCACCTTTACCCGGTCGCGGAACTTCTCGTGCACCTTCAGCCCGAGGATGCGCTGAAACTTATTGACCACCCCGGTCATACCCGAGTTAGAGGAAATCAGTACGTCTTTCGGCCGGGCACCCACATGCGCCTTGATGATCTCCTTGGCTTTGTGGTAAGCCATCGTCATGGAAGTCCCCGTAACCGAGGTTTCCGTATGCGTGTTGGCTACGAATGGCCCGATTTCCTGCATCAGCCATTCTTCGATAGGCTTGTACAGGCGGCCGCTTGCCGTCCAGTCTGCATAGAGGATCCGTTTGGGGCCATCGGGGGTATCAAAAACATAGTCCTGCCCGATGACATTTTTGCGGTACGGCGCGAAATGCGTTTCTAAAGAAGTAGTGGTTAGGGCTTCCATAACTAAAGGTTTTATCCGATCAATTCGAGGGCAGCCGTTTTCATACGGTCTGCAAATGCCTGCGCAGCTTCCGGGCTTTGCCCTTCGGCGTACACCCGGATGATAGGCTCGGTATTCGACTTGCGCAAATGTACCCATCCGTCGGCAAAGTCAATCTTCAGCCCATCGATGGTATTGTAGTCTTCCGACTTAAACTTGTTTTCCAGGTCTTTCAGCAGGCCATCCACGTCAATCTGTGGCGTTAGCTCAATGCGGTCTTTGACCATATGGTATTCCGGGTAGCTGGCTTTTAGGGCGCTTGCCGTTTGGCCAGATTTTGCCAGGAGGGTCAGGAAGATCGCCACTCCGGCCATCGCATCCCGGCCGTAGTGCAAATCGGGTACAATGACCCCGCCGTTGCCTTCCCCACCGATTACGGCGTTGCGGTTTTTCATTTCCGTGACCACATTTACCTCGCCCACTGCACTGGCAAAGTACTGCCCGCCGTGGCGCTCCGTGATATCGCGCAGGGCGCGGGTGGATGACAGGTTGGAAACGGTATTGCCCGGTTGCTGTTGCAGGATGTAATCTGCTACGGCTACCAGGGTATATTCTTCGCCGAACATGCTGCCATCTTCGCACACGAAAGCAAGGCGGTCCACATCCGGGTCTACGGCAATCCCCACATCTGCTTTGACTTCCACAACCTCCCGGCTCAGGTCCTTGAGGTGTTTGGGGAGCGGCTCCGGGTTGTGCGCGAAACGGCCGTTGGGTTTTTTGTTGAGCAGTTCGACTTCGCAGCCCAGGGCTTTGAGCAGTGGGGGCATCGCTACCGATCCGGAACTGTTGATGCAATCGACCACCACGCGGTACTTTTTGCTTTTGACCAGCGCTGCGTCCACATAAGGCAAATCCAGGATCGCCTGCACATGCCGCTTGATGTAGCGGTCATCCTGCAGGACTTTACCCAGCTCGTCTACCCCGGCATATTCAATATCACCACTTTCGATGATTTTCAGCAAGGCTTCACCGTCTGCTTTTGAGATAAATTCGCCTTTGTCGTTGAGGAACTTCAGGGCATTCCACTCCCGCGGGTTGTGGCTGGCTGTAATGACGATGCCTGCGCCGGCTTCTTCCATGGTCACGGCCATCTCCACAGTTGGGGTGGTGGAAAGGCCCAGGTCGACCACATCGATGCCCATAGCGCGCAGGGTGGCGCTGGCCAGCTCATTAACGATGGAGCCAGAGATGCGGCCGTCCCGGCCAATAACCACTTTAGGTTTTGCTCCTTTTTCGAGCAGCCAATGGCCAAAGGCCGCTGTGGATTCTACGATGTCCTGAGGGGTTAGGTTGTCGCCGGATTTGCCGCCAATTGTGCCCCGTATGCCTGAGATTGATTTGATAAGTGCCAAGAGATAGGTGTGGTTTGATTTGCGGGTAAAAATAGAAAAATTAGCGTGCAAATCGCAGCGGCCACCACCAGCCTCTTCCGGCAAAATTTGCGAAGTTTCGGCATAAGCCTTATTTTACCAAACCTAATTCTTCATTCTGCTAACCAAAACCAAGATACTATGGCACGTTCGAGAAGACAACAAAAGATTGCAGCACAAGAGAAACGGGAAGGAAAGCGCATTCTGAATATTTTCCTGATTTCCACTTTCGTCTTGCTGGCGCTGATGTACATTATTTTCCAGACAGCTTAGGTTTTACCTCACAGCGGACCCATACTGCAGGTTGCAGGGGCGCATTCCAGCCTTTGTAAACTGTAGTATCGGTCTGCAACGTATCCAACTGCGGCGGGAGCCAGCCCTGAGGCGCCAGGATGACGGTCCCCGCCTGCTGCGCCTCAACCGCCTGCTGAAGGGAAGCGGTATGGCTCAGGACTGCTGTTTTGGAATTTGCCGCAAAGGCGTATGCCGCTACTCCGGGGAAAGCCCCCTCTCCCCTGCCAATGATGAACTGCTCCGCCGGCTTAGGGAAAGGCCCTTCCGGCTCTACGATTTCCTGTGCCCAGTTGCGCTGTACCTCCAGCAAGGGGCTGAATTGAATCCAAAAGAAGGTGGTCAGCAGCACCCCGCTCATGATGGTGCCGAGGCGGGCATAAGAGGCACGGGCACCTACAAAACCCACCACCGCCACAAAACTCCACACCCAGTACAGCCCGCCTGTAGCCAGCCCTGCCTGAAAGCCCAGACCGCGAAATTGCACGAAACTGCCAATCATAAAAAGGATCAAAAAACAGGCAGCAGCAACGAGGTGCAGCACCGCACCCGCTTTAACCAGCCCCCGGTGCGGATAGCCCTTATGGAAATAGTTGCGCAACTGCCGGGCTGCAATCATAGCCAGCAAAGGCTGCAGCGCCAGGCTGTGCCCCAGCAAGGCGAATACCAATGCCCCCATATAGAGCACTGCTTGTTCATCCCGCTTGCCCAACCGTTGGCTATGCTCCACGATGCCGCCCAGCACAAGCCCGAGAAAAGGGAGCACGCCCACTGCATTCACCCAAAGAAACCTCCCCGTACGGAAACCAATATAAAAGGTGCCTCCAGCCATGTCCAGCCATTGCAGAGCGTAAAGCCCGCCCGCTGTCAGGAGCATCATAACCCAGGGATTAAGGCGCAGGAGCCGCCGCCCATCTGCGTGCATAAAGTAAAGAAAAGCGGCGGTGCCCAACAGGAAGATCAGCGACTGCAAAGGCTGCACCCATATGGCCAGGGCAGCAAGGGCGTAAAAACTTAACTGCCAGCTTATTTGCGGCTGTTTCAGATAGCGGATCATAGCCGCGTAGGCCAGCCACTGCAACATCATCGCCCAGATGTCACCGGAAGCAACCTTCGCCAGATTGGCCATCAGCAGGGAAGAGGCGGCCAGTGCCAGCGTATTCAGCACCACCTCCGTACCCACCAGGCGGCGGGCAAAAATGTAGTAGGCCGTCAGTCCAAAGATCACCGCTATTGCGCCGGGAAACCGAAGGAAAAAAGGATCGAGGGTACCGCTCATCAGCAAAGCGGCCAGCTGTTCGTGAAAGGTAGCGCCTGCGGCATCATGCTGTATTTGCCAGGCCAGCATGCCTTCCACCCCGTCCCAGATGGTCGTCATGCCATTGCCAACCAGCAGGTTGACCACCAACAAAAGCAGTGCAATAGCGTATAAGTAAGAGGTCTTGGCTGTCATGTGCGTTTGGATTTGCCGGTGCAAAGAAAACCATCATTTGCCAAACGTGGGAATGGATAACTGGTTTAAAATTGCCTACTTTGTGGCCGCCAGCCGCAGCCAGCGTCTAAACAGCGAACGATGACCGACTTATCCATACTTATCGAAGCGCAATACCTGCCGCCTGTACAGTACTTCACGGTACTGGCACAGGTGGATACGGTTTACCTGGAAGCCCGGGAGCACTACCAAAAGCGCAGCTACCGCAACCGGGCGCATTTGGTCGGTGCCAATGGCCCGATGCTGCTCTCCGTTCCGCTCAAAAAAGGCAAGCACCAGCAGATGCCTGTTGATCAGGTGCGGGTGGACTACAAAAAGCCCTGGTTTGGCGAACACTGGCACAGCATCAAATCGGCCTACGGGAAATCGCCGTTTTTTGAATTCTACGCCGAGCCCATCGAGGCCATTCTGCGCAGCAAACCGGCAAACCTTTTTGAACTCAACCGGGCACTGCTTACACAACTGCTCCGGACCCTGCAATCGGAAGCAGACATCCGGGAGACTACCGGTTACGGAGCCGTACCGGAAGGCACCCTCGACCTGCGCGAAGCCATTCACCCCAAACACCCGAAGCTGGATTTCGAACCCCTGCCCTACCCACAGGTGTTTCAGGAACGGCATGGGTTTATCCCGAATTTGAGTATTTTAGACCTGCTTTTCTGCACCGGCCCTCAGGCGCCGCTGCTGCTGAAGCAATTTGCTGATCAAAACCCCATCGTGTGACTCCACTGATCAATAAACATCTACAAGCGTACCGGGCACAGGTTGACGAGATTGTCAAAGACCTGCACGAACTGGCCATCCGTATAGACAGCGAGGAGCTGACGCAGACCGTTAGCGACCTCCGAAGCCGCATTCACGAACCCTTCATGTTTGTGATTGTCGGGGAGGTGAAAGCCGGGAAAAGCAGCTTTATCAACGCCCTGCTCGATACCGGAAAGGAAGTAACCAAGGTTGCCCCGCAGCCCATGACCGATACCATTCAGCAAATTCTCTACGGGGAGGAAGCCGAACAGGTGCAGATCAACCCTTACCTCAAAAAAATCCTCCTGCCCGTTGATATCCTGAAGGAAATTGCCATCGTGGACACGCCGGGGACCAACACCATCGTGGAGCACCACCAGGAAATTACCGAGAGCTTCATCCCGGCTTCCGACCTGATCGTCTTTGTCTTCGAAGCCAAGAACCCTTACCGGCAGTCCGCCTGGCAGTTTTTCGATTATATCCACAGCGACTGGCGCAAGAAAATCATTTTTGTGCTGCAGCAAAAAGACCTTATGCCCGCTGAAGACCTCGAGGTCAATCGCAAAGGCGTGACGGAATATGCCGAAAAGCAGGGCATCAAAGACCCGGTGGTTTTCACCGTTTCTGCCAAGCAGGAGCAGGAAGGGCAAAAGGAAGCAAGTGGCTTCGCGCCGGTCCGTTCCTACATCAATCAGCACATCACCGGTGGGCGCGCGCCCATTCTCAAGCTCAACAACAACATCGATACGGCTGAGAATATCAATGACCGCATTGCGGCAGGGGTTGCCCTCCGTCAAAAACAGTATGAGGCCGACACCGAATTCCGAAGCGACATCCGGGAGACCCTGGTTAAGCAGGAAGCCAAAAGCCTGAAGCAAGTAGATGTGCTTGTGGAAAACATGATCGCCGGGTACGAGCGCATCACCCGAAGCAAGGAGCAGGAACTGAGCGAGGGGCTTTCCTTCTTTCCGCTGCTCCGCCGCTCTATTGCCTCCATGTTCAGCAAAAAAGCATCGCTGAAGGAGTGGCTGGAAAAGCTGGCCCGGGAGCTCGAAGCCGACCTGAACAAAGAACTCAAAGCCAAGCTCAATGACGGCGTGGTGGATTTGGCCGACAGCATTCAGCAGATGGCCAAGATGATCGACCTGAAAATCCGGAGCAGTGAGACCATCCTGCGGGATGACCATGAGTTGTTCAGCGACATCGCCGAGAAGCGCAATAATGTGCTGCGGGAGCTGCAGGAACAGTTTGCCCGCTTCGTGAGCCGGACAGAGAACTTCACGGATGAGAGCCTGTTCCCGGACAAAAGCCCCGTTTCGGCGGGACTGGCTGCAAGCAGTGGGCTGGCGGTGATTGGGATTGTCCTGGCAGCAGTGACGCAAGGGGCGGTTTTTGACATCACAGGCGGGATTCTCACCACTGTGGGGCTGATTTTCGCTGGCATTACCACTTCCTCCAAGCGCAAGCAGGTGCTGCGGGAATTCCGCAACGAGATCAAAAAAGGCGGCATCCGGCTGGAGGAAGAGGTTAGCACCAATCTCAAAACCTACATTACCAACCTGCGCAGCCGCATTGATGAAAACTTCGTCAAATTCGACCTGCTGCTGGAAAAGGAAGGCGAACAGATTGAGAAACTCACTGCCCGCAGTGCAGCCATTACGGCAAGGCTGGAAGCCCTTCAGGCCTCTGTTGCAAGCGACTCAGCACCACCACAGGCGGAAGAGGAATAAGGCCCTACAAAAAATGCTGCAGCTCCTGGTACACCAAGTCTACCGGAAGCCCCATGATATTGGCGTAAGTGCCTTCTATTTTATTGATCTTGCACAGCCCGATCCATTCCTGAATGGCGTAGGCGCCGGCTTTATCGTAGGGCTGATACTTGTCGATGTAAAAGTCGATTTCTTCATCGGACAGCTTATCGAAATGGACGCGGGAGACGCCGGAAAAGGTCCGCTCCTGATCCGCATTTGCCAGGCATACCCCGGTAATGACAGTGTGCTCCCGGCCTGATAGCTCCCGGAGGATGCGCTGCGCATCCGTACGGTCTTTGGGCTTCTCGTAAATCACGCCATCGAGAAGCACCACGGAATCTGCCCCCAACAGCACCCCCTTGCCTTCCAGGGCATGCATAGAGGCCCGGACCTTTTTCTGAGCCAGAAAGGGCGCGACGTCCTCCACCGGCATATCATCCGGATAGTCCTCGGGCACATCCTGCGGTTTGATGGTAAATTGAAAACCCGCCTGCTCCAGCAATTGGCGGCGGCGGGGTGATTTGGACACCAGAATGATCGGGAGTTCCAATGTTTGCATAGGTTAGTTAAAATTTAAGTTATACGCAATACGAAGTGGTCACCGACGATAAATGTCGGGATCTATGATTTGCGACATCGGCCACTGACGAAGCGTAGCTTGTCAGGACAGGCGTAAGCCACTTCCTAGCGTAAATGCTGACCTGTCTGCCGAAGTACCGATACGCAGGCAGGCATTGAGTAGGTTTGCTGCTCCGATCTTTATCGGAGACCACTTAATCGTCAGTATACAGCAAAAAACAGCAGCAAAACCAGCCCGCTGAGCATAATCAGTTTGGCCATCGTGCTCACCCGGTGGTAGTCGGCAGCTACCTTTGCCCGGAACAACCAGAAGAGACTCAGCCCGAGCGGGGCGATCAACGCTACAGTCACGTATAGATGGCTTAAAAGCCCGAAAAGTTCGCGCTGATGCACCACCATTACTATAATTAATGCCATTAATCCCACCCCAACGGCAGCCGCCAGCCCCTTTGCGGTATTCAGGCCCCAGACGACGGGTACGGTGCGGCACTGTGCATGCCGGTCTCCTTCCACATCTTCCATATCCTTGATCAGCTCCCGGTAAAGGTTGGACCCAAACGCAAAAATCAGGTACCACACCATAATCACGGCCAGCTGAGCGGCCAGCTTCGGATCAACGGCAGCCAGCTCGGCAAACCCTTCACGCTCGGCAAACCAGACCACTCCAGGCACCCCCGCACAAAACAGCGAAACCAGCAGATTGCCCCACAATGGCAATTTCTTGAGCCGGTAGGAATACCAAAACAACAGCCCCACCCCTGCCGGATAAATGGCAACGAGCGGCATATTCTGTACGCTCAGCGCCAGGTAAAACGCCAGAAAGAAACCCAGCAGGATAGTGGAAAAATAGAGCCAATAGGCCGTTTGCTTACGGATGTACCGCCCAAGCACTACTTTTTCAGGCCTGTTTTGCAGGTCGATACGGAAATCAATAACATCGTTAATGATGTAGCCTGCTGCGGTGATCATGATGGTGTCGAGCACGAATAACCAGAATGTCCGCGGCGGCAGGGTTAGCCCGATACCGTACTGCTCAAATGCAGGTTGCAACAGCGCACCGTAAAACAGATACTGGGTTAACGCCACAATAAGCAGGTTAGGCAGGCGGATCAGGCGCAGGAAGGCGTAAAATATGTTCATCATCTAATCTTCTGGCCATTCCTGATTAAGACGGAGGACTTTCTCGATCACATCGCGGGCACAGCCGGCGCCTCCCTTCAGAGGGGAAATATAGGTGGCCACTTCGAAAAGCTCCGGCTGAGCATCGGAGGGGCAGGTAGGCACCCATACCCGGCGCATCACCGGCAGGTCGGGCAGGTCATCTCCCATGTACAGGATTTTACGCTCGTCCAGCCCATATTTATCGATGTAGTCTTCGTATGCTGATAGCTTGTCACTTATCCCGGTATAGATATCCTTAATCCCCAGGCCTTCCAGCCGCAGGCGGACCCCTTCTGAGCGCCCCCCGGTAATCACTGCCACGTTAAAGCCCTGCCGCACGGCTGTTTTGAGCGCGTACCCGTCACGGATGCTCATGCTGCGGAGGAGCTGCCCTTCCTCTGTGACCAGGACCTGACTGTTGGTCAGTACCCCATCGACATCAAAAATAAAGGTCTCAATGTCCTTGAATTGTTCCAGTTGATTCATTGTGGCTTTTCGTTTTACGCTTACAAAGGTAAAGGAATAGGGCAAGAACCTAACGAATAAATCAACAGGATTCAATATATTCCCATCCTTGGAATTTAGTCATCAAAGCAGGTACTGTCGTTATGGCCTGCTTCAAAATACAGTCAACATGTTCAAAGCCAGCATTTATCAGGAACGCCGAAAGCATTTGCAAGCCTCCATGCCCGGCGGCCTTATTTTACTCCCCGGCAACAACGAAAGCCCGATGAACTGCACCGACAACGTCTACCGGTTCCGGCAGGACAGCAGCTTTTTGTACTACTTTGGGATCAATCAGCCGGGGGTAACCGGGGTGTTGGACGCAGATTCCGGAGCAGCCCTGTTGTTTGCCCCTGAAATGACCGTAGAGCACGTGGTATGGATGGGCCCTCAGCCCGGGCTAGGCGACCTCAAAACCCTGTCGGGTACCGATCAGGCACTGCCTGTTGAGCAGTTGGAGGGATTTCTGAAAAAAGCCCTGGCAGACGGGCGTACCATTCACTTTTTGCCTCCCTACCGGGCGGACCGGGACCTGCAGTTGAGCCGGTGGCTGAGCACCCCCGTTGAGGAATTGCAACCCTCTGAGGCACTGATCCAAGCCATCGTTGCACAGCGGTCCATCAAGTCGGCAGAGGAAATTGCCGAAATCGAATCTGCCCTGGCGATCACCCGTCAAATGCATGTTCAGGCGACCAAAACCGCTAAACCCGGCATGAAGGAGGCCCAACTGGCCGGCCTGGTGGAAGGCATTGCACTGGCCACGGAAGGCGCCCTTGCCTACCCCGCCATTCTTACCGTTAACGGACAAACGCTGCACAATCATTACCACGGTAATATGCTGAAAGAAGGCGACCTCGTCCTTTGCGACTTCGGAGCGGCGGCTCCCAGGACGGACTACGCCAGCGACATCACCCGTACCTTTCCGGTGAGCCCCAATTTTACCGACCGGCAAAAAGCCATTTACCAGATTGTCCTGGATGCGGAGGAACAAGCCATTCAAGCCATCAAACCCGGCGTGCCCTACAAAGACATTCATTTGCTGGCAGCGAAGATCATTACGACCGGGCTGACTCAGCTGGGACTTATGAAAGGCGATGCCGATGCTGCCGTGGAAGCTGGCGCGCACGCCTTGTTTTTCCCCCATGGCCTGGGCCATATGATGGGGCTGGATGTGCACGACATGGAGGATTTGGGCGAAAACTACGTAGGCTATACCGATGAACTCCAGCGCAGCCCACAGTTTGGCTTAAAATCCCTGCGGTTGGCCCGGCCCCTGCAGCCCGGCTTTGTCCTCACCGTAGAGCCTGGCATTTACTTTATTCCGGAGCTCATCGCCCAATGGAAAGCAGAGGGTAAACACACCGCGTTTATCGACTATGAAAAAGTGGAAACCTACCTCGGCTTTGGCGGCATCCGGATCGAAGACAACGTGCTGGTTACGGAAGAGGGGTATCGGGTGCTGGGCCCACCCATCCCGAAGACCATCGAAGAAATTGAGGCTTTGCGAAAAGGTTAATCGTTTTTGAATATCCGCTCAAAGAAGGACTCGTGCTTCCCGGCTGCCTGTTCCTGTGCTTTTCCCGCTTTGTCGGTCTTTTTGAGGGCACGTTTTTCGGCACGGGTGGCACGGCGTTCAGCTTTGATGGCTTCCTTGCGCAATCTTGCGGCCCGTTCTCTGGCTTCCGCTGCTTTCCGGTCTTTGCGGGCGGCGCGGTGGTCATCTTTGGCCTCCTTGTGATCCGCTTTGAGGTCCTGTTGCTTAGTTTTATTGCCGAAGAGGCGTTCTTTCAGGCTTACCGGCTCCGCCTCTGGTGCCTGTTCAGTGGTGTCCTTTTTCCCCTTAAACAGCTGGGCATGAGCCGTAGGCATGGATAGCAAAAAGGCAAAACAGGTAAGTAATAGGATGGGATAGCGCATGTGCTCGTTTTTTGATTTCCTCCATAACGAGCCTTGGGGGCGGAATCTTATCCCGGAGGGGCTTATTTTTTTTATAGATGGTTATTGGTCTGGTGGTGGCAGGCTTTATGGATAGGGTGATGCTCTTGCGCGATATTTGGTACGCTGATGCCGCTGATCTGACTGATCTGCTCACCGAGGCCCGCCCCCAAATACAAAACATACCCTATATTTGCCAACCACAGCAGCCACCCCGGCACTGTGATTTTTTAACCGGTAACCAATAACAAAATGGCCAAGCAGCAGCCCCCAAAGGCAACACACCCCGTCCACATTTCTGAAACCACCACCGGAGAACGGTACCCCGATGTTTATGATATCCTTTCACCCGATACTTTCGACCGGATGGAACAGCAGGGCAATTCCCTGCTTATTGCTGCGAAAAATGGCGTGGCGCTGCGTATTCAGGCCCTTTCAGAGGACATCCTGCGGTTCCGCTATGCGCCGGAGGGACAGTTTGAACCTGATTTTTCCTACGCCCTTGACCCCAATGCGGCTTATGAGGCTCCGGAACTTGCTGTCAGCGAGGATGCGGAACATCTTACCATTCGGACCAACAGCCTGATTTGCCAAATTGCTAAGGACGGGCTTAAGGCCGCCATGTATGATAATCCCGGGAACACCCTGCTTTGCGAAGATGCCGCCCCCTACGCCTGCCGGAAAAGCATCCTTAATGGCATAGAACAGGTGAGCATTACCCAAAAGGCACCGGCTCAAACCGCCTACTACGGGCTGGGGGATAAAAGTGGTGCCCTTAACCTGCGCGGACAACGGCTGCAACACTGGAATACCGACTCTTTTGGCTACGGAAAAGACACCGACCCGCTTTACCGGACCATTCCGTTTTTCTTCGGGCTTCAGGAGGGGAAAGGTTATGGTATTTTCCTGCATAATTCTTACCGCACGCACTTTGACTTTGGCAAGACCGCCCAGGACCAGGTTACCTTTCAGGCAGATGGCGGGGAGATGGACTACTTTTTCATCGCCGGGCCCGGGCTCACGGAGGTGGCCCAGCGCTATGCCTGGCTGACCGGCCGCCCGGAGATGCCCCCAATGTGGGCACTGGGCTTTCACCAATGCCGCTGGAGCTATTACCCGGAAGAACGGGTCTATGAAATCGCAAAGGAATTCCGCGACCGGCAAATCCCCTGCGATGCCATTTACCTGGATATCGACTACATGGACGGCTACCGCTGCTTCACCTGGGACGAGGCGCACTTCCCCAAACCAGCTCAAATGATCAAAGACCTGCGCGATCAGGGCTTTCACACCATCGTGATGATAGACCCCGGTATTCGGGTGGACCCGGACTATCATGTGTACAAGGAGGGGATGCAAAAGGACATGTTCTGCTACCGTACCTCCGGCGAAATCATGCGGGGCCCCGTCTGGCCGCAGGATTGTGTTTTCCCGGACTTCACCCGGCCGGCAGTGCGCGAATGGTGGGGGCCGCTTTATGAGCAATTGTACAACGAACAAGGCGTCAGCGGCTTTTGGAATGACATGAACGAACCAGCGGTCTTCAAGGTCAACATCGCCACCTTCCCGGACAATGTGCGCCACGATTACGACGGGCACCCCTGCGACCACCGCAAAGCCCACAATGTGTACGGTCAGCAAATGTCGAGGGCGACCTTTGAAGGATTGAAGAAACTGCAACCTCAGAAACGCCCCTTTGTCCTCACCCGGGCGACCTACAGCGGCGGGCAGCGCTACGCGAGTGTCTGGACGGGCGACAACATCGCCAGTTGGGAACATCTCCGCCTGGCCAATATCCAGTGCCAGCGGTTGAGTATATCCGGCTTTTCTTTCGTGGGTACGGATGTAGGAGGCTTCAGCCAGCAACCGGACGGAGAACTGTTTGCGCGCTGGATGCAGCTGGCCGCCTTCCACCCCCTGTACCGCGTACACTCCATGGGCAACAACATTGATGGAGCCGCCGAAGCCGATGCCGATGCAATACACGAAGCAGAACGCAACAACCGCATGGACCAGGAGCCCTGGACCTTTGGAGAGCCCTACACAAGCATATCCAAAGCCGCCATTGAGCTCAGGTACCAGCTCCTGCCCTATCTGTACACGGCATTCCGGCAGTACACACAAGATGGCCGCCCGGTGCTGCGCAGCCTGGCCTTTGCCGATCAGGCGAACCCGGAGGTCAAAAACCGGGAGGCAGAATTCCTGTTTGGAGAACACCTGCTGGTGGTGCCGGTGCTGGAAGCAGGCGCTACGCAGGCCGAAGGTTATCTCCCGGCTGGAGAATGGTACGATTACTACAGCGGTGCACGCTATCAGGGACGGCAACTGGTGAAGAATGCCTGCGGGTTGGAACGCATTCCGCTTTATGCAAAGGCAGGCGCAGTCATCCCCCACTACCCGGTTCAGCAATACACGGGAGAAAAAAACTTCGACCAGATCACCCTCAAAGCCTTTGCCGGAAACGGCCAAAGTGAGCTCTACGAAGATGCCGGCGATGGTTATGCCTATCAGGAAGAAGCTTTCCGCCTTAGCAGTTTCAACATGCAACAGGACAAGGGGCAGATTACCCTGCGTCAGGTACAGACAGGGACCTACGAGCCCGGCTATCTCACCTACCGGGTGGAATTGTTTGGCTTACCGGGCAAACCTGGAAAGGCAATCTGCGATGGGGAGGAGCTGAAAACAGAGGCCTTGGAGCAGGGCGGTTTTGCCTGTACCCTCCCCGCTGGCTTTCATGAACTTGTTGTGCGATAGGCTGTTGGAGCCAGAAAAAAGATGAGACCGCTTTTTTGGCTTTTTCTAATCACAAGTACGACCATGACCGCGCAGACCACCATCGAATCCTTCAATCCCACCCAACTCGATTGGCAAATCGTTAACGATGGGGTGATGGGGGGCGTTTCCAGAAGCCAGATGACCGTTAATGCCGAAGGCCATGGGCAGTTCTCCGGGACCGTTTCACTGGAAAACAACGGTGGCTTTGCCTCCTGCCGGGCAGCTGTTGAGAAGATTGATATAAGTGGGACGAAAGGCGTACGCATCCGGGTGCGGGGTGACGGGCAGCGCTATGATTTCAGGGTGCGGGTGAGCGGCCCTTACAGCCGGGTTTCTTACCGGGCAGGCTTTACAGCCCATGAGGGCGACTGGCACACGGCAGCATTGCCCTGGAGTGCATTCCAGCCCTCCTTCAGAGGCCGGGTGCTAAACGACGTACCTCCGATCACGCCTGATGATATCCGGGAAGTGGGTTTCCTGATCGCTGATAAACAGGCGGGGCCGTTTCAGTTAGAGATTGACGAAATTTCTGCTTATTTGGATTGATGGGCCTCAATTTGCTCCGCAACAGCTTGCAGCCCCCCTTCCGAAATCCAACCATGCTCAAAGGCATGCCGGGCTACGCTAAGGGTATCGTCTGACAAACAAACCTTGCCCTCCAGATGAGGGTGGTCAGCGTAGAGCTCGTGTATGGTCTCGCTGTTTTTTCGGTTTGTCACGTCCCGGATGTAAACGGCCAGTACCCGGTCGGGGTGGGTCTCGGATAATTGGGCGTAGAGCTGCGCATCATGCTGCCCGCTATCCCCTATCAGAATAAACTTCAGCTTCGGAAAGACCTCCATGAGGTGGCGTGCTTTATCCAGTTTGTGCGAATGCGTGCCCCCACCGGTCCTGAAAAAGTCCTTTAGTCCTGACTTGAGTGCCTGCAACAGAAAGACGCCTTTGGGAATGTCCCTGGCCTGGCAGAAATCGACCAAAAAATCGTACAAATTCCACTCACTGCTGCTGATGAAGAAAATGGGGTTGTCGCAGCCTCCTTCCTTACCTGCACAGAGGGCCTGATAAAACGCAGGAACGCCCGGAAAAGGCAACCGGGTGGCCGCATTTTTAGTGAGGATCAACCTGAGCTTCCGCAGGGTCTCCGTGGCGTGGGAAACCAGAATCGTATCGTCTACATCAGAGATCACCCCAAACTCGTGGGTGCCATGACTAATGTACACTTCCTCCTGCTGCTCCAGAAAAGAAGGGCCTTCTTCCAGCGGGTTATGGACCCGGAATGCCACCGGGTGCCAGCCTTCCTGAAGTTGGTGCGGCCCCTCTGCCAGCAGCTCGAACTGCCCCCGCTCATCGGTTCTCACCTGATAATTCTGCCCGTTAAACTCAATGTCCACTTGGGTGTCGGGTATGGTCGTACTAAGGTAGCGGCTCAGCATAGCCCGAAGGTTGCGCCAAAGGCTGTCGCCGGGCTCCGGCTCATAAAGCAGCCGGTCATCGAGCACATGCCCTCTTACGAAGACCTTTTCTGGCGTCCCATACCCCCGGTAGGCCAGGACCACCGGCGGGGTATCCATGCCTATCCATTTTTTCACATTCAGGCTTATATGTCGGCTTAGTAGACTCATATTAGCGGCCTGCGCACAAGTGCGGGCCTTCTTGGTTTTATAACTATGGAGAAAATACTTTTCGTGATCAACCCCATTAGCGGGGGCAATGAAAAAGAGGACTGCAAGGCAACCGTGGAACAGTGGTGGCAACAGCATCAGCTCAACGGGCAGTGGATGGAAACCACCGGAGCGGATGACCTGGAAAGGCTCAACACCCTGATCCAGCAGGAAAATCCTGAGACAGTAGTCGCCTGTGGAGGTGATGGCACTGTCAATCTCGTTGCCCGTTCCCTGCTCGGAACACCCATAAAGATGGGGATTCTGCCACTAGGCTCTGCCAACGGTTTGGCTACAGAACTCTGTATTCCTGAAAACGTAGACGGAGCGCTCGATGTTCTGCTGCGTGGCCAGCCTTTACCGCTCGACGGGCTGCTTATCAACGGAGAACACCATGCGTTCCACCTCGCAGATGTAGGGTATAATGCCCGACTTGTCCAGGAGTTTGAGTCCGGTGAGCAGCGTGGGCAATTGGGCTACGCCCGCAGCTTCCTCCGGGTCGCCCGCAACCGCCCCCTGGCAAAATTCAGGATCCAAACCGATCAACAAGCCTTCAGCCGCCGAAGTGTGATGGCTACTTTTGCCAATGCCCGCCGCTACGGCACCGGTGCGATCGTCAATCCGGATAGCCGGACCGATGACGGACAGTTTGAGCTGTGCCTCTTCCTGCCCTGGCCGCGTTGGTACCTGGTGTGGATGAGCGTCTTGTTTTTTATTGGCCAGATTGATAAATCGCGCTATGTGAAGATTGTCCCCTGCCGTACCCTGCAACTTGAGGCAGACCGCCCCATGCCTTTGCAGGTGGATGGAGAATTGATAGGGGAAGCCCGGTCGATCTCGGTTGAGGTTTTAGAAGAAAAAGTACAGGTGCTTCAACCGGCAGTGAACTGACCTGCAAGTCAGGGTAAACACCGGTATTTAAGTCCGCCCAATCCTCTGTGCTCATTCAATTTATTAGGACAACCGCCCCTTAAAATCCTCATACCCGAAGCGCTTGACCACCTCCAGCTCGCCATCCTCCCGCCACATGCAGATGTCAGGGTGCCTGACACCGTTGAAAGTCGTGGTCTTCACCATCGTGTAGTGGATCATATCCCAGAAGACCAGGCGGTCGCCGGGCTCAAGGGGGCGGTCGAAGTGGTAGGCCTGCTTGTAATCGCCGGCCAGGCAGCTCACCCCGCCGATGCGGTAGGTATGCGCCCCTTCTCCTTCCGGTACACTACCGAGAATTTTGGGCAGGTAAGGCATTTCCAGCGTATCCGGCATGTGGGCGGTAAAGGAGGCATCGATGATGGCGGTGCGCACGCCCCGGTTTTCCACCACATCCAGCACAGTGGTCACGAGCTCGCCCGTCTCCCAGGCAATGGCGCTGCCCGGCTCCATAATGACCTCCAGCCCGGTGCGCTCCCTGAATTTCCGCA
Source organism: bacterium (assembly GCA_024742755.1). GTDB lineage: Bacteria > Bacteroidota > Bacteroidia > Chitinophagales > Saprospiraceae > Phaeodactylibacter. The sequence goes on along the minus strand of JANSXW010000039.1, from coordinate 11,320 downwards.
AAAGCTGAATGAGGTGCGGTATGTCGTACCCCTGCCTCGTCATCAGGTGGCCACCGCCAAAGTTGACCCACTTCAGCTGCGGGAAGAAGCGGCCGAAATGGTGCTCAAAAGCCGCCAGCACCTTTTCCAAGTCAAAGGAGCTCGACTCGCACAGAGTGTGAAAATGCAGCCCCTCTATGCCTTCCGGGAGCTGATCGCCCAGCCCGTCCGGGGCGACTCCGAGGCGGGAGCCGGGGGCAGCCGGATTATAGAGGTCGGTTTCCACCTCGGAATACTCCGGGTTGACACGCAGGCCGGCGGATACCTTATGCCCGGCTTTTGCCAAATGCCCGGCGTGCCGTTCGTATTCCGCTACCGAATTGAAGGTGAGGTGGCTGCTGTACTTCAAAATTTCTTCCAGCTCGCCCGGGATGTACGCCGGGGAATAAGTATGCGCCCGCACGCCCATCTCTTCGTAAATCAGCCGGGCCTCGTGCAGGGAGCTGGCGGTGGCGCCCTTCAGGTATTGCCCCACGAGCGGGAAGACCCGCCACATGGAAAATCCTTTGAGGGCCAGTATTACCGACACACCGGCGCGCTCCTGCACGCTGCTGATCAGCTCGAGGTTGCGGCGCAGGCGGCTTTCGTCGAGCAGGAAGGATGGGGAGGGGGCTTGAGTGTAGTTGATCATGTGGTTATTTAAAAATTATAGCAGAAGGCCTAATCTATCCTACTGCATATTCTGTGAGCGCCCGGCTTTGGGGAGAGTGGAACCCAATCACAATATCTGACTTGGGAATGCCCTTAGATTCCAGCTCGTCTCCCAGCTTTAAGTCGGTACCGTTGTGCTGAATCCAAACCTTACCGTCCGGTTTAACATCTATGTGGACAAAACTGCCATACTCCCAGTGGCCGTTTTCCCAGCCTACGGAAAACAGAAGAAAATGCCCCCGCTCTTTATCCAGGATCAGTTGTGTTTCGACTGCTTCATCAGAGGGTATCATTGCATAGATATCTTCCACAAGAGTCTTTACCTCTGCCTTGTATTTCGCTACTTTATCCATTTGTGGATTGCTTTACAATTCCAAATCAATCCCAACTTCCTCCTGCCAGGGCAAACCCATCTCCCCCAGCTTATCCAAAAATGGGTCCGGGTTAAACTCCTCTACGTTGAAGACGCCGGCACCGCCCCATTGTCCGGTCAGCACCATCATAGCGCCAAGCGCCGCGGGCACGCCGGTCGTATAGGAAACACCCTGCGCACCGGTTTCGTCAAAGGCGGCCTGATGGCTGCAGTTGTTCCAGATGTAATAGGTTTTCTCTTTGCCGTCCTTGATGCCTTTGATGCGGCAGCCGATGGAGGTTTGACCGGTATAGTTTTCGCCCAGCCCGCCGGGGTCAGGCAGTACGGCTTTGAGGAATTCGAGCGGGATGACATCCATGCCTTTGTACTTCACCGGCTCGATGCCCGCCATGCCGATATTTTGAATTACGCGCAAGTGGGTCAGGTATTCCTGCCCGAAGGTCATCCAGAAGCGGGCGCGTTTGAGGGTCGGGAAGTTTTTGACCAGCGACTCCAGCTCCTCGTGGTAGATGAGATAAGAATCCTTAGGCCCGATGTCCGGGTAGTTGAGGACCTTCATGATTTCGTGGGGCTCGGTTTCCACCCATTGCCCGTTTTCCCAGTAGCGGCCCTTTTGTGTGACTTCCCGGATGTTGATTTCCGGATTGAAGTTAGTGGCAAAGGCTTTGCCATGGTCGCCTGCATTGCAATCCACAATATCGAGGTAGTGCAGCTCATCAAAATGATGCCTGGCAGCACGGGCGGTGAAGATGCTCGTGACGCCGGGGTCAAAGCCACAGCCAAGCACGGCGGTCAGCCCCGCTTCTTTGAAACGGTCCTGATAAGCCCACTGCCAGCTGTATTCAAACTTCGCCTCATCTTTGGGCTCGTAGTTGGCGGTATCAAGGTAGTGCACGCCGGTTTGCAGGCAAGCCTCCATAATCGTCAGGTCCTGATAAGGCAAAGCCACGTGCAGCACCAATGCCGGTTTGAAGGAATTAATCAGCGCGACCAGTTCCGGCACATTATCCGCATCCACCTGCGCGGTCTGCATTTTGGTATGCCCGGTGGCTTTCTGTGCATCCGCTACGATAGCATCGCACTTGGATTTGGTACGGCTGGCGAGCATGATCTCGGAAAACACTTCCGGGTGTTGCGCGCATTTGTAAGTGACGACCCGGCCTACTCCGCCGGCACCGATGATGAGTACTTTTGACATTATTTATTTTTGGTTTTTATCTAATGGATGGATTGCTTCTTCAGTTCCAGTTTGCATAAAGCTGGCACGCCAGGGTATCTGCTTCATCCAAATCTGGAAAAGCTTCCAGGATATCTGCTACACTATCTCCGCCCGCCAGGTATTCCAAAATAGCCCCTACCGGATACCTCAAGCCGCGGATACATGGCTTACCATGACAAACCTGAGGGTCGATTACGATACGCTTTAGAATCATCTCTTCTTCCATAATCCGGTATTTTGCAGATATTGCACCTTCATTGCTGAAGCAGTCACACTATTAACAAAGATAAATGGGAAATAGCAACTCCAAAGCAGAAAAAATCAAAAACTTCGATCCGAATGGTGTCGGACTGAAAAACGGCCATTTTATCGGGCTGCCCTTCGAGGAGCAGGATGCGCAAATCGTATTGGTGCCGGTGCCCTGGGATGTCACGGTGTCCTACGGAGCAGGTACGGCTACCGGGCCAGCCAATATTCTCGAGGCCTCCCCCCAGCTCGATCTTTACGACCCGGATGTGCCGGGGGCTTGGAAGATGGGCCTGTTCATGCGGCAACCGGACGCATCCTGGCTCCACCGCTCGCAGGAACTCCGGCCAGGCGCGGCCCGCTACATTGAGCAGCTGGAAGAAGGGCTGCCCGTGGACGAAGCCACGCTCACGCACATCAACAAAGCCTGCGCCGAGCTCAAAGCCTGGGTAAAAACCGAAACCACTACCCTGCTTGAACAAGGCAAAGCCGTTGGCATCGTGGGCGGAGAGCACAGCGTGCCCCTGGGCTTTCTGGAAGCCCTTTCCGAGCGCCACCCCGGCTTTGGCGTGCTGCAAATTGATGCGCACATGGACCTCAGAGCAGCCTACGAAGGCTTTACATATTCTCATGCATCTATTTTCTACAATGCCCTTCAACTGGGAGGCCTGGCACAACTCACACAGGTGGGCATACGCGATTACTGTGAGGCAGAAGCACAACTGGCAGAGCAGGACAGCCGCTGCGCCGTCTTTTTCAACCATGACCTGAACAGACGAGCCTTTGAAGGCGCTGCCTGGGCCGACCTGTGCCGGGAAATGGTGGACACCCTGCCCGAAAAAGTGTACATCAGCTTCGACATCGACGGGCTTCTGCCGGAACTCTGCCCCAACACCGGCACCCCGGTACCGGGCGGGCTTACGTTCGATCAGGCCATATACCTCCTGCAAACGGTGGTGGAAAGCGGCCGCACCATTATCGGCTTTGACCTTTGCGAGACCGCCGGCTATCCTCACGAGTGGGATGCCAATGTCGGGGCCCGTGTGCTTTACAAACTCGCCAACCTCATGGGCAAAAGCCAGGGGCTGTAAACTGGTTGATGGGCACCGGGAACTTTACGCTTTGATTTTCTGTTAGTTATGTTATAAAGGGCAAATGCGCTGTCAATGCAACCTCACGACAAGTATGCTTTTTCTAACACGGAGCCGGTCTCCAGAGGACAGCGTTGCCCATTTTTTAAACAGAAAATCGAATCTATGCTCATTATTGATGTGAAAAGCGGAGAAAATATTGACCGCGCCCTGAAGCGCTACAAGCGGAAGCACCGAAAAGTAGGCGTATTGCAGGAAATCAGAAAGCGCAAGCACTTTACAAAGCCCTCAGTTGAGCGGCGGAAAGAAGTGCTCAAAGCTGCCTATATTTTGAAGAAACAAGAGGATGAAAATTAATTCATCCGTGAAGGCCGCCCCCCGAGGCGGTTTTTTTATGCCCCACGGTTAGCCAGCCCCCACTTAAGAATTTCTTCCAAAACTGGTTCCAGGGACTGCCCTTTCTCCGTCAGCCGGTATTCCACCCGCGGCGGCACTTCCGGGTAGGCTTCCCTGCACACCAGCCCGTCCTCCTGCAACTCCCCCAGCTGTTTGGACAGCATGCGGTCGGAAACTTTGCCCACCCGGTCGCGCAGGGTGCCAAACCGTACCGGCCCCTCCGATAGCTGCCAGATGATGGCTGCTTTCCACCGCCCCCCTATCATAGATAAGGTATAGGTAACCGGGCATTGCAGCAGCTCCTGCTCGTTCTCATAGTTCGTGGAGGTTACTTTTCTTTCTTCCATCACTTACAAATTTGTTAGCAAACCAAAACTTACAAAAGGTAAGTAAAGCTATTATTTTTGTAGCGAACAACAAAAAAGAACTATGAAAATCGCATTATTTGGAGGGACCGGAGGCACCGGGAAGGAATTTCTGAAGAAAGCTTTGGAGGAAGGCTATCAGGTTAAGATGCTGGCCCGCACGCCCTCAAAAGTGAGCACTACTTCACCACAGCTGGAAATCGTGGAGGGCGATGTGCTCAACGCAGATGACGTTCACCGGACGGTGGAAGGCACGGACATCGTAGTCAGCCTTTTTGGCCATGTCAAGGGGTCTCCTAAATGGTTGCAAAGCGACGGCACTTTTAATATTTTGAGCGCGATGAAGACCTATGGGTTGAAAAAAATTATCAGCCTTTCGGGTGGCGGGCTGCCTTTTGAGAAAGACCAGCCCAAGTTTCCGGACAAACTCATCCGGTTTATCATGAAAGTAGCCGTACCCAAGGTACTGAACGACGCCGTGCGCCATGCCGAAGTTTTAAGGGAAAGCGGCCGGGAGTGGGTGATTGTCCGCGGCCCGCGCCTGACGGACGAGCCCGAGAAGGGGGAATACCGCGTAGGCTGGGTGGGCGTGAATGCCAGCACCAGTATTGGGCGGGCAGATTTAGCAGACTTTATACTTAGGCAAGTGGAAAGTGATGAGTACATTCGGCAAATGCCTTTTGTAAGCTACTAGAAAATGGTATATTAAAATACCGAAAAGATAAAACATGAATATCCTTATAACAGGCGCTACGGGAACCGTAGGAAAGCCAATTGTCCATTACTTGCAGCAGGCTTCATCAGAGCATCGCTTGTTTTTTGCGGTGAGGCGCCCGGCGGTTGCACGGCATGAGATCGCTGCCAAGACCTGGCAACTGAGGCAGTTTGATTTTGAGGATATTTACAGTTATCAGCCCGCGCTCAGGGATATCGACCGGCTTTTTTTGCTCCGCCCGCCCAATCTGACGGACATCAAGGGCTACATTTTACCGCTGCTTAAAGCTGCCCGCAAAGCGGAGGTCAAGCTGATCGTTTTTCTATCCATTCAGAGTGCAGATAAGAACAAGTGGACGCCTCACTATAAAATTGAACAGGCGATTGAGCAGAGCGGGCTGAATTACATCTTTCTGCGCCCTGGTTTTTTCATGCAGAATTTCCTTCAGGAAATAAAGGAAGACATAGTGGAGCGCGATGAACTATTCGTGCCGGCCGGGAGCAACCGCTTTTCCTTTATTGACACGGAGGAACTGGCGGAGGTTGCCGCTAAACTTCTACTGGAAGGGGCTGAAGAGCCTCAGAAATTCACCCTCACGGGCACGTCTCCCATGGATTACTACCGGGTAGCGACCATCGCTTCTGAGTCACTGGGGCGTCCCATACGCTACAGCAACCCCAATCCGTTGTGGTTTATCATCCGGAAGCTGATGCGGGGGCGCAAGCTGATGTTTGCTTTTATACAGGTGGTGCTTTACCGGTTCAACCGGGTCCCTGCTTCGGATCAGTACCGGCATACGCTGCAACGCCTGCTCCATCGCCCCCCCAAAACGCTCCATACCTTTTTCCTGGAGCATAGAGACGAGCTGACGCCCTAAATCCTTTACTGTTCCAGCAACAGGTAAGACCAGGGACTGAGGTTCATGCTCATTTCGGGGGTAAGCTTAAGGGTGCTGTTTGCGAAGACGTTGGTGTATTCTCCGGCCAGGTCTTCCTGGCTCAGGGTGAAGGTTTGGGGCTCCTCGCTCAGGTTGAGAAAAACCACGACCTGATGCCTTCCTTTTACACGCCGGTATGCGTAGATTTCTTCCCCCGCATTTTCAACGGTAATGCGTTCCAGGACGCCGCCGGCAAGCCCGTTGCCCAGAGCCGGGTTGCTGTGCTTCAGATCGAGCAGGGTCTTGTAAAACCTTGTCTTTTTGAACCCATTCCAGGGGATGGTATCTTTTTCGAAAAACTTCAGCCGGTGGTTGAGCCCGGCTTCCTGCCCGCTGTACATCAAGGGCATTCCATCAATGGTGAAAGCCAGGACAGCCATGGCGTCTGCTGCGGAGCCCATGCGCTCCTCTATAGTGCCCTGCCAGGAGTTCTCATCGTGATTGGTGAGAAAGTTCATGAAGTACCCCCGGTTGTAAACGGCTGCTTTTTTTGCCAGGACAGTATCAATCGCCAGTGGGGACCGCTCGCCCTTCGCAATAGCATTCATCAGATGGTGGAATTCCCAACCATAGTTCATAGCGAACCATTCCTCATTCCGGTGCGGCGGATGGTCAGACTCTGCCAGCATGAAGAGTTCAGGATTGACTGCTCTCAGCCGTGGTACAGCCTGTGCCCAGAAATCATCAGGCACTTCTCCTGCCACATCGCAACGATAACCGTCTATGCCTACCTCTTCCAGCCAGAATAGCATCTCACCAATCATTGCCTCGCGAAGGGCCGGATTATCATAATTCAAATCCGCCACATCGGTCCAGCCCCAGGATTCTCCGGTTTTCGGATCAATGGGGTCAATCACATTGCCCAGGCTGTCTTGGGTATAGTACTCCGGATGCTCGGTGATCCAGGGATGGTCCCAGCCGGTATGATTCGGCACCCAATCCAAAATCACCCGCATGTCCATATCGTGAATTTGACTCACCAGTGCCTTAAATTCCTCCATTGTGCCGAAGGCCGGGTTCACCGCCGTATAATCCGCTACAGCGTAATAACTGCCCAGGCTGCCCTTTCGTCTTGCCTCGGAGATGGGATAAACGGGCATGAACCACAGGATGTCAACGCCCATTTCCTTCAGGCGGGGCAGGTGTTTGGCAAAAGCCTCCAGTGTGCCCGAAGGCGTGTACTGCCGCACATTGACTTCGTAGATGTTTGCCTGTGCCGCCCACTCAGGCGTAGCAGCAGAAGGCAGGAGGTCCGGCTGCTCCATAGGCTCGGATTCATTTTCGGCTGAGGTAGGCCCCGCTCCACCGCCACAGGCAGCCAGGGTCGTAACCATCAGGAGATAGAACAGGCTTCTCATAGGGATTGGATTTATACCTTTTTATTCTGCAACGCCAAATTGCTGACGGGTAGGGCGGGTCAGCAGGGAAATCGCTTTCAGGATGGCACCTTCGGACTTTGTGTCTTTCACGCCTGCCCAGGTCATGGTATCGTTTTCCTGATTGATGCCCTGAATCTCCCACTGCTCGTCCTGACGGTCATCAATATTGTCGAATTGCAAGACCTGCTTGCCATCCTGATTCAACAGACGCCAGGAGCCATACCCTGTTTTTTCCTGCCACCGGCCGGTCTCATACGTGCCATCAGCAGCCAGCTTGAACCAGCGCCCTTTGTTGGCCAGGCGGGTGGCTTTGTCGTCTACCACATAGTATTCCCAAACCCAAAAATCGGTGGTCAAAGTGTTAACCAGTGCGGAGGGCTCCGCTGCTACCGGAGGCTCGAAGGAACCGTTCATGGCTATGCCTTCGCCGGGTACATTCGTTGGCGCTGTGGTGGTTTCTGTACCGGCTTCATCGGCGGGCTTATCATCCGTGCAGGCCAGTAACCCGAAAATCAAAAGCAAGGACCAGCTTAATCGTCTCATATTGCGAAGATGGTTTAAATTTTGGTCGGGAAGATAAAAGGAAGCCCCCATTTTACAAAGCGGGGGCTTCAGGTTTGTTTTTGGGGTAAGGCTACCCCTGCCGGTGGACCACCGCGGCTTCAACCGTACCGTTGGCAGGCAGCTCCCGGCGCTCGCCGTAGAGCATGATGTCCAGTGGTTTATTGGTATGATTGATAATCTGCGTCTGCTCGCCGGCTACTTTTACCTCCAGGTAGTACCCCCGGAAGCGCACCTTAAAGGCATAGGACTTCCAGTTTTTGGTGATGAACGGGCTGAACTGCACTGTATCATTAAAGACCCGCATGCCACCGAAGCCCTTGACAAAGGCCATCCAGGTACCAGCCATGCTTGTGATGTGGCAGCCGTCTTCGGTATCGTTGTTGTAATCATCAAGGTCGAGGCGGGCGGTGCGCAGGTACATCTCATAAGCTTTCTCCTCTCTGCCCAGCAGTGCGCCCAGAATCACATGCACGCAGGGGGACAGCGACGACTCATGCACCGTACGTGGCTCGTAGAAATCGAAATTGCGGCGGATGGTATCTGTATCAAAGTGGTCTTCGAAGAAATAAAGCCCCTGCAACACATCGGCCTGCTTGATAAAGACCGAGCGGAGGATGCGGTCCCACGACCAGTTTTGGTTGATGGGGCGGTCTTCCGGCCTCAGGTCATCCACGGTGAGCAGTTCCTTGTCGAGAAAGCCATCGTGCTGCACTAAGATACCGAGCTCATCGTCCTTGGGCAGGTAGATATTCCCGGCAATTTCTTTCCATTTGTTGGTTTCGGTGTGCCTGTAAAACTTGATCTTTTCTTCGATCTCCTGGTAGCGGTCCGGGTGGTTTTGCGCCACGTATTCAATAGCCTCCATGGCATACTCCAGGCACCACTTGGCGATGTAGTTGGTGTACCAGTTGTTGTTGACGTTGTTCTCGTACTCGTTCGGGCCGGTGACGCCGTGCATCATGTACTGCCCGTTGCGTTTGGAGAAATGCACCCGCTGTGCCCAAAAGCGGGCAATGCCGATAAGGACTTCCAGCCCGTACTCGCTAAGGTACTCCTGCTCGCCGGTGTAGCGGATGTAGTCGTAAATGGCGTAAGCAATGGCGCCATTGCGGTGGATTTCCTCAAAGGTGATCTCCCATTCGTTGTGGGATTCCTCCCCATTCATCGTTACCATGGGGTACAGCGCAGCGCCGTCGGTAAAGCCGAGCTTGCCGGCATTCTCAATGGCTTTCTGCAAATGCTTGTACCGGTAGACCAGCAGGTTGCGGGCCACGGACTGATCTGCGGTAGCCAGGTAGAACGGGAAGCAGTAGGCTTCGGTATCCCAGTACGTGCTGCCACCGTACTTCTCGCCGGTGAATCCTTTCGGGCCGATGTTCAGGCGCTCATCCTCGCCGGTATAGGTTTGGTACAATTGGAATATATTGAACCGGATGCCTTGCTGCGCCGCCACATCGCCCTCGATGCGGATATCCGCTTCTTCCCATTTGTTGCCCCAGGCGATGGCCTGCTCCCGCAACAGGGACTGAAAGCCTTCCTTGTAAGCCTCCTTCACGGCAGACCGGCAGCGGTCCATCAGTTCTTTTTTCTTGTAATTCAGGGAAGTGACGTTGGCAGCGTACTTGTAGATCACTGTCGTCTCTCCTTCTTTGCAGGCCAGGTCTACCGAACAGGCCACATACTTCTCCTTTTCGATACGGTAGGCATCGAAGTCGACTTCCTTGCCGCCCTGTTCGATGCTGAACTTCATGCCCGTGCAAGCCTGGAAAGCCGTCTTCTTGGTCTCTGCCGTCACATATCCCTGCCGGCGCTTGACTTTCTTGTCGACCTCCACCCAGAATTTCTCATCGTAGTTGGAATCTTCGTTTTCGACGTCAAAATCGATGTAAGGTGTGATGTTGATAGGGCTGGAAAAGTCCACAGGCGTGATGCGGTATTCGAGCGCGGCGATCTCATCCCGGACGATGCTGCAGAAGCGTTTGGCTTCCACCTTCACCCGCCGGCCGCTCTTCATCTTTGCCGTGAAGGAACGCAGCAGGTAGCCCTCCTTCATGTTCAGCTCCCGGCGGAAGTCTTCCACTTTGCATTCCGCCAAATCCAGGGCCTCCCCGTCAAAGTCGATGTTTATGCCCGCCCAGTTGGAAGCGTTGAGCACCTTGGCAAAGTATTCCGGATAGCCGATCTTCCACCAGCCCACTTTGGTTTTGTCGGGGTAGTAAATACCCGCGAGGTAGTTGCCCGGCAGGGTATCGCCGGAGTACTGCTCCTCGAAGTTGGCGCGCTGCCCAAAGCGGCCGTTGCCGATGCTGAAGATGCTTTCGGAAATGCGGTTGTATTCCGGGGTGAAGCCTTCTTCGATGATGCTCCACTCGTCGTGTTTCAAATATTCCTTCATGTTGGTTTAGGCTTTTCGAATTATTGAATGGCTTCTGCGGGCAGGGCCTGCAGGATATCATTAGGGGTGAGGGTTGTAAAATCCGGCACTACATGGTGGGCGTGCTTCAGGTTGTCGCCACCTACGCCGACGGCATAGAAACCGCCGGAAAGCGCAGCGTCCACGCCTTTTTCGGCATCCTCAAAGACGACGCATTCGTCAGGCTTCAGCCCCATGGCCTCCGCGCCCATCTGAAAGACCTGCGGGTCAGGCTTGCTGCGGGTGAGTTTGTTGCCATCTATGATGACTTCGAAGCGGTCTTTTAACCCGATTTGTTCCAGTATGGTGGTGGCATTCTTGCTGCTTGAGCCCACCGCCAGTTTCAGCCCCTGCGCCTCAGCTGCGTCAAGGAAGGGCAATATGCCGTCCAGTATTTCGGATTCGTCCATCTTCAGAATGTACTCCCGGTACCATTCGTTCTTTTGGGTGGCCAGCTCCTGCTTTTCGGCCGCTGTTTTTTCCACGCCCCCCCACTCCAAGATGAGGTCCAGGGAGTCCATACGGCTGACGCCTTTGAGCTTCTCGTTTTCTTCTTCGGTGAAATCCGAGCCCACAGCGTTCGCCATCCGCCTCCAGGCGATAAAATGATATTTGGCGGTGTCTACAATCACCCCGTCCAAATCAAAAATAAAAGCTTTGATCATGCCTAGTAGTTAGTATTTGCGCTCTAAGATAAGGGATTTTTCGAGGGCGGGAAAGGATAGTGTTTTAATTACACTTAGAAAACAAACAATAAACCTTGCAGTCTATTTTTCAGTCACTATTTGTTTGCTGCAAAGGATAATGCAGCCAAAATATGCTCCTGACGGAGAGAAGGAAAGTCATTCAAAATATCCTCATAACTCATACCTGATGCCAGCCATTGCAAAATATCTCCAACAGCAATTCTAGTCCCTTTAATGCAAGGCTTG
>JANSXW010000125.1 GCA_024742755.1 bacterium | reverse complement strand
GGAGGCATTACGAGCCTGCCGGGGCCTTACACCGTAAACCTGACCCGCTCTTCGGGCATACTGGACAGTGATCAGGAAGCAGTAGGGGAGGCGGTGGTCACGATCCTGGCGGAGAGTGGCGAGCAGGAAGTCCTGACGGAACTCGAACCCGGTCAATACCACACTTCGCCAGATGGCATACAGGGCACACCGGGCAACAGCTACAAAATCAGCATTCAGCTGCCAAACGGCCGGCAGTACGAATCTGACTATCAGGTGATGCCCGAACCGGTTGCCATTGATTCGGTAGGGGCGGATTTGGAATACCAGTACCTGAGCATCGAAGAGCCCGAAGTGCCCGGCTATCAGTTCCACGTCACGACGGAACCCGCCGGGCAGCCGGAGCACTATTTGATGTGGTCTCTGCAGGCCACCTATAAGTACCAGGCTGATTTCACCATCGACTACCTGTACGCCGGGAATTTTCAGCCCTACCCGGATCCCACTGAGCTGCAGACCTGCTGGCGGACCGATCAGATCAATGAGGTTTTTACCTTCAATACGGCTATGCTTTCCCAGCCCGTTGTGGAGCAGCTGCCCCTGCACTTTGCGAGAGCAGATCAGCGGGAGCTTTCCATCCGCTACAGCCTGCTGGTCCGGCAGTTTTCACTGAGCGCGGAGGCTTTCACCTTTTGGAGCAACCTGCAGCAGCAGATTGAGAACCAGGAATCGCTTTACAACAGTCAGCCCTTTCAGATACGGGGCAATGTTTTCAATGTTGCCGACCCGGACGAAACCGTTTTGGGCTTCTTTATGGTAGCCGGGCAGGACGAGCAAAGGATTTTTATTGATCATCCCAGCGAACTGGAACTGGACTTTTCCTACTGCAGCCCGGACTATATGTCCTTTGGCCTCATTGGGCTGATCCACCCGGCGAACTGGCCTATATACGTTTATGAAGATGAAGCGGGAGACCGGGCTTTGGCCAATGACGAATGTTTTGATTGCCGGAAGTTGGGCGGCACGACGGCCCGGCCGGACTTTTGGCTGGATTAAATCTATGCCCTTCCCCCAAGACAACACAACTGCATTATAGCCTATGAAACTGCCCATCACCATCTTACTGTTTGCCTGTGTTTTGTTTATGGAAAAGCCTCTGTTGACCGCCCAGGTGCCCTGCGGGGGGAGGTCCCTGCCGCAGGAGCAGGTCGTGCTGCATCTCGACCGCAATGTATGTTTGGCAGGGGAGACCCTCTGGTTCAAAGCCTGGTGTTTTCTGGATGGCGGGCTGAAACGGGCAATGAGCCAGGTCCTATATGTGGAAATCTTTGACGAATCCGGAAAGGCGATTGTCCGGCAAAAGCACTTGTTGAAAAACAATACCGCCGCCGGCTCCATTTACATTCCCGAAGATGTGCCCGGCAAATACTACTTTTTGAAGGCCTACACACGGTATATGCGGAATTTTTCCTCCGGGCAGTTCCACTACCAGCAGTTGGTGATCGCCAATCCCTACATCGAAAATGCGCGGATAAGTGCGGAAGAGCAGGCGGTCAGCGGGCAGGCAGCGCCCCGGTCTTCAGCAGGAGAGGTGCGCTACGATGCCGGGCACCCCATCCGGATCAGTTTAGCTCAGGAGCCGTTCCTGCCCCGCCAACCGGTGACGTTCAGCATCAGCAGCCCGGAGCAGCTGACGGCCTCCCTTTCTGCAACCGTCCGGTTAAAAGGGTTGGGCAATCACCCTGCGCCACAAGTGATGCGCCGCAATGCGTGGCTGCAGGCTTCCTGTGCGCGAGACCCTTACTGTCAGTCCAATGCATTTCCCGGCGCTTACGGTGAAGTAGCAAATGAAGCATGGGCTGCAAAGCCCCCGGCGCCTGAGGGGGAAGGGGTGGAATGGCTCCCGGAAACCCGTGGGCTGACCATCAGCGGCTTTATTCAGAATGACCGGGAAGAACGGGCGGCAGGCGTACCCCTGACGGCGGCTGTGCTGCAGCAGGAACCTATGGTCCACATGGGGATTACCGACGAGACAGGGGCTTTTACGCTCAGTTTGCAAGCCATGCAACAGCAAAAAGAAGTATTTGTGGGGACGCCTGAAGCCAATCACAGGGTCTTCATCCGCAATGATTTTGATACCAACCTCCCGCCGATCAGCGCGGTCCCCCTGCGGTTTGACTCCAGCCTTCATCAGCTTTTGTCCGGGTTGAACCTCCACCAGCAGTTGACCCGGGCTTACCCTGCGCCTACAACCGCGCCCGTATTCCAACCGGAGCCTATCGGTATGCCCTCCACCAATATTCTGGGCCCTGACCGCCGCATCGTTTTGGCAGATTACATCGAAGTGCCGACGATGGCGGAAGTATTCAATGAAATCACTACCGGGGTAACGCTGCGGAAAAGTGGCGGTGCAACCCGGCTTAGTGTTTTCAAGCCGGAAGACCAGGAATGGGTGGACCATCCGCTGGTGTTGCTGGATAATGTCCCGGTGTACGATATCGAAGCGCTGCTGAAAACAGATCCGGCACTGGTGGAGGCGGTTGAAGTTTTTCATTCCGACTATATCATCGGGGACTTCACCGTCGAAGCGATCGTGGCTATTGCTACGCAAACGGACGATTTTGCAGGCTACCAATGGAGCGAGCAGGTGGCTTTTACAGCTTTTAAGGCTTATGCTGTTCCTCAGCCATTTGAACAAGTCGTGAATACAGAGAAAAGCCACTATCCCGACTTCCGGCCCGTGCTTTACTGGAAGCCCGATCTGCAATTGAGGTCCGGGCAGCCGGAGGAGCGCATCACAGTGATTGCGCCCGACCGCCCGGGCGTGTACGAAGTTGTGGTGCAGGGATTTACCCCGTCATGGGAGCCCTGTTTGGGCTACGCTGCCTTTGAGGTGGTGCAGGAGCGGTAGTCGGGGGGCTATGGAGCGGGCATTGTGGTGGTAAAAAGGCGTTACAGCAACACCCGGCACCCACGCCTACCTTGAAAACATCATAAAAATCACAGGCACCATAAAAAAGACCACCAGGATATACATCAGGCCCACCATCCGGTTATTTTGCGATAGCTGTCCCAGCTTAGCTGCCAGCCGGACCGGGATATTCCGAATGTATTCGATGGGGAAAAAAATGAATACGCCTGCCAGATTGAAAATCACATGACAGATGGCAATGGCCAGCGCTATTTCATTCTGTGAAAGCGCGGCAATCAACGCAGTGATGGTCGTGCCTACATTGGCTCCGATAAGAAAGGGGAAGACTTTCTGGAGCGTAGCCCGGTTGGAGGCGACAAGCGGCACGGTCAAGGAGGCAGTGACTGAGCTGGATTGCACTCCTGCTGTGATAGCGATGCCCCAGAAAAGTGAACGGAGCGGGTGCCCAAATACATACTTGTCGACAACTTCCTGTGACTTTCCAATCAGAAAGCTGCGTAGCACAACGGAAAAACCACGAAGAGAAACCAGGAGCAGGAAAAGGGACAGGCCCAATACCAGCCATACATTGCTGTTAAGGCTTTCAATAATCCAGGCTGTAGCCGGTTTGATGGTCACCCCCAAAATACTGAACCCTGCGCCGGAGTTGCCGTAAAGAGGGATCAGCCCGGCAAGGTAGGTGGCTGCCTGACTGAGATAGCCTGTCAGCAGCTCAAATGGCAGCAAAAAAATAACGACCAGAATGTTGAAAAAATCGTGAACGGTAGCCGCACTGATTGCATGCCCGTACTCGTCTTTACTGTGAATATGCCCCAAGGCCACAATCGTGCTGGTCACACTGGTCCCAATATTAGCGCCCATGATCATCGGAATGGCATTTTGAAAGGATAAAGTGCCCGCCGCAACCAGGGTAACGATAATGGATGTGGTCGTAGAGCTGCTCTGCATCAGCGCAGTGGCAAATAATCCAATGAATAAAGAAGTGATAGGATTACTAGTCACCTTAAAAACATCAGCTACCAAATCCTTGCTCATCAATTTAAAGCCGCTGCCCAGCATGGACAATGACAACAGAAATATGGATAAAATAATCAAAACCAACGCAATGCGATAAATTCTGGTGAGGATTGAATTGTATTTTGATTCCATAAATCAAGGAAGGTAAAGAATGTGGAGAATAGGGTCAAACGCTTGCTCAAAATAGGGCTTTAAGTGTGTTTTTGATAGTAAGTCTATCAAAAAGTGAATGATTTTCCAACGGGGAGAAGCAGAGTAAAGCCCTACTCAAAATAATCCCCCGGCTTTTTCCCAAAGCGCTGACCGTACACCTTAGTCAGGTAGCTTCCGGAGCTGTAGCCGGCCGCCTGTGCCACTTCATTAACGGTGGTGTAAACCTGCCGTTCCAGGAGTTGCCGGGCCAGTTGCAGCCGGGCCTCCTGAATGTAGTTGTTGGGGGTAAGGCCGGTGAGTTTTTTGAGCTTTCGGGCAAATTGGCGTTCGCTGAGGAAGACCTGCTCCGCCAGCAGGAGGGTATTGAGCTTAATCCCTTTTTCAAGCGCTGCTTTGGCTGCCGTTTCCACCTCCTTCAGCCAGTCCTGATCGGCAGAGGTTGCTCCGGTCTCGAATTCAAAATCCGGCTGGGACAGTGGTGCAGCGTCCGGTCCGGGTATGGACTGCCGGGTTTGATAGTTACGGAGGAGGTTCTCCATCCTGGTTTTCAGTTCGTCCGGAGAGAACGGTTTGAGCAGGTAGTCGTCTACGCCCAGGCGGAGGGCTTGTAGTTTGTCTTCCTCGGCAGACCGGGCCGTGAGCATGATGACGGGCTTTTTCTGCCAGTCTGCATGTGCTTTTATCTTTTCCAACAGGGTGTAGCCATCTATTTCCGGCATCATGACATCGGAGACGATCAACTCGATACCCCGGACCTCTGCGCTGTTCGACTCCAGCCAGGACCAGGCCTCTGCGCCGTGGTTGGCAATCTGGCAGTGGTAGGTGCCGGAAAGGAGTTCCAGGAGCAGTTGCTGCATGTCGGGGTTGTCCTCCACAATCAGGACTTTCGGGTGCCCGCTGCCGTTTGGGGAGGCCGGGCGTTCGGCTGGTTCCGGGAACGAACGCGCTGGTACTGGCTTGGAGCGCAGCGGGTGAACCGCTTTTTCGCCCTCAACCGGCTTTGCAGGAATAGTCAACGTAAAGGTGGCCCCCTCGCCCCATTTGCTCTCTACCGTGATCGCCCCGTCCATTAGTTCAGCCATCTCCTGAGATAAGGCCAGGCCAATGCCTGTACCGCCTTCGGTGGCAATTTCGGCTTTCCGGGTTTGGAAGTACCGGTCGAAAACATGAGGGAGGTCTTCCTGCGGGATGCCCCGCCCGCTGTCGGCAACCTCAATGATAAGGTTCCCGGCAATCTGTCTGCTCCGCATTGTGATGGCCCCGTTTTCAGGCGTGAACTTCAGCGCATTGGACAGGAGATTGTTGATGATTTTTTCAAAACGGTTGCGGTCAATCAGGTAGAGGGCCTCTTCCTGCAGCTCGTATTCCAACCGGTATTCGATATTTTTCAAATGGGCACCGGACTCATAGGCCGCAAACAGCTGCCGGCAGAATGCGGCAAGGGGCGTAGGTACTTCTTTTAGTTCCGCCTTTTTGGCTTCCAGCCTGGAGAGCTCAAGCAGTTCTTCGATCAGCCGGCTTAGTTTGCCAGCGTTGTTGAGTACTTTCTGCAGGCTGCTTTTGATGGTATCCGTCAGGTTGGGACCCTGAGCCTGCATTAAATGCTCCAGTGGTGCTTTGATGAGCGTGACCGGCGTGCGCAGCTCATGGGAGATATTGGTAAAAAACCGGGACTTTAGCTCGTCCAGTTGCTTCAGTTCCTCAGCCTGCTGTTCGATGAGCTTTTTATCCTTGCGAATCTGCCGGGTACGGAGCTTTACTTCGCGTTCGAGCCGCTTGGATTCCTGCTGTTTGTTGCGGGCCCAAAGTAGCCCAAAGACGATAAATGGCAAGGCAAGCAGCAAGTAGAACCAGGCTTGCTTGTAGAAAAACTCCCGGGCGTGGATGTCAATGGCAATGGGGGCAGTGGTCCAGTTGTTCCTGAAATCAGCCCCCTTGATCAGCAACCGGTATTTTCCGGTAGGCAGGCGGCTGATGTTGAGTTCCGGCTGTGTGCCCAGGTAGCGCCAGTCCTGGTCTTTGCCTTCGATCCTGTAGGCATATCGGTTGTCTTGCGGCTGCAGGTAGCTGGAAAGGCCAAACTTAAGGTGCAGGTGGGGGTGCTCAGGTGCGATCTCCAGCACGCCCAAGTCATTCAGGTTCCGGTGCCGGACGACTTCGGTTTCAGATTCGGTATCGTAATAGCTGACCTCCGTCAGGTAGACCCTGACCTCTTTTTCGGATTGGAGTTCGTTCTTCAGGGCAATAGGGTCAATAATACTGCCTCCTTCCCGGCTGCCAAACCACAGCTTGCCATCCTCATCTTTGAAAGGGTCAAACCGCTCGAAGATGTCATAGGTCAGCCCGTCTTCCTGATGGAAACTGTTCAGTACCAACCCTTCAGCAGAGACGAGGTTGATGCCGTATTCCGTACCCACCCAGAGGTCTCCCTCCTCGTCCTCAATAATGCTCATGACCGTGTTGCTGGAAAGCCCCTGCCCCTTGGTGATGGCCTTGATCGTGTTCGCCTCCGGGTCGTAAAGGTTGAGCCCTCCCAGCAGCGTGCCCAGCCATAAACGGCCCCGCTTATCTTCCCAAATAGCCGTGAAGCGAAAGTCCGAAAAGCCCTGCCCGGTGCCCAGCTTTTGGCTTTCCCCTTTTTCGATATCAAGTCTCCACAAGCCGTCGTTGGTGGGTATCCAAATCAGCCCATCAGAGGAAACCAGGATGTCCCGCACAAACCCTTTAAAACTTTGCTGAATGCCAGGGCCAAAGGATACTTTTTCCCGGGACTTTAAATCAAGGAAGTAAATCTTGGTCCTGTTGTATTGTATGATGGCAAGCTCGTCCCGAACGATTGCAAAGAGGGTCGACCGGTTTTCTAAAGGAAAAGTCTTGCAATTCCAGGTTTTGGGGTCGACCTTTACCAGGTTGTTGTGGGAGATCATCCATAAATTCCCTTTTCTATCAGGAATGATCTGCTGCTTCATCCCTTGTCCGAATGCCGGAGGGTCAATGCCGCAGTCCGGGCCCTTGAATGGGGCGGTCTCGCCGGTTTCCTGATCATATTCGAACCATCCACCCCAAACCGTATTGATCAACACCCGGCGGTCCGGCAGCTGAGCCATAGCACTGATCCATTTTTCCTTCAGGGCTTGCCGAATCACCCTTTGGTTTCGGATACCGGCTGTGACCAAGCCTTTATCGGTGACCATAAAAACCTGTTGCAGGAAGTTTCGGCCCGAAAGGCTTCTGACTTCCTCCTGTCCGGCGATTACATCCGTGTAATCCAGCCATTGCCCGTTATTAGCCAGCAGGAGCGCGTGGTAGGTTCCGGATAAATCCTGAAAAAGCAGGCAGAGCTGCCCGGCCTGATCCTGAAAGATGTCCCTAGGTTGCCAGCTCCCGGGGAACTGATCCGATATGGAGGCAAAGTGGTCCTGAGCAGGGCCGTATTTCAGCAACTGCATGCCCTCCGCTGCGGGCAACAACAGGAAACGTTCCCCCTGAGGCCCGGTGAAAATTTTGGGCAAAGGCCGATTGTCTCTCATGTCGGGGATAGAGACTGGCTGATCGGTCTTAAAGTCTTCAAGGCGGTAGACCTTTTTCTTGGATGATTTGGGATCAAACCGGATGACCTCGAAGTCAGGCGTACCGATCCAAATCTCCTTTGATTCATTCCGCAAAAAGTAGCTGCCCGGAACGCCAGTGCAAAGCCGGTGCGTGAAAGTCCGGATGGGAAGGAGTTGGTCGCCCTCGAGTCGGAATAGCGCAATAGTGCTGTCCTGAATGAGGCCCAAAACATGGGTTTTTCCGTGGGTTGTGGAAACGGCCAACGCACTCAGTACCTGGAACGCCGTATCAGCAGAGTAGGCGGTTTGGCTTACCCGGGTATCGGGGTCCATGATAAAGAGGTCATCTTGTTCTTTGGTGCCCAATATGCGCCCGCTCTCCTCAATGGTTCTGATCCAGGGCACATCAAGTATGCTGCCGTCCGCTTCGAATACCTCAATAGGCTGGAAGGAATAGCCATCAAGCTGGAACAGGCCAATGGAATTGATCAGGATATCCACGCCGCAGGGTTTGAGCCATAGCCGCCCCTGGCCGTCCATTAAAGTGCCGTCGAAACATTTCTTAGAGTAGGGGTCATTTTCCTTGTAGAAAGTGTTGAGGTAGGAGCGCTCCAGTTTGGGCCATAATGCGTTGTCTTGTGCAAAGGTTTTCTGCATTGCACAGCCCCAAATGACGAAAAGCAGGAACAGGATGCGCTCTCGCATCTTTATCGTGTTATTTGTCTATGTCAGATTTGAACCGCTCTTCAAAGATAGGATAAAGTGGGAAGGCATCAGGCTGTTTTCCAATTATATTGACAGGAATTACGCGTTTTTGATGAATAGGATGGTGTTGTAACTGGTTGATTTGCATTGAATTGGAGTTCGATGTCCGGATTTTGTCCAAATGTGTCCGGATTTTTGCTTTCGCCTGCCCCCATCTTTGCCTCAACGAATTCATTGACCACTTAAACTACAATACAGATGAAAACGCAAACCCTGACCTTCGATGCCCAACAAAAAACAGAAACCAAAGTAAACTTCAAAAAAGCGGCAGTATGCGCTGCCTGCCTTTCCTTCTTTCCACTCGTCTACTTCTTAGGTAAATGGGTCATGTCTCTGGGATAGGGGCAATAGCTAATTTTGATTTCCTGTACGAAAAACAGATTATCATGGTAACCCGAATCATTAGTTATCAGGAAGCCCTCCGGGCTCAGCGAAAAGGGAATGGTGTGATCATTGATGTCCGCGAACCGGCAGAGTTTCGGGACGGGCATATTCCCTACGCCATAAATCTACCATCCACCCGTTTTTCCGCAGCAGACTATACGGGGTGGAGGCACTTAGCGATTTACCTGGTTTGCCAGTCCGGCGACCGGGCCAGGACGATTGCCCAACAGCTCTATGTAGCAGGCCTGTCGAATGTATGCGTGCTCAACCGGCACATGGAGCAAATCGATACCGAAGCCACCTCGGAGGTTTGGAGCGTAGACCGGCAGTTTCGTCTGCTGTTGGGGATTTTGATCGCCATGTACCTGATTGGCCATTATTGGCTGTCTGATGCATTTGCCGCCATCCCGGTCATCCTCTGCACGGGGCTTATCATTACAGCGATTATTGACAAATGCTATCTCCGTGTAGGCATAGCGATGTTGCCCTGGAACCGCAGGCAGGTGAGCGGGCACTGATTGCGACCGCTTTTGCCTCTGGTTTCTCGGCACACCTAAAACTCAGAAATTGTGTCTGCCGGCAAGCCCTTATTCCTGATGCGGCTCAGGCATGAGGCCATCCGTAGCGGAGGGAAGCTGTTGGGCAACAACGGTTAAGATACGCTGGCTCTTATATGGTCGACTTCCTCCTCAAACCGGTCGAGGGCCCTTGTTATTGCGGCTTTTTTCATCGCATAGAACTCATGTTCAGGCGACTGCTCATTATCATTGTGCCTGTGTTCGAGCCATGCGATAAACTCAAAAGCCTCTTTAAGCTCCTCTTGAATCGCAGAGAGGGCATGTTGTGCCGCTTCGATCTGCGCTTCCAAATGAAGCTGAGCTAGTTTTTGCTCAATATCAGCCTGCACCTCGGCCGCATGGAGCTGGTACATTTGGGAATCCCGGAATTCCCGGATCAGTTTCAGTTGCCTGACCTCCTGTTCTGCGTAGCTAAGGTATTCTTCAAAATGAAGGTATAGCATGGGCAAAACGGGCATCATATCAATCACGAAAAATAGCAGCAAGTAGGCTATTGAGAAGATTTTGATGCTCAGAAGGCTACTGTGAAAGAGCAGTTCACTGAGCAGTTCCATCCGGTAAGCAGGGCCGGTTTGGTCAAAGGGAATGAGGCTTTTTTGCAGGGTTTCCGCCTTTGCATTGAGCGCACGTACTTCCTGCTCCAGGTTTTTCCGGCGCTGCTCCGTATGCTGGCGTTGCTGTTGTAACATAATGATGGCAGCCTCCGCTTCTGCGGCAGTGACTTCATATACCGGGCCGAGCCCTATTTCACCTGACCCTCCCTTGCCATTGGTTTCAACCACTTTCCGCTCCCTCCACAAGCCAATCGCTTCAGCATAAGCCTGGTCTTTTGCCCATAGGCTGTCTATTTTAGCTTCCACCGATTTAGCCCGCTCAAGCAAAGGGGCCGCATGGGACATTTGCTCCTGAGTGGTCTTTTTATGGTGGAGCTGCTCGATATCCGTTTGAAAGAATGCGAGGTCGAAGAACGCGGCATTAAGCAACGGCAGCGTAAGAGTGATGAGTATCCGGGCCAGCGTGGTGGTATAGTGCCTTGGCCCGGAGAGTGTAGCCCGGTCAAAGTTGAACAGCAAAGCAAAGAGGAAAATGGCGGCAATGACGGCGAAAGTAATTCCCATGGCATGGTACCAGCCATAGGCCATGGAGGAAACGGTGAAGAGGTGTATGGTAATTAGAGCAAACAGGGCGAGCTTGCTGCGGGAGCGGAAGTAGCTCGAGCACTGTTTGGCGAGTGGTGCGGAAAAGGCCAGGATGCTGGCAACGGTGTTGTCCATTTTTTTCATACTAATTGCAAGATTGGGGGGCGCAATGGCCCGGTGATTAAAAAGTTAGGCTTTCCGGTTGCGGACAATATCCGCGAACTCATCAAGCAGTACCGTGTAGGTATCATTCCAGCGTTCCAGCATATGATCAATTTGCTGATATTGGAGTTGTTGCAAGGCACCTGAGCACTGCGCAGCGTATTGCATATGCTGTTCTATGAGCCTTGCAAACTCAGTGTTAAGGTTGCCGAGGTGTTCATTGAGCTGCATGGAACGCTTCATGTAGGTGGTCGTGCGGTTGAGCTGTATCTGGCTCCGTGCGGAGATAAGCAGGCTTTGGCAAACTTCCCGGATAAAGGCAAGCTGTGCATCGCCTATGGTTTTCAGCCCTTCATTGCGGTCATCGAGGGCGGTGCCAAGGGCTTCATTTTGCTTTTCCCAAAAGGTGGAAAGGAGTTGCTTTTCTTCAGGTGAAGCCATGAGCCGGCTGATCCAGTTACGCTGTTGCTGATGGATGTGCTCGGCATAGCGCAGGAGGGTTTCCCGTTTGGCCCGGGCTTGTTCGGCCTGATCTTTGAATTGCGCTTGTAGTTGCTCCGGAGCATCGGGTTGGTGTGGTGCAGGTTTCATCTTTGGTATGTTTTAGCTTTGAATAAATAGAATCTCAGGTTGGAGCCCATTAACGAACGGCTGGGCGTTGTGCCTCATCCCCGGCAGAGATGTTGCCGGATTGTTCCGGGTTGTTCAGTTCCTCCACCGGCATGTAGTCGATCATAGCAGCCACGACATACCGCTTGTGCCCCAGTAGCAGGAAAGATCGGGGGATGATTAAAGCATGGATTTCGGAATCACAGGCAGGAGGGATGTCCCGGCACAGGACCAGCAGCCGCTCCTGTTGGTGGGATAATACACAGTAGCCGGCTCTGCCCAGGCTGGCACAATACAGCACTTTGGCACTTGTCAGCACAGGGAGCTCTTCTCCCAGTTGCAGCGTGTGGTTGATGTCGTAAATGGAAGCATTTACAACAGGTTCTTCCCCTGTGTAAGGGTTGTTGGAATACCGCAGCCACAGGTAGCCCAGGGCGAGCATCAACAGTAGTAGTATAAGTTTTTTCATGACCTTGAATGTGTTTGATTATACTTCAAAGGTCATGAGAATGGACAATCTTTGCGTATGCGCTTTTCTGCGGTATAAACTGCTTGCAGGAAAAGAGGAAAAGCAGGATGGGCCCTAAAGCATGTTTTGTGTACTGCTCTATCCAGCCCTATGTGCTGAGGATGCTTTTGATCTGAGCGCTCAGCGCCCATTTTTCGTTCGCATTCGTTGGGTGTGTATTGTAGTACTTTAGCAGAAGTTGGGGGATTTCCGGATACAGGCGGAAAACCTCCTTCCACAGGTAGGGGATGCATGCCGGTACGCCGAGATTGGCCGGCAGGCTATCCTCCAGGGCATCAAGCTTGTCCCCAATGATTTGCCTGAAGTGGCGCAGCGCATTGGATTCAAACTCCGCGCGGAACGCCTGAAGGGTTTGCCGGTATAAGTCATACTGCCCTGTTTTGCAGTGGGGGGCAAGGCGCTGCAGGAGTCCTCTGCCGTTACGCTGTGCAGGATCTTCTCTAATGCTTTCAAACCGGCAGAGGATGCGTTGCTGCGGGTACTGAGTGAGAATATGGTTCATGGCCGTGACATCTTCGTCCTGGTGCAGCGTAAGGAACAAGATCTCCTCATTGTCCCAGGGAATGGGCATATGGAGCAATTGATTTTCAGTATTCTCCTCATGGCTGAGCAGTATGTCCATGTTGGATATTTGATCATGTGGAACTTTGGAGAAGGACTGAGCAGCGGAAATGCCCATAAGTGGCTGGAAGTCTTCACCGTTTGTTTCGAGGCCAAAAGGGGACAGTACACCATCCTGGTCCCAGGCTTCGAGGTTAGTATGCAAAATGATCATAATGTCTGGAGTTTGGGTAGTGTCTAAAGAATAGGCCTGGTGCGGGAGCTGAAAAGAATTTTAGTAAGGTGGTATTTGGAAGGTTGCCCTTCAATAGTGTATTTGGAAATGCTGTTGTAAGGCTGGAAGGAGACTTCCCTGGGCAGGCCCATAGGTTTGCCTCTTCCTGAAATAAATACAATTTCGGTTCGTGGGTCAACCTCTGCAATATGTTTTTTAAGCCAGGGGGTGATTTTTTTCATATCTGATCCGACCCATGCCTCCAGTATGCCAAGGTGAATGACGAGGAAGTCCACTTTCTGGCTGGTAAGTATCCGGCGGAGCCACCGGGCAAGCGCCTGATCATCAATGGGGCCATAGAGATTAGGGGCTTTTTGGCGAGGGTCTGGCACTATGATATTCATCAGTTGAAGGTTGAGGAACAGGTCCTCTTTACCAGCCTGATAGGTTTTTTGCAAGACATCGCGCTGTATTCTTTCGTCCACGATGATGATATTGGTGATAGCGGCCTCGAGGAGTTCGGCTTTGAGCAGCATTTGTTCGTCCGGCCCCATATTCCCCCTGCCCTGGAAAGTGACGCCCAGGGCATCTGTCGAGCGGTGGGTTTGATAGAACAGCAGTCGTTCTCTGGGGAAATCCGGGTTAGCTGCTGCAAATTCGCCATGGTCATCGTAGATACAGATTTCCTCAGGGTTTTCATGTACGCGGTAGGATGGAGCATCAGATTTATCGAGGGCTTTAACATAGAGTTCTACCGTATGGGGGTCGAGGTTTTTTCTTGTCATGTAGGCCATTATCCACCGTTTCCAGAGCCACTTCTGGAGTTTAATTCCGTTACCGCGGCCAAGGAGAAGGGTTTCCAGCTTTTGAATGTCCTCCTTTGATTCAGCCAGGATCCATCTAAGGGGGAATCGCTTGGAGATTTCCAGTTCGGCACGTTCTTCCTTTTGGAAGAAAATAGCGAAGAGGTGAGAATGGATTTCGTTAGGGTTGTTGAGCCGCTCCAGCTTGCGCAACAGTTTGGTGTCTTTACGGTTATCAGCCGCCAGAACTGCTTCGTCACTGATTTTATTGTGCAAATCAATGAGCAGTAGTGTCCGTGGTTTTTTCAGGTAAATGTGATATGCCAGAGCAAGGGAATAGGTCGTTTGATGCGGGGCTTCATCCGTTACTTTTACAGGATAGCCCTGTTCCGCTCTGTTGAGCAGTTCTTCCCCGGGAAGTTTGATCGTCCTGGCTTGCATAATGGGGATGGTCCGGTTGTGTTTTTCGCTCAGGTTGGTGCCCGGTATTTTCTTCCTCAGATAGCTGGCAGCGGCCTGCATTTCATAGATGCCCCAGCCCCGCCCGGAAATGCTGCTGTTACGGGTATCAATGGCGCTTTTTTGAATGTATTTGCGCTGGATATTTTGCACCAAAGCCGGCACCTCATGGTCTTTGCGCAGGCTATTGTCATAGATAGCGATAAAGTAGCCCCGCTCATCATCGTCCTGAACATCTATGGAAATTTTTAGCTCAGGGAGTTGGGCCGTGTCTTCGTATTTGACCACGTTGCGGATGATATTCTCCAGTATCATATAAAAAGCGCTGGCACCAAGGTCTCCGTTAGGGATTTGTACCTCGATGTCAGGCTGTTTGAGCTGGCCTTTGACGAGGTAATTGATGTCAACGCGCTTAATGATATCATTGGAGAGGTAGCGCTTGATGATGGATTGCTGGCGGAAATTCCTGAGTATATCATTATTGAGCCACTGCGTACTGGTACTGACCGGCTCACTGGTGGCAATATCAGCGAGCAGGGAGGTCCGGGTGCGCAGAAACCTGAGGAACCTCGCCATCTCATAGTGGAAGTTGGTGGTATAGTCCCATTTTGCCAGGTTGCGCAATAGTTGAGGCTGATCGAGGTTGGGCAGGATATGAGAACCGAAGTTGTGTGCCAGGTTTCGGGATGTCACAGCCGCCGTGACGTAGCGGTTGGAGGCATCCTGTGTTGCTTTTTGTTGCAACTTGATCAGAATGTTGAGCATGTTTTTAGACAGGGAGCTGGAGATAAGGCTGGCCAGGTTGCCCAGGCATTTTTTACCCTCCGGGCCCTCTGTTTTCCGGCAACGGAAAGCAAACATAATCCCGACGACATTGCCGTGCCCATAATGGTTGATAGGGATCATAGCATGGCACCACCAGTACTGGTCCGGATGATCCAGGACCTTCTGGTCCAGTTGGCAAGCCAGATTGTGCAGCTTTAGGTAGTTAGCCCATTCTTGCCGGTTTTGCTCGGGTACCACCCGCAGCCCTTTGATGTGCCAGGACAGGGTCTCGTACTGTTGCTTAGCTTCCTGCTCAGCTGGCGTCAGGGGGTGTTGGGCCATTTCCCTGAGGACAGCCCTTGTGCCATCCATAAGGATTTGCTCCTGGGCATCGTCAATGTACAATTTCCTTTTCCAGCCGGCCCATTCGGTTTCTGCTTCTTGCTGGAATACCTCATCCTGCTTTTTAGGAGAACCAAACCGGGCATTGGTGACCTGTATAAGTGTATTGTGCCATTGCTCTTTTTCAGTATTGGAAAGCTTACGGTATGCTGGCCGGCTTTGAATGAGGTCATGGCGCAAAAAATTGCGTAACAAAGCCTCCTCATCATTGATGTCAAAGCAGACGGGCGTTTCGAACTGTCCGAAGTTATGGTTGGAGGGAGCATCATTAAGAAAGAAAACCTGATAAGCGGCGTTATTTTTGAAGCTATCCGTGAGTGAAGGCACACGCCTGGCCTGAGAAGCTTTATAGCGCAGATAGGCCGTAATGTCCCGCAGGCGTTCCAGCATAAAGGTGTAGTCCTCGTCGTTGCGCACTTCTTTCAGAGCGTTGAAGAAGCCGTGGTTGTCATGTTCCAGCCCGTGCCGTCTTTGGAGCATTTCGCTGGCATTGAAAAAGGAAGACCACAGCACCCTGGCGCCCAGGTGCTGTATGATTCGGTTCACTGTATTTACTGCTCTGCTCAGCTGTATGGGGATGACGGTGCTGTAAATGTTAGGCAGGTTTTTGTAATTGACTTTACGGTTGAACCCTTTGCTGCTCAGCAACTTGACGATCCTGAACCAATGCTCGGCTTTATCGAGCTCAAAGTAATGGTCGAGGAAGATATATTCATGGTCTTCATTTTCCATATTGAGCAGCAATTTGAAGACATGGTATTGCCGCTCGTGCAGGGACCCTGCGAGCAGGTGCGCCTTATGGTAAGTGGCTTCAAAAGCGCGTATGAGCTGCTGTCCGCACCCGGACCTGTGGTACCTGCTATCGATGCCGATCTGGAACAACAAAGCAAAGCGGCTGATGATGAAGAGGTCTTTCACGAAAGGTGCCTCATGCCCAACATGATGGGCAATATGCTCAAGCGGGAATACCGGGTTGACCTCTTTTCCTTCTTCCGGCTGACCAGGCCTGGCATCGGGGCCAAGGTCATCAAAGGCCAGAATAAAACCAACAATTGTATTGTGCCCGCACGCCCGCAGTATGAAGAAGTAGCCAAAGTCCCGGGTATGGTTATAGTTGGCAGAGATAAGAGCCTCATAATCCACCCGGTCGTGCAAATAACCGGAAGAACCTGAATTTCGAAGTTCATGAAGCTGCTCAAAAATGGCCTGCACACCACTGAGCACCTCCGTCTTCAGCGCTGCTGACTCATGCAGTTGCCTGAAGGTGTATCGGTCTACCTGAAAAGCGTTTGCCATATCCTATAGGTGTTTTTTGATGAAACGGGCGAGCCATCTGGATTCATGCATTGTAATGTAGGGGCTGTTTTTATCGTAAGCTTTAGAGGGCAGTATGCGGGAACAGGAAAACAGGGTTTTATCTGTTCCTTCACCCTGACGGTGAGCACAGGTTAGTTTGGCGATTTGCTCATAGGCTTCTTTAGTGTCAAAGAGGGCTCTGGGCTTAGCCCGCTTTTTGGGGCTGACCGCAAGATAGCCTATGCAGACCCGCCGGAATAAGAGCCGTTCTTCCAGGCGGGACAGATTTATCGTCATTCGGTTTTTCCGGGATTGCGTACTTGCCTCTTCGCTTCCTGTTACTCTGCTTAGTGGTCGGCGCAGCGACCATTTCCAGGCTCCTTCCACCGTTTTATGCTGCAGCATGTCTTCTATAAGCATTTCGGCCTGCTCAGAGAGCCACATTTCCCGTTTTTTAAAGTCAGGCAGCGTGGTAAAAGCTTTATAAAGTATGCGCCATAGATTATCTTCTTTGCTACTTAAAGCCGCAGGCCATTCATCCTCCAGCTGTGCACGCTGTTGGTTATGGTAGGCGATGATGGCAGCTGCCAGCTCACGTAAGAGGGTAGAGGCCTTCTTCAGCACATCATCCTTTGAGAAGATCTGCAAAGGGTAGGAGGGCATCAGAGGCTTGTAAGACCGGACAGG
Organism: bacterium; assembly: GCA_024742755.1. Lineage (GTDB taxonomy): Bacteria > Bacteroidota > Bacteroidia > Chitinophagales > Saprospiraceae > Phaeodactylibacter. The sequence continues at coordinate 2,589 of JANSXW010000125.1, read as the reverse complement.
GAAGTTACTAAGCAACAGGTACTGCCAGTTGGGGTATTCCCTGCGCAACTGATCAATAATCATAATGCCATTGCGTTGCCCGCGCTTGTCAGTCTGCTTGTCTCTGAACCGGAAATCTGCGATGACTGTCACCGGGTGATTATTCGGTAAGGCCTGAGCCTCCTGCCGGGCGGATTTCAGGTCTTCAGCAAATAGAAAGTCCAGCACTAAGTCAGAGGACAATCTGCCTAACTGCTCTTTGAGCATATCCTGGTGCGCCTGTTCGTCGCTGATGTACAGCACGGAAGCAGACGGCTGTCCGGGCAATATGGCAGTACCAGGCTGACGGCGCACCAAGTCGTGCAACTGATCATACCAGTCTTTGATAATGGGCCGTAAATCCATTGGGCGCAACTTCGGGAAGGAGTCCCCGAGAGCGATGTCCAGCTTTGGCAAGTGATTGTTGAGGTGCCATTCCTCCACGACGCGCCTGGTTTTGCTTATCAATTGGCGCACCTTATACCACTCATCAGGCCCCTCCCAGCTTTTGAGTTTTTCAAGCAGCCCCAGTATTTGATGCCGTAATTCGTCAATGTAGCCTTCATCCTGATACAGCGTCAGCCGCAAATCCGTAAACCACAAGTCGGACTCCTCCTTTGGGATGGGAGGCGGGAAATACTTGTTGAAATCTTTTGGAGCGCTGTGCTGAATGACCTGTGCACTCGGCATGGTATACACAAAAGGGTCTTCAGCAATCAGGTCTTTATGCGGTGAATCAGTGCCCTGAACAGAAGATAGGACCAGGATAATTGGCAATTCGCAGCCCGCATCTACCCGAAGGTCCTGTATAAACCGGTACCCATCTGTGAATCCGTCCAGATCTCCCCGCCTGGGTTTCTCCTCTACAATGAGGAGGTCGATACCCTTTAGCTGCGATGCTGGTGAAGCGTAGGGTTGCCAATGATGAAAACCATGTTGCCTTTTGAAAATGTTGCGTAGGTTCTCGCTCCCGCAAACGACTGCTTTTTCCATTCTGTGTTTGTTTAAGTTGGTTTGGTATGAGGCTTCCCTGCAGCCCAATCGCTAATTTGCAACGGCGGTAACAATGTAGCTAAAATGTTGGACTTTTTCAAATTAGTTTTATCAAACTTCTAAAGCACACCATAACAAACCATGAAATAGTCACTCATATTAAGTATATGTATATATTTAAGCCCGATAGAAGACCGGCAGGGAAATATCTGCCCGGTTGCAGATGTTTTATATTCTGCTTATCTGTCTTTTATTAAAATAATTGATGGTTTTGAAGGCGATTGCGAAGTAAGTGCCTGTGGTTCGTTGTCACGAAAAGTATGTATTCGTGGTGTGCTGATTTGAGTTTCTTCTATTTTTGTCATATCGGATGCGCAAGGAGGGGCGATTGTAATAGGGTTAATATGTTCTGAACCTTTCTTTGCATTAGTAAGCTTCGATAGGATTTATAAATGTATGAGTCCTGGTGAGTCTTTCGGTTCCACTTTCATCTGTGCATGGATATCCACTCACATAGTGCATAGTTTTTGAAGAATGGGTTATATATTTTCATACGTGTACAGGAAAGAAAGTCAGGGAACCGTTAGCCTCACTGAATAATTGAGCCAGATTTTGTGTAATAGTTTAGTTCGATCTTGTAGTCATGGGTGTGTTTAAGGCTGATAGGTAGAAAAGGAAAAGCGTTTGGGTACAGAGCTCTTTTACATTTTCTACCTGACTGTTTAAGTTTGTCGATTCCCCTGTTTTCTAATTAAGCCTATTCATGCCTGTGACTTTTTCCAGTTCAAACAGGAAACAAACGGTGGGGCTTATCGGCTCCGGTAAGAAGGGCCTGAACAAATCTGGAAAATCTTGTCTTTTATCTCCACATGGCTGCTCTCGGTCTCGGTCTTGGTGTCCTTTGGGAATTGCTTGTAGAACTTCTCCAGCCCTTTTTGCACATGCCGGGGCCTGCGGTAACTTTGCGTGATGAACTGTGGGGTGAGGACCAGGCGGGCTGAAGGGGCTTCGCCTGGTATGTTCCTGCGGTCTCTGACCTATTATCTACCTTTAATCGGTTATTCCTGCCGGGTATTTTTAACTTAGTGAGCTACCCGAAACCAACTTCTTTTGTAAGTTGTTGTTTTCAAAACGGCATTAATCTAAAAGTATGCTAGTGGTATTCAAGTCTACGCACTAAACACATCAACGTTTCAAGAAAACATTGAAACGTGTCAACTCTATTCTGCCGCCGCGACAGTCAGTTTTTTACATGCAAAGGTCAACCTCGCAATGGAGGCCAAAACAGCTGTTTTTTGTCAACGATTTGTCAACGATAGCAGGCGGGAGCGTAGCGAAGTGCAGGGTGAAAGTTGGCAAATGCAGCTCCAAGGGTGAAATCCTAAGCTCAAAACATGGAGTTTTAAGGTTGTTTATGCCTCTTTCCGGCAATTTGCACTAGTGCCTCCGGCACTAGAAAAGCGTATTTTCTTTCTTTCGGTCAAAGCCTTTGAATTTCCACTTCAGGGGCTTAGCCAGATAGGAATTGTAATATTCAGTAAAGTTTTCGATTCTGGCTGTCAAGCTCTCAATGGAATC
>JANSXW010000322.1 GCA_024742755.1 bacterium | reverse complement strand
TTGATTCTTCTGATATTTTGTCCGGAATTCCCAAATCTCTTTTGTCAGCTTTTTAAACAGTTTCGGGTCATTCACATATCTTGACTTATCGATATTGAAGATTATTTTCCTCCTTGATTTCTCGTCTAAGCTTTCTAGGAATTCAACTGCATCCTCTAAAAAGTCGACTTCAAATTTTGGGTTCATTCCTTGTTACATTGAACTCCAAATCTACTTAAAAGTTTATTTAAAAGGAAACACTATTGCGAGATTTAAAGCACAATCGCTCTATTCAATTGATATTCATATTCTTATATTGAGCGCGCATTACCGCTAACGGCCCGGCTATGTGCCGTGGCGGGCTTTTGCCCGACATGGACACATAGCCATTGTTAGCCACAGGTTTCTTTTTTTATTTTCTTTTTTATGAACTTATTTATCGATTGAATTATACTCTCAACATCATGTTTGTAAAATCCTGTTCCGTTAAAGCAATTACATTCAATCAATTTGTATTCATTTTCAATTTGGGCAATATCCATAACGTAAACATCTTCTATCTGATATTCTGAAATTCTTGCTCTTGCGAATTCTATCATCTCTTTCGGAATATCATTTTCACTTTCGTCCAATTCACCTTCGTTCATGTATCTTGATGCCGATATTATTCGATTATCCACTATAAAAAGTCTCCATTCTTTTTTAATTTCTTTCGGTTCTGAAATCCAAACTTTTGTTTCTTTGTTCAATTCGGGCAAATCCAATTCGCATACTTTATCGCTCCATTCTTTCAAGTATTTAAATGTTTCGACTCTTCCGCTAAATTCTTTGCCGTCATTATTTGGTCTGATAAACCATTTTTTTTCAGGGTAGCTTTCTATCTCGTTTAAATTTCCAAATTTGATTAATTGACCGTCAGAATTTAAGACTTTGTCTTTCCATTTATTGACATAATTCGTCATTTGGAATTTTGAGGGTTCGAAGAAAACACCTTCTTTTAAATCTCTACTTTCATATGCATTCAGCATAAAAGTTGTCGAGCCGTAAATTATTTTGAAACTGTCTTTGTTTTTTATTTCGGGGATTTCTTTTGAAAACGGAATTACTTCTACTTCTTCCCAAATTTCATCCTTCCCATTTAGAACCGATTTTATCCGTTCTAAAATTTCGGGCTTGGTCAGATTTTTTTGAAGTATCCAATTTATCATCGGTGATTTTTTCTTTTTTCTACTTGTGGCTAACGGCCCGGCTAGCCGCAGTACGGAGCGACAGCGGAGTATTGTCGGCTAGCCTTTGTTAGCCACCGTTTTCTTCTTCTTTATTCCTTTTTTCTTTTATTTCATTTAGAATCGAATCTACCGGAACTCCATTATCTCTCCAAAAGTCTTGATAAAATTTAAGCTGTTCTTCAATTCTAATCTCTTCTCCTTTTAATTTTCTTTGGTAGCTGTTTAAAATTATCCCCGACATATCATCTGGATGAAAAATCCCCATTTCCGATAAATTCTCTGCCAATTTTGAATTCCCCCATAATTCCCAATTATTTCGCAAGTAAGTCCCTAATCCATGATGAACATAACCGCCAAATTCTCCGTCAGGTAAACATTTTATCCATTCTTTCATTTTGGGATTCATCATCGAATCTAATACCAATAAACTTTCTTCAAAATTGGTTGGATTACGTTTTACTTTCTCAAATGTATCAGCCTTTATTTTTCGCATTTCGCTTAGAATATTATCACATTCAATTCTTTTCAATGAATCTATTTGTTCTTGGCTGTAATTTTCAAATTGATTATTAGTTTGAGATTTTGAATTACAAGTAAAAGCTAAGATTATCAGACAGATTATTCCAATGATGATATTTAATTGTTTCATTTTTTTCTCTTTAATGGTGGCTAACGGCCCGGCTACGCGCAGGCTGGGATTCTAAAATTAATCTTTTCGTTCGATTTCACCAATACTAGCGCAGGCAGCAAAAGACCAGATTGGCGCAGCTTGGCTTTTGCTGACTGCAGCGGGCTTTCATTCCTGATTTTTCAATCGTAGATTTTTACCCAGCTTGAGTGTAGCCATTGTTATGGGTTGCCGCTTTATTCTTTTAACCGTTTCAAAAAAAAAGGGCCCATTTCAAATTCTGGACCATCCAAAAGGCGGCTGTTCAATTCTTTTCAACTGTTTCCAATTTCTTGATTTTCAGTTGATTCAATTTCAGGATTCTGATTCTTCAATTTGATCGTTTCCAATCTCTAATCAACCAAAAATCTCACGATAATCAACCTAATCAGGAT
>JANSXW010000115.1 GCA_024742755.1 bacterium | reverse complement strand
GTACGCCTGCCCTTCGTGGACGAGCACCTCTGCGGGCCGGTAGCGGGAGTTGTAGTTGGAAGCCATTGAGAAACAATAAGCACCTGCATTATGCATACAAATGAAATCGCCCTCCTGAAGTTCCGTCATTTGCCGGTTTATACCAAAAGTATCCGTTTCGCAAATGTAGCCGACCACGGTGTAGAAGCGGGCTTTGCCTTTGGGGCGGGAGATGTTGGTGATCTTGTGGTAAGCATTGTAAAACATGGGGCGGATAAAGTGGTTCAGCCCGGAGTCCACGCCCGCGAAGACCGTGGAGGTGGTTTGCTTGATGACATTCACCTGCGCAAAGAAGTAGCCGGCCTCGCTCACCATGAACTTGCCGGGCTCAAACATAAGCTTGAGGTCCTTCCCATATTCTTTGCAAAACTGATTGAACCGCTCTGAGATGCGGCTGCCCAACTCCTCAATATCTGTTTCCACATCCCCCGGCTTGTAGGCCACTTTAAAGCCACTGCCAAAGTCGATGTAGTCGAGGTCGGGGAACTCCTTCGCGATGTTCAGCAGGATTTCCGCCCCGCTCAGAAATACTTCCGGGTCGAGGATGTCTGAACCAGTGTGCATGTGGACGCCTTCCACTTTCAGCCCGGTCGCCTCCACGATGCGGTGCACAAGCGGCATTTGGTGGAAGGAGATGCCGAACTTGGAGTCGATATGCCCCACCGAGGTTTTGGCATTGGCGCCAGCCATGATATGCGGATTGATCCGGATACAAACCGGCGTATTCGGGAAAGCCTGTCCAAACTGCTCCAGGATGGAGGTGTTGTCGATATTGATTTTCACGCCGTATTCCACGGCCTCCTCGATTTCTTCGAGGCTGACACAGTTGGGGGTGAAGATGATGTCCTGTGGGTCGAAGCCCGCCCGTATGCCCATCGAGACTTCCTGCACGGAAACGGTGTCGAGCCCGGAGCCCATTTTCCGGAAGAGTTTCAGGATATTGATATTCGACAACGCTTTGCAAGCGTAGTTGAGCTGCAGGCGTTTGACTTTCATGGCATTTTCCATGCGGTTGTACTGCCGCTGAATAATGGCACTGTCATACACATAAAGCGGACAGCCATACGTTTCGATGAGCTGCAGCGGATCCACGCCTCCGCTAAGGACGTAACGGTCGTTGTCTAAAACCATGGTCTTGAGTTCATTTTAGCCTGTAAAGATAAAGAATGGATCAGGAAAAACGGGGCTTATTGGCAGGCTAATGCCCCATAAAACGTTTATTGATGGCCACAAGGCGCTCCAGGATATCCAGCACCGCCTTAAGGTTGCCGGTTTTTTCCTGTTCGGGCGAAAGGAGCAGGTACTCGCGGAAACCCTGCGCGACTTTGTCGGCATCATTGGTTTTGGCGGAGAAACGGCTGAGCATTTCCAGAAGATGCTCCTGTCGTGGGTTGTTGTCGGTGGAGAGGACAGGGTGGTCGGCAAGCTCCAGTTCGAGCAAAAGCGCGGGGTCTGCATCAAAGAAATAGGCGATCCTGAGGAAATTGGCCGCATTAGGTTCTACGGTCCCCGTTTCATAAGAAGCAATATTGCTTCGCTTCAACCCTACTTCCTGTGCCAGTTTTTCCTGACTGAGCCCGCGGGCCCTTCTTAGCGATTTGAGATTTCGCGAAAATGGAGTCTTTGCCAATGCTACGTCAAATAAATAGGTAAAGCCCTCATCCACGCAAGCCATGAGGGGTTCGAAACAGTTTGCAATTTAGGAAATCTTTTGGTTTGGCGCTCAGAAAATCAGGGGCGGGCATAAAAAAACCGGGCTTACCTTATTCAGGCGCCCGGCTTTGTCAGGTGATTGGGTTAACAGGGCGTGGCTTTATTTGGTCCGCATCCCTGCAAATTCAGGGTGGCGGTTCATCCAGCCTGACATAAAGGAGCAGGTGGTTTTTATTTTATAGCCCATTTTCTCAGCAAAGCGGACCGCTTCCATCGCCATTTTCTCATCGATGTCTACGCCGCTGAGCACTTCGGGCACATAGGTTTTCTTAATCTCCAGAACATTCGGGTTAGGATCGGTGTGGATGTGGTACTGCATGTACACGTCTTCGTCCCCCTTCATGTCGAAGCGGAACTGTTCACGTGAGGTATCCTGATGAATGTCTAACGCTTGTTTCGTAATTTCCATAATAAGCTTGATGTGTTTTGGTTCCTGAGCCTGTCAGCTCTAATTACTCGATGTATACGGTTTTGGGGTTGGTAAATTCCCTAAGGCCGTAGTGGGACAGCTCTCTGCCATACCCGCTGTTTTTAATACCCCCGAAGGGCAATCGCGGGTCTGACTTAACCATCTCATTTACGAAACAGGCCCCTGCCTGCAGATGTTCGCGCGCTATCTGTTCGCCTCTTTCTATATTCTGTGTGAATACCGCGCTGCCAAGCCCGTAGCTCGTGTCGTTGGCGATCAGGATGGCCTCTTCTTCATCCCAGGCCTGAATGACAGAAGCGACCGGGCCGAAGAGTTCTTCATGATAAGCCGGGGTGCCTTTTTTGACATCGGTAAGGATGGTGGGCGGGTAGAAAAAACCTTTGCCCTTCGGCTTTTTGCCGCCGATGAGCCGTTTGGCTCCCCCTTTGAGGCTTTTTTTCACCTGGGAGTGAAGCTGATCGCGCAGGTCCTGCCGTGCCAATGGCCCGAGGGCGGTATCGGCTTCAAGGGGATCGCCCATGACGGCTTCTTCCATCTGTGCTTTGAAGGCTTCCAGAAACTGATTGTATACCTGCCGCATCACAATGAAGCGCTTGGCACCAATACAGCTTTGCCCGTTATTGAGCAGCCGCCCTTTGGTGCAGACCTGTGCCGCTTTAATGACGTCTGCATCATCGAGAATAAGGTAGGGGTCGCTTCCCCCCAGTTCCAGTACGGTCTTTTTGAGGGCTTTGCCTGCCATACCCGCTACGGCCCGCCCGGCACCAACGCTGCCGGTGAGCGTAACCCCTTGTACGACGCGGTTTTTGATGATCTTCTTCACCCGCTTTTCGTCAAGGATTAAACTGGAAAAAACACCTTTGGGGAAGCCCGCCTTTTCCATGATGTCGGCAATGGCCAGGGCACAGCCGGGCACATTCGGGGCATGCTTGAGCAGAATGGTGTTGCCTGCCATGAGGTTGGGCGCAGCAAAACGGAAGACCTGCCAAAAGGGGAAGTTCCAGGGCATCACCGCCAGAATAACGCCCAGGGGGCGGTAGGAGATATAGCTCTTGGAGGCTTCAGTGGCAATGTATTCATCCCTCAGGAAGCGCTCGGCATTTTGGGCGTAGTAGAGACATGCCCAGGCGCATTTCTCCACCTCTGCCTTCGCATCCTTGAGCAGTTTGCCCATCTCGCGGGTGATGAGCATCGCCAGGGCGTCTTGTTCTTCCCCCAAAATGCGGGCGGCCTCCCGGAGCAGGCGGGCTCTTTCCTCCAGATCGGTGCGGCTCCATTCCTGAAAGGCGGCCTGTGCGCCAAAGATGGTCTTGTTCAACTTCTTGTTGCTGATGAGCTTATAGGATTTGACTTTTTTGCCCGTCGTCGGGTCGATCGCAGTTTGCATAGTATTGTGGCGTCGGTTTTTACTTAAAGTGATATTCCGAGGGTTTGGCTGATGTCCAGCAGCTGTACTTCCAGCACGTCCAGTTCATGATACCATTGCCCAAGCACGCTATCCTGCTTCAGGTGCTGGGTGCGTTCGCTGAGTCGTTGGTATTGCTGCTCCAAAGCCTGTGCCTGTGCGCGCAGCCTGTTGGCTTCCTGCTGAGGGACACTGTAGGCTTTACGCCGCATTTTTTCCGTGCGCCGGTTGATTTCCTGCATCGCTTCTCCCAGCCGGAGCAGCATAACTTCCCGGATACTGTCCCGCACTTCATAGACATCATCGCTATCCGGCGGGACGGTATTGTCGATGGGGCGGCATTGCAGCAGCATCAGGGCGAGCATCAGGGCCAGTGCGTTAATTTTCGTCATTTTATTCAGGTCTGAAACAGTTGGATCAAACTTAACCAAGATAGACATTTCTGCAGACTTGGTTGCCAGGCCTTATTCCGGTAAATTTGGGTTTCATCTCTATAAAATCCCTATATTTCGGCTCAAACCAAGCAACCCGTCTTAGAAACATGCACTACCGGCTGATGTTCTCCTTTGTCTTATTGTGTGCCGTTTTGCCCAGCCTTTGCGGGCAGGAGCAGAAGGTAGTCGGTTATTTGCAGTACGGGCGGGGCTACATGCTGGATGAAATACAATTTGAAAAGCTGACCCACCTGTGTATCGCCTTTGCCAACCCGGATGAGAAGGGCCGGCTGCAAACGGGGGGCGTTGACATCAGCCCGATCGTCAAAAAAGCCAGGGCAGCTAATGTCAAAGTGCTCATTTCGGTAGCAGGCGGAGCGCTTGACCCGGACTGGGCGGCGGCCTGGAAGACCTACATGCAGCCCTGGAACCGGCAGTATTTCGTAGAAGAGATCATGCGCTACGTCCGCTTGCATCAATTGGATGGGGTGGATGTGGACCTGGAGTGGAAGCATGTCGATCATCACTACAGCCCATTTGTGCTGGCACTGGGGCGGGCTTTGCACGCTGAAGGCAAGATGATCACAGCGGCGCTGCCGGGAAAAAAGCGGTACAAGCACATTACAGATGCAGCGCTCCGCATTTTTGACTTTATCAATATCATGGCTTATGACCTGACAGGCCCATGGGACCCCAACCTTTCCGGGCCACACTCGCCTTATACCTTTGCGGAGTCCTGCCTGCAATACTGGAAAAAACAAGGAGTCGCTTCCAATAAGCTGGTACTGGGGCTGCCCTTTTATGGTTGGGACTTTACCAACCGGGACCGCATCCGCTCCGTAAATTATGGCGTGATTGTAGACCGCAACCCGGCATTTGCCCACCTCGATCAGGTCGGGCAATTGTATTTTAATGGCCTGATCACGATCACTGCCAAAACAGAACTGGCCCTGCAGCATGCCGGCGGCGTCATGCTTTGGGAGCTGGGCCGGGATGCCTTCAACGAGTATTCTCTGCTGGAAGCCGTGAGCCGCGTGATGCGGGGAGACACCTCAGCATTACCGGAGGCACCGCCTGCCCTTGCCAAAACGGAGGCGAAAGAGGAGAAAAGCACTGACTGGCGCACCGATCAGCAGCGCAAAGCTGCCGCCCGGTTCATAGGGCCTATGTTGCCTGCGGATACGGTGGATGCCGATTTCGGAGAGGTGCCGCTCGCCGGGGAAAGAACGGACCCTTATCGTCTGGACCTGGAGGTGTTGCCCAATCCCTTTACGGATACCATCACTATTGTGAATCATGAAATGGGGCCCATTCATCTGGTCCTGACCAATGACAGAGGGCAGGTGCTGTATGAGTCTGATGTACAGCCAAATTCTACCCTGACCTGGGAAACTTCCAGCTTCCCGCACGGTTATTATACTTTTTCCGCCATGGTGGGAGGGCGGCAACTGTCCCGCCGGCTGATCAAGCGGATCCCTACGGATAAACCGTTGAACGGTGTGCAATCCAAAGGCGGGGTACTGCAAAACTGGCCCCAACACTAAGCAGAAACATCCAAATTGAACCATAACTAACTGACCTGAAAGATGATGAAGTGTAAGATGTGCATGCTACTGGTCTTGATGCTGCCCCTGCTGCTGCGCGGGCAGGCGCCCGAGCGCTGGACCGCAACCGAGATTTACCAGGGTATCGAGAAGCTGAACTTCCTGGGTTCTGCCCTGTACGTAGCCGCTCACCCGGACGATGAGAATCAGCGCCTGATTGCTTATCTCGCCAATGAATACAAGGCCGAAATGGCTTACCTCTCCCTTACACGGGGCGATGGCGGGCAAAACCTGATTGGCCCGGAAATCCGGGAACTGCTTGGCGTCATTCGTACACAGGAACTCCTGGGCGCCCGCCGCATTGACGGGGGCAAACAGATGTTTACCCGGGCGAATGACTTTGGGTATTCCAAGCATCCCGATGAGACGCTGGAAATCTGGCAGCGGGAGGAAGTCCTGAGCGATGTGGTCTGGGCCATCCGCAAGTGGCAGCCGGACGTGATCATCAACCGCTTCGACCACGAGTCCGCCGGGCGTACCCACGGGCACCACACTTCTTCGGCGATTTTATCCTACGAAGCCTTTGACCTGGCAGGAGACCCCGATGCCTACCCGGAACAGCTGGAATACCTGGACCCCTGGCAGCCCCGCCGCCTGTTTTTCAATACCTCCTGGTGGTTCTACGGCAGTCAGGAAGCTTTCGCGAAAGCGGACAAAACCAACCTGATGAGCGTGGATATCGGTGTCTACTACCCGATGCGCGGCAAGTCGAATAACGAGATTGCCGCCGAGGCGCGGAGCATGCACAAATGTCAGGGCTTTGGGGCCACCCTGCAGCGGGGGACGCAGCAGGAATACCTGAAATTGCTCAAGGGCGATATGCCCGGGCAAAAGGAAGACCTCTTTCAGGGGATCAATACCACCTGGAGCCGGGTGAAAGGGGGAGAGGCCGTTGGTGCGATACTGAAACAGGCCATGAGAAATTTCATCTTTGAGCGACCTTATAAAGTAGTCCCTTACCTATTAGATGCCCGCAAAGCTATGGCGGGAGTCGAAGACGGCTACTGGAAGCAGGTCAAGTCCAAAGAGCTGGACGAGCTCATCCTGGCCTGTATGGGGATGTATGTAGAAGCCACCGCTGAGGATTATTCCGCCACCCCGGGCGAAGTGATCGAGCTGACGATGGAAGCCATCAACCGTTCGCCAGTGAACGCGCAGCTCAAAGCGGTAACTTACGAGCCGGTAATGGCCGATACTACGCTGGCCCTCGAACTGGAGAACAATCAGCAGTATGAGTTTTACAAAAAACTGGAACTGCCCAACGATATGAGCTACACCAACCCGTACTGGCTCAATGAGGAAGGCTCCCTGGGCATGTATAAAGTGGAAGATCAGCAACTGCGCGGGCTGCCGGAAACGCCCCGGGCCTTGCAGGTGGCTTTCCATCTTGAAATTGAAGGCGTGCCCATGACCGTTGTCCGGGATGTGGTGTATAAGGAAACAAAGCCTTCGCAGGGAGAAACCTACCGCCCCTTCGAAGTGACGCCCCCTGTTTTCGCTAATATTGCCGAAAAAGTATATGTGTTTGCCGACCAAAAGCCTCAGGAAGTTGCGGTCCGGGTACGGGCGGGCAAGGATGAGGTGACGGGGCAGTTGTCTTTGTCCTTGCCGGAAGGCTGGCGGGCTGAACCTGCAAAAGCTCCCTTTGAGATTGCTGCCAAATCCGGGGAACAAGTCGTTACCTTCCTGCTGTATCCTCCCGCTGAGCAAAGCGAGGGGCGTATTCAGGCGGTAGCCACTCTGGAAAATGGGCAAGCTTATACCAATGGCCTGAATATCATTGCCTACGATCATATTCCCACACAGACCGTCATGCTGGAGAATAGTGCCAAAGTGGTGAAGGTAGATATCGCCACGGCCGGCAAGCGGATCGGCTACATCATGGGGGCCGGAGATGAGGTGCCGAACAGCCTGGAGCAGATTGGATACGAGGTGAGCCTTTTGTCGGACGAAGACATCACGCTGGAGCAACTGCAGCAGTACGATGCGGTGATATTGGGCATCCGCGTTTACAATACCAATGAGCGCATGGCTTTTCATCAGCCGGTATTGCTCGACTATGTCAAACAGGGCGGCACCCTGATCAATCAGTACAATACCACCTGGAACCTCAAGGTAGATATGGAAGAAATAGCGCCTTACCACCTGAAGATTAGCCGGGACCGGGTAACCGTGGAGGAAGCAGAGGTGCGCATGCTCGCGCCCGATCATCCGGTGCTTAACTGGCCGAATAAGATCACGGCTTCTGATTTTGAAGGTTGGGTGCAGGAAAGAGGGCTCTACTTCCCTAATGAGTGGGGAGACGAGTTTACTGCGGTGCTTTCCAGCAATGACCCCGGTGAAGACCCCAAGAACGGCGGGCTGTTGGTGGCGCCCTACGGTGAAGGGTATTACATTTATTCCGGTTACAGCTGGTTCCGCGAGTTGCCGGCAGGAGTGCCCGGTGCTTACCGCTTGTTTGCCAACCTGATTTCAATTGGGAAGGAGAACCGATAGGGCAGAGACCAGGAAGTAACAGTGGTCAAAATACTGAAGGCCCGGTAAGCGCTTACCGGGCCTTCAGTATTTCAAAAGGTGTATTTGGAAAGGGCATTAGTGAGCCGCTGGGTGCTGCCTCGTGATTTGCTGAAAGATTTCTTCGGTGCTGATGTTGCCGGCCAGGTCGGCATCCTCTTCCATTTCGGCGCTTTGTTCGGCCTCTTTGACCCTTAGCTTCGGATTGACAAAGGCGTAGTCCATTTCATCGTATTCGTAGATGGACCATCGGCCCCACTTGTATTCCAGGGCGGTCAGGCTTTCCACCCAGTCGCCGGAGTTGAGGTAAGTAACCTGATGCCCGTGTGCTTCCTGCGAGCGCATTTGGGCCCGGTGGATGTGCCCGCAGACCACGTAGTCGTATTTTTGCTCTCCGGCCAGCTGTATAGCCGTGTCCTCAAAATCCGAAACAAATTTGATGGCTTCCTTAACGGATGATTTTACCCGCTTGGCAAAGGACATGCGCGGTTTGCCCATCGCCATGCGCGCCTTATTGATGAAGCGGTTGAGCATGATGAGCCAGTCGTAACCTTTACCGCCGATTTTGGAAATCAGGGGCGAGTACTTGATGAAGAGGTCGAAGATGTCGCCGTGGAAAATCCAGTATGTTTTGCCGTTGAGCTGCAGCAGGAGCTTGTCGCGCAGGTGGATATTGCCGGACGAGAAATCAGAATACCGGCGCAGGGCATCATCATGGTTGCCGGTGATGTAGTAGACCTTGGTGCCTTTGGCTGCCATCTTTAGGATGCGCTGAATCACCTGAATGTGCTCCTTGGGGAAGTACCGTTTGCGGAACTGCCACATGTCAATGAAGTCTCCATTGAGGATGAGCGTGCCGGTCTTAATACTTTTGAGGTAGTTGAGCAGTTCTTTGGCATGGCAGCCATAAGTGCCCAGGTGCACATCTGAAATAATGACAATATCTAATTCCCGCTTCATATTTGCCTTTGAATCTGCATGCCAGCGTATGGAAAATCCCAGGAACTGACAGTTACCATGAATTAAGTGCAAATTCAGGCTTATATGTAAAGTAGGTGTAAAACGGGAATTATATATGTTTTAATCTTTTGCCTGACGGAAGGTGTATCGAGCGCGTTTGGAGTGGCTTTGTCAAGGGGCCGGGGAGCGCAACTTTTCGGTTTTGCGCTGCTCCCCGGTACCCTTTCAGACCGCAATCCCTATTCATTAGCAGCGGGCGCAGGGCCTTCCACTTTCTTTAGGATGCGGGTATATTTGGAACGCCGGGTCGTATCCGCAGCCAAAACAAGCTCCTCGTTGGTGAGTTTGGTGATGGTGTTGGGGATTTCCTGTGCGCCCAGGTTCATGAATAGCGTTTTGGCATCCGGGCTTATTTCCCAGGAACCGTTGAGGGTAGCGCCGTTTGGAGTCGTAACGAGCATGGAGCCGTCCTCCTCAAAAATAAAGGCATCATTCTGGTACATCATCACGAAGCGTTCCAGGGCCACCTGCTCCTGAGGGGAGGGCTTGGTCTTCTGGAATTCTTCACTCATGCGGGCCGGATCGTACTTCCATTTGCCCAGTAACATCTTTTTCTCTTCATCGTTGTTGCTGCAAGCCGCAAGCAAGGCGATCAACGCCACAAAAGCAATCTTCTTCATGGGATAAGTGATTGTTAGTTAAACATTTGAGTGGGGTGTCGGGCTGCCTTTTTCCTGCAAAAGGAGACACGTACGCCGCAAAAGTAGGGCCTGGAACGGAAACAACCATCATTCCCACCCAAATATTTACCTTAGTAGCGGGGCAAAACCAGTTGTGCATTTTCTTTTTCGGGAAGCCCTTAACTTAAGAGACGACTTTCCTGATGTTTTTGCGGTAAGCTCTTGGGCTGAGGTTGGTAATGTGCTTAAACTGCCGGTTGAAATGCGACAAGTTGTTGAACCCGCTCTCAAAGCTCACTGCGGCAATCGTCATGCTGTCGTCCCCGAGCAGGCGGCAGGCATGGGCGATGCGGAATTCATTCACAAACTGGCTAAAGGTCTTGCGGGTGAGCTTCTTGAAGTACCGGCAGAAGGCAGGCACCGTCATGTTGGCCAGGCGCGCCGCTTCGTCAAGGTTCACTTCATCCTTGAAGTTGTGCTGCACGTACTGGTAGATCGCTTCTATCCGGTCCTGATCCTGTGTGTTGACCTCCAGGGCAAAACCGCTGGCGTTCAGCATCTCGTAGTCTTTGGCTTCTGCCATTTCCTGCAGAATGTGCAGCAGCGTGAGCAGGCGGTCAAAGCTGTCCTGCTTAAGCATAGCCTGAAGGCGCTCGCCCACCCGGTCCTTCACCGGGCCGCTGAAGGAAAGCCCCTGACGGGACCGCTGAAAGAGCTGCTTAATAGCCTGCATCTCAGGCTTTTTCAAAAAGTCAGACCCCAGAAAGTCTTCCTTCATTTGCACCACGATTTCGGTATGTGCCTCAAAGACTTCCTCCGTAAACCCAAAATGGGGGAGGTTGGGGCCCAGAAAAATCAGGTCGCCGGATTCAAAATAGGAGATATGGTCCCCAATATGCCGTTTGCCTTTACCCCTGGAGACGTACACGATCTCGTACTCCGGGTGGAAGTGCCAGTTGGGGTGATTGCAGTCGTCAGATTCATCGAAACTCCTTAACGTAAAGGAACTTCCAAAAACCGGTTCTATTTTTTCAAGTGCAGCTTTCATGCTCATGGTTTATCAGCTTGGGGCTTCCGCAGTATAATTTGGTCGTGTGGCAAGGGCTACGGGCGGGAACAGCCACATAGCTGAGGGAACAAATGGTTGGTTATGCAGAGAACGATGTTTGTCCTCTGTTTCATATTGCTAATACAGTAAGAAATTGAGAAAAGTTCAGCCCTTCACAAAAAGTTAATATGGTATTGATATTGGTAAAAATGGCGGAAGAATGGTTGTTATAACGCCAGTACCTTTGCACCAGCAAATTTGAAAGAAAACTAAAGTTTCATACACTGTTTTTGAAAGTGGTGACGATCCCATGGTTAGGGGGGGGCGTCACCATTATTTTTTGAATGACTTACCAATTGTCCATTTTCTAAGTAATTTTGTCCATGATCAAAACCCTCAAAACGTTCGCGTTTCATATGCCCAGCCTTTCAGTAGGGCTGACTTTCTTTACATTGAGCATGCTTTTTGGCAGCTGGCTGGCCCGGTTGCCTGAGGTACAGGCCCGTTTGATGCTGTCTGAGGGGCAGCTTGGGCTGGCGCTTCTGGGCCTCCCGGTAGGCGCGCTGCTGATGATGCCCCTGGCCGGGTGGCTTTCCGCCCGGTTGAGCAGCGGACAGGCGATGACGCTTTCCACGTTGCTCTTCTGTGGCGTATTTCCGCTACCAGCTTTTGCGCAGGGGCCTTACAGCTTGTTCGCCGGGCTACTGCTGATCGGCTTTGTGAACAGCTTCATGAACATTTCCATGAATGCGGCAGCAGCAGCAGTTGAGCGCCACTATCACATCGCCATTATGTCGGTCTGCCACGGTATGTTCAGCCTTGGAGCGATGGTGGGGGCGGGGAGTTCCGGCCTCATTGCCTCTCTGGGTGTTTCTCTTCAGGTGCACCTGATTACGGTTGCGCTGCTGATGGTCGGTTTGCACCTGCTCCTGCGCCCGGTCATCCATTCCCTGCCCAGTGCGCCGGCAGAGAACAACGGTCTTTCCATACCACCGCGTGCGTTGCTGGGGCTTGCCTTCATCGGCTTTTGCATTATGATTGGAGAGGGGGCTATTGCCGACTGGAGTGCGATTTTCCTCCGTAAGGAACTGCAAGCGGGCCCGTTTATTGCGGGTTTGGCCTATGCCGGATTTTCCATGGCGATGGCTGTCGGGCGCTTTATGGGCGACGGCATCCGCCTGCAGCTGGGGCTGGGCAAGGCCGTTACTATGGGCAGCCTGCTAGGTGCTGCCGGGCTTTTGCTGGCTATTTTGGCACCATTGCCAGCACTGTCCGTGCTTGGTTTTACAATTGTAGGGCTCGGTTTCTCAACGGTGGTCCCCCTGCTGTTTAGTGCTGCAGCCAATACGCCCGGTGTAAGTGCGGGCAATGGTATCGCTGCGGTGGCCAGCTCAGGCGTCATCGGTTTTCTGGTCGCTCCGCCCCTGATCGGGTTGATCAGTGATCACTTTGGGCTCGCCCTGGGGCTGGGGTTTGTGGTGGTCCTGGCAGTTTTGGCCTCTGTAACCGCACGCGGCATAAAGGCCTAAGGCTGGCTTTTCTATAACGCATTCAGCAAGGAAGTGTCCGAAAGGGCACTCCATTGCAGGCCTGGGTCATTGACCAGGTGTGGATACTGCCGCTTCAGGAACTGCGTGTACAAAGCCTCGCCATCCTGTGCATTGCCCTTTTCCTGGTTGCCAATCCCGAAAAACCGGCGATTGTCCGCCAAGTCGCAGAGGTGCACCTTGTTGAGCGATGTCTGGAAGTAATTGTTCAGCGCACTTTCAAGCGAACCGCGGATGGAGCTGGGGATGATGCTCGGCAGCGGCTTGATAATCGCATTCACCAATACGCCAACGGCCTTTTGCGGGTAGTATTCGTCATTGAGGAAATGGTCGACCTCCCGGAACCAGCCTTTAAGCAGTTCTGTGATTTCCTCCCGGTTGAGGTTGATGTATTCCTCACTGGTCAGCAGTACATCGGCAATGAGGTTGGGGTAATCAGAAGAGTCAGTCAGTACTTTGATGTCTCCGCAACCTTCCGCGATGCAGGCTTCCACAAAGGGGCTCCAGAGCACCAGTGCATCAAGGGTATCGTCCTTAATGAACCGTTTGGTGAGGAGGTCCAGGTCCGTGTGTTTCTGTGGGATGGCTTCCACCTCGCCGGGCTGAATGCCATGCTCCTGCAGCACATACTTCAGAAAGGTATGGGAAGGAGAGTCTTGGGGGTAAAGGATGCGTTTGCCGCGAAGGTCAGCTACCGTTTCAATGCGGCTCCTGGACAGAATGGCATCGGCACCGTTGGACCAGGAAGCCTGATAGAAGACCTTGGGCGACCATTCCTTGATTTTATCCGCTACGTAGGGCAGGCGGTCAATCGTGCACCACATCATGTCAATTTGCCCGGCTTTGAAGTCTTCGCAAAGCTGATCGAGGTGGTCATTGAGCTCGAAGTGGACCTCGCGCCTGTATTTCTGGAAAAGCGGTGTGTCTTCATTGCGGGCGAAGCCTCCGTTGTACATGATGCTGGGTATGAAGCCAATCCAGGTAGGCAGGGCGATCTGCACGGACTTGGCATTAATACGTACAATATACTCCTCCAGAGACTGAGCGATGCTTTCGTAGACTTTGCCCCGGTCTTCGTTGGCTTCCGGCAGCTTGTCAAACACCCGGAGGTTCTCAATATCGAAATGCTTGTCGTAGATGTCGTCCCACCCATAGAGGTGGTTAAGCAGAATAGGCATGATGAAGCGCTCCTCCTTGCGGTAGGCATCACTGTCGCTGAACCGGGCGTAGGTGGTCAGTAAGTCCCGCACTTCCTCATCTACAATATCGTCATTGACAAACTCCGGGCTGAAAAGCAGCAGGGTGATATCTGCCCGCTTGAGTTCATCCTTGAGCTGCCGCTCTACGGAGCCCCCAATGTCAATGTCGGTGGCGGTCCAGATGTGTACATTGGGATAGCGGGCATTGATGCTGGTGAATTGTTTTTCCAGCTCTTCCCAGGCTTCCTGATCGGCCTTGGCATAAAGAACGGCAATGTGGATGTTGGTGCTGCGGTCCTGCGTCTCTGATATCGGTTGTATGGGCATAATTCTTAGTGTGTTGTGCTTCATGCATAGTCTTAAAACGGCGAAAAGCGGCGCTCGTTACGCTTTGGCGGGTTAAATTAAGACTTTTTTAATTTATCAGCAGGTTGTGCAGCGGTGTTACCGGGACAGGACAATTTTTGCTGCAGCAAGGAACAGGTATTGAATTTGTTGCCGGAAATTGGGCGGAACGCAAAAACAAAGCCTGAACGATTCTGCTTCAGGGGTTATTCCTTATCCCGTTCTGCCCGTTCGCCCAGGATTTCGACCAACTTGAACAAGGTCTTTTGGAACTGCAGGACCTCCGGTTCCGTGAGGCGGCTATCGTTGAAGGATGCAAGGATCGTTTTGGGGATTTCCTGAGCTTTGGCCTTTAGCTGTGCGCCGGTTTCGGTGAGTTGGACCAGCACACTGCGCTCGTCTTTAGAGGACCGCCTGCGGCTGATGAGCCCTTTCTGCTCCAGGCGTTTGAGCAAAGGTGTGAGGGTATTGGACTCCAGGTAAAGGCGGCTGCCGATTGCATTGACGGTTTGCTCCCCGTGCTGCCAAAGGACCAGCATGACCAGATACTGCGGGTAGGTCAGGCCAAGGGCCTTCAGCAAAGGGGCATAAATTTTAGTCGTCATTCTGGAAGCGGCGTAGAGGGGGAAACAAAGCTGGTTTTCCAGGTAGAGAGCCGCTGCGGGATTGCTCATGGCTACAACAGTTTTTTGATCGTTGACTCCATCTTTTCAGGCTTCGTGACCGGCGCGAAACGCTTCACGGGCTTGCCGTTTTTGTCAATGACGAATTTGGTGAAATTCCACTTGATTTTTTTCCCGAACAGGCCATTGAGTTCATCTTTCAGGTACCTGAAGATGGGGTGGGTGCCTTCGCCGTTGACCTCCACCTTGGCGAACATCGGGAAGCTGACCCCGTAGTTGATCTCGCAGAATTCCTTGATGTCCTCAGCGTCCCCGGGTTCCTGATTGGCAAATTGATTGCAGGGGAAGCCCAGCACGACAAGCCCTTCGTCCCGGTACTTTTGGTAGAGCTTTTCCAGCCCTTCGTACTGAGGCGTCAGGCCGCATTTGCTGGCGGTATTGACCACCACCACGGTCTTGCCTTTGTAATCCTCCATTTTGACTTTTTTGCCATTGAGTTGTTCGGCTTCAAAGCTGTAGAAATCCATATTGGGTCGATTTTATCGGTTTGATTGATTGAATAGATATTTGAGGGCTCCGGTTGACCAAAGTGCCCACAAAATGAGTACAGGCTGAAAGAACAGGCGGATAAGCCGCTTGCGGTCGGTGTCCAGCCCAAACGCGTCAATGCCATTGGTGTATTGGGAAATATTGCCCGGGAAGATTAGTACATAGAAGATCGCCAGTGCGATGCCGGCCTTGACCTTGTGCCGGGCCCAGAAAACCATCGCCAGCCCGAGCGCAATTTCGGTCACACCGGAGGCAAGGACCACAAAGTCCATAAAAGCAGGGTCGCCCGGCAGCCACCTCGGCACCTGAGCCTGAAACGCCTCCCGTTGGAAGGTAAGATGCCCAATGCCGGCCAGGACCATAAGCAAGCCCAAGATGATACAGAATACGTTTTGAAGTGTTGTAGTTTTCATTTGTGTCGGTTAAGATTAAATCGCGTGCGATGTAAATATACGGGTGTTTTTTTGATTTAGCAAGGGCAAGGGGTAAATAAGGGCTTTCGCAGTCTGGAAAGGGGGGCGTTCTAAAAACGAGTAAGACCCTTGATCCCATTCAGGACCAAGGGTCTTTTTTGCCGCTTTTGCCATTCTTCATTGCCTAAAGGTCAATAATTCAGGCAAAAACCTTGTGGAGAATACCGGAGTCGAACCGGTGACCTCTTGCATGCCATGCAAGCGCTCTAGCCAGCTGAGCTAATTCCCCTGCTTTTTAGCGAATGCAAATATAAGGGCTTTTTGGAAAAGGTGCAATAAGCCCGCTAATTTTTGCGCTCAAAAATCACTACGTAGCTGCCAATATTGGCCACCTCCGTGTAGTGGGCGGCCCGGTAGGCGGCAAAGCGCTCGGTTTCAACCGGATAGCGAAAGACCATGAAGCGGGGGGCAGCGGCTTCAATTTTCGCCACTTCCTTATCCACATCGATCTCCATGGCTTCGATGTGCTTGTCCAGCCAAAACAGGGAAGGGTGCACGTAGGGAATGAGCGGAAGACGCCGGGTCATGAAATAGATGGCCTGATCCTCCTGCGTGTAGATAAGGTCGCCTGTCTCCAGGTGCTGATTGAGGTACTGCGCAGCGTAACGGACATTATCCGGGCGGTCGAGGTAGTCTTTCTTCTGAAGCAACAGGTGGGTGACAAAGAGTAAGCCCAGCAAGGCATAACCCAGCCGGGGATGGCGCATCCAACGCAGCCACCGGGGCACCTCCTGCCGGGGCAGCCCGAAGAACTCTCCTGCCAGATAGCTAAAGGGCAGCATAAACTGAATGTAATAATGCCCAAATGCATTGCCGGGAATCAGCACGGATGCCAATACAAAGCCAGACCAGATCATTCCAAACTGCCGGACGGACAGCTTGACGCTTTTGTGCCGCAGCCCTATGATAAACAAGACGGTAACGGGCAAAAAACGCAGGAAAAATTCAAAGAAGAAAACGATGTAGTGCGAAAAGGTACGGGAGGAAGGGTAGCGCCCGGCTACCGTGACCGAGTTGAACCAAAAGCGGTCGAAATCCCCAATCTGATAGTAATAGCCGACAACCAGCGCAAACGGGATGGCCGCACCCAGCGCCATCGTCAGCGCCTGACTCAGCGCCTTGACCACATTGCCTTCCCGCCGCAAAGACTGGAAAATGAGGAAGGCCCCGAAGGCGAGCCCATCAAAGAGCACTACGTATTTGATGACAAAGCCAATACCCAGCAGCAGCCCGGCTACGAAAAAGGCGGCATAACTGCGGTATCTGAAAAAAAGCAAAAGTGCGCCCGCTGTGAATAGGTTGAAGTAAGTCTCCGTGTTGGGGGAAACACCATAACGGGTATACAGTGAATTCAGAATAAGGTAGATGATACCTGCCGATAGCCCTGCCGCCCAGTTGCTTCCCTGTATGCGCTTGGCACGGTACAGCAGAAATGCGGTAAGCCCCAGTACCAGGGCTGCAACAAGCCGGTAGCCCCAAATGGCATGGCCTAGCAGGGACTTCAGGGCGGCCAGTACCAAAAAAATGCCGATCGGCTTGGTGTCGATGTAATCTACCTGATAGGTGTAGCCCTGTGATACGGCATCCGCTATGACGAGATAAGTAGACTCGTCGTGATCAATGACGGATGGGAAAAAGGAAAGCAGGCGGATGGCTACAGCTACCAGCAGCAAAATACCTAAAGCCTTGGTGGAGTCGGAGCGTTGCAATGTTGAATGTCGTTCGTTTTGTGGCTAACAATGAAGCGACAAATATAGGACAATTAATCTGCTTCCCAATCCCGCATCTTGCGCAGCAGCAGGTCAATCCTCGCCACGACGTCTTTCTGCTCCCGGCGCCTGAGCTGAGCTGCCTTTCGGGCCAGTTCTTCATTGCCGGACCGCTCCTGATTCAGCTCTTTCAGTACATCCGCGTAGTCTTTGGACTCCCAGTACCCGCTTTCGTCTTCCACCTCAAGATCGTGCAAATACTTTTCCTGCAGATAGCGCAGCAAACGGATGATGGCAGCGTGTACCTCCGGACCGGCCGGTTGGGTATGCACTGCGATCCAGTTTGGCGTAACGGCATAATTGTCAACAGCGCTAACGGCCACCTGCAATGGCGAAGTCAAAACGCCCGAAGCGCTAAAACAGAAGTACAGCGGGGCACAATCCTGATGGACCTGCAGAATAACACCCTTTAGGCCCGAGTCGCCTACGACAGCAGGGAGCCCCGCACTATTGCGCTCCAGGCGGGCGTCCGGCTTGCGGTCCCAGTGCCCGTCAAGTACCTGAGTGGGCCAGTGCATAGACTTCCCAATATCTTCCAGTTCACTGAGCAGTGCTGCAGATTGCCGTTTGTCCGTCAGCGTACCCCGGTAGTGGATGCTTAGCCCCATACGCTAAAGAGGTTGCAGCTTAGGCACGCGCCGGGCAACCTGCTGAGCGATGACCGTGCCGTGGTCCCTTGTATTCTCAATGAAGAGTGAATTGGTTTTCATGCCTGCGCAGACCACGCCTGCCAGAAAGACATTGGGCAGGCTGGTTTCGAGGGTTTCCGGGTTATGGCTGGGGACCCGGGTTTCGTCCTCCGGTATTTCGAGCCCAAGGCTGGAAAGCAGGGCGTAATTCGGTCGGTAGCCGGTCATGGCCAGCACCCAGTCGTTGGCCAGCTCTGCTTCGCCTTCCGGGGTTTGCAGGACCACTTTATCCGGGTGGATGGATTGTACCGTACTGTTCCAGTAGGCCGGAATACTGCCCTCTTTTATGCGGTTTTCAATGTCGGGTTTTATCCAGTATTTTACACCTTTATAGATGGCATTGCCCCGAATCGCCATCGTGACTTTTGCCCCTTTGCGCCACAGCTCCAGGGCCACCTGACAGGCAGAATTGGCTGCTCCAACCACCAGGACTTCCTGTCCGACGTAGGGGTGAGCATCATCGTAGTAGTGCTTGACTTTGGGGAGGTCTTCTCCCGGCACGTCCATCATATTCGGAGTATCGTAGAAGCCGGTAGCTACGACCACTGCCCGGGCCTGATAAGTGCGTTTTGAAGTGGAAACCAAATAACCACCGGTGCCATCGGGCTTCATTTCTGACACGGGCTCGTAGGTGTGCACATGGAGGGACCATGCTTGCTGCAGGCGCCGGTAATATTCCAGTGCTTCCCGGCGCGTAGGCTTTTCTGTATGGGAAATAAAGGGTACGTCTCCGATCTCCAGCCGTTTGGATGTGGAGAAGAAGGTCATATTGTCCGGGAAATTGTAAATGGAGTTGGCCAGCACCCCTTTTTCAAGCACCAAATGGCTGAGCCCTTCTTTATGAGCAGCGATTGCGCAATTGAGCCCGGTCGGCCCGCCGCCAATGATGATCAAATCGTAACTTTCCATGATTGCCTTTTCTTTTTCGACAATCATTCAACGCAGCAAAGGGCGGCAAGGTTGATGGATTAGGGAATGACCTGCTGCAATATCCGCTTGAACAGCCCTTCCGGCTTGACCGGCTTGACCACATAATCATTAATGCCAATCGACTGGCATCGCTCCTGTTCCTGCTTGGACTCATTGGCGGTCAGGGCAATGATCGGGGTTTTGGACTGGCTCCTGATTCTGATAGCGGCCTGTATGCCGTTTAGCACGGGCATTTCGAGGTCCATCAGGATAAGGTCGTAGTCTTTTTGAGAGGCCATTTGTACGCCTTCCAGCCCATTGGAAGCTACATCTACCGTTACCTTATCCGACCAATTGGCCAGCATCCGCTTAGTAGCCAGTCGGTGCAGGTCATGGTCTTCCACCAGTAGGATGTGCAGGGCTTCTGTTGGTTTTTCGGGCAGTGTTCTTGGCTGTTGTTCAGGGGTGCCGATGGGCAGTTCAATTTTGATCTCAAACTTCTGGCTGGTTTTCCGAATGGCCTTGAGCTGCCCTCCCATGATGGAGGTCAGTTGCTTGGCAATGACGAGGGGTAGCATTCGACTGGCTTCTACACTATGGTCCTTAATAATATCTTCATCCTCAATCATTTCCCTGGCCTCTTCATAGTCAAAATCGTCAGATTGGAACGCGCAGCGGATCAACAGTTCAAGGTTGGCGTTCCGGCTGCCCCGCACGCCCAGCGAAAGGCGGGTTTGGGCATCGGGCACTGTAAAATTGACCGCAAGCTCGATGGCATTGTAGATGAGTTGGGTGAGCCGCTGTGGATCGCTGATAATGGTATCCGGTAATTTCTGTGATACGTCTACGGTCAGCTCACTGCCCGATTTTTCTGCCCTTATTTTAGAGATGTCGAGGACTGTTTTCAACATATTCGCAACCTGGATATCGGAGTAACTCAGGTTGACCTGCTCGGTACGGAGGGTGCTGAGGTTGATCCAGTTGTTGAGTGCGAAGCTCAGGTCCTCCAGAGAGGATTTGATCCCTTTGATGTATTCTTTTTGCTGGTCCTGAAGCGCAGTCTCCTCCAGTAAATAAATGAAATTAATCACGGAGGCAATGGGCGTCCTGAGGTTGTAGGAAAAATCGGAGAATAATACTTTGGGGTTTTCCTGAATCGGGTTATCGGTCCTGTGGTCAGGCTTTTCCGGGGCATCCTCTTTGCCTGGATTGGGAGGGTCTTCCGGTTCAGGCCCCGGGCTGCCATCGGGTTCTGGTTGGGGGAGTGGAGGTTCTGGCGCCTGATTGGATACATCCTGAATACTCCCCAGGAGCATCATCTGACCATCCTTTTCAACATAGCTGACCTGTGCATTCACCTGTACGTGGCGGACTTTCTTATTGTCAATGACAATCCGGTGGTTGATGGTGTGCGGTTTGCCATCGCTCATCGCCTCTTCGAAGAACTGCTCTACCTCTGCCCGGTCATTCACATGGACGTACTTGAGGTACTCAGACAGCGATGGCAGGAAGCTGCCTGGCTGGAACCCAAAAAAGCGGAAGATTTCATCATCCCAGTGCATAGAAGTGTCCACCATATTCATTTCCCAGCGCCCAAACCTGGCTATTTTCAGCGCCCGGCGGGTTCGTTCTTCGTTTTTGCTGAGGTCATCGGCTTTTTTCTGGAGCTTGGATTGGGTGGCGAAGCGCTGCAGGGAGTAGTTAATGGTTTTGACAAGCAGGCGATGATCAAAGGTGCCCTTGACCAGGAAATCCTGTGCCCCCGCTCTGACGGACTGAATGCCCATGATTTCATTCGAGTGCGTGACAAAAAAGCGGGGCATCCATCATGCCGCCATTTTTTGGAGGCGGATTTTGCGTTCTGAGCCAATGACAAACTGCATAAAACCCTCCATATCGCCATTTAATTTTACGGCCCTTAAATCCATCACTTTTTGG